>JBIOWI010000194.1:0-17977 GCA_044868325.1 Hyphomicrobiaceae bacterium
GCAACAGCGGCCAGAGCCGTCAACCCCGAGCTCACTGCCCTCAGCGACGACATCGAGCCCGACGGACTTGCCGCGGCATCCGAGAAGGACGCTCTACGCCGCGATATTGCGGAGCGCCTTGCAAAGATATTCCCAGCATCCTGACGGTCCCGCCATCCTCGCCGCGCACCTCGCGCGCGCTGAGTGGGAGAGAGACCTCGTCTACGACTGGGGCGTGCACGCCCGCGACGACCAGCTCGCCCCCGTCCTGGCGAAAGGGGGAGGTCGCTGGCACACCTGGCTTATCCTCGGCGGCCGTGGCTCCGGCAAGACGCGGGCCGGCGCCGAGTGGGTGCGCGCCCAGGTGATCGGCGAGCCCCCGCTCGCCGACCGCCGCTCGCGCCGCATCGCCCTCATCGGCGACACCATCGCCCAGGTCCGCTCGATCATGATCGAGGGCGTCTCCGGCCTCATGTCCGTATACCCGCCCAAAGAGCGTCCCAAGCTGGAGGCCTCCAAGAACCAGCTGGTCTGGGACAACGGCACCATGGCCCAGCTGTTCGGCGCCGACGACCCCGACTGCCTGCGCGGCCCCCAGTTCGACGCCGCCTGGTGCGACGAGCTCGCCAAGTGGCGCCGCCCGGAGCTCGCCTGGGACAATCTGCAGTTCGCCCTCCGGCTCGGCCGCTGGCCGCAGTGCGTCATCACCACCACGCCGCGCCCGCTCCTCCTCTTGAAGAAGGTCATGGACGACGCCGCCACCGCCGTCACCCGCTCGCGCACGGCCGACAACGCCACGTTCCTCTCACCCTCCTTTCTGGCCGAGATGCGGCGCCGCTACGGCGACACGCCCATCGGCCGCCAGGAGCTGGAAGGCGAGATCGTCGAGGAGCGCCTCACGGGCCTCTGGAAGCGCAGCCAGATCGAGCAGGCCCGCATGCTGGCCCGCCCTGAGCTCACCCGCATCGTCGTCGCCGTGGACCCGCCCGTCACCTCCACGGCCGGCTCCGACAGCTGCGGCATCGTCGTCGCCGGCCTCGGCGTCGACAAGCGTCCTTGGTGGGCGGTGGCGGCGGGGCGCCGTCCGGGTCGTTCTCGTGGGCCTGCAGCTGCTTGATCATGCGTAGCTCCATCAGTTTGATCTTGAACTCGATGACCCTGTAGAGCCGCTGCGCCAGGCGGCTGCGGACGCTGGCCGTGGCAGGCGATGCCGGTCGTGCCCTGGCCGCCCGCGAAGGAGGGCGGGTGGGCGACGGCCACCCCTCCTGGCGCGCGCGGTGGCCGATGGTGTGGATGCTCATGCCGAGGCGCTCGGCGATCTCTGCATAGAGAGCGCCGTCGGCGCGCATGCGCCGGGCCTCGGCCCACTGCTCGGGGCTGAGCTTGGAGGTGAACTGCATCTGGGGCTGGTGCGCGGATGCGTGCGGCGGCAGGAAGCGAGCGACCGTGGCGACGCGACTGTAGTGATGATAGCAGTACGGTAGCAGATCAGCGTCACGGTGTCAATGAGCATTTGGGATGCGAGCCAGTTATACTTAATAAGTAGAGAAATTATCAAATGTTATTTGAAATATACTGGCGTATCAATTGTATCACGCCTCCTGGTGCCGGGGATAGCATTGCGCTCCGAGATTGCGACGCAGCGCTCGCGCGAGGAAGGCGAGATCGCTGCGTCGGACGGGCGGAGGACAAAAGCTGCGCGATGGCAAAGCGGTCCTGGTCTTGAGGAGAGCCCGGAGTCGGTTGCTCGCCGTGCGGTGGTGTGCGCGACAGGGACCGAACCTGTGCGTGTGAATTCAATGACTTAGACGTTGCGACCAATTCGTTGGCGTGCAACGGTTCTCGTTGCGTTGTCAACCGATTGGTTCGGTGCAACTCATGCCGCGTCAACCCAAGCACCCAGAGACTTCGCCCCCGTGGCGGCGCGTGTCGATCATGCGCGGCCGTCGCGACGACCGCCCCGGCATCGTCCGAGCCCGAGATGAGGCCGAGCCCATCGACCGGGCGATGGAGGAATTTGAGCCGATGCGTCATCCGCACACATCCGGTTGGCTGCGGCATGCGAAAGAGTATCGCCTCGCATGCGACCCGCCACCTTCCCGACCAGATGTTGAGTGGGCACAGTCGTTGCACCGACCAGATGTTGAGTGGGCACAGCCGCCGCGCGCATCGGCTCAAGGACGGACATGAATCAATCCAGGAGAGAGGGTCGCAAGCTCAGCGAGGTGAAGGGGGTCCTGCACCGCCTGCACGGGTTTCCTGCCGAGCGTCAGCCCGATAGCGCGCGACCCGCCGAGCTTGGTTTTCGTCGTGGCTATCTGATCGGCATCGCCAGCACCATGACTGTGATGGTGACGGCGGCTGTGGTCCTGGTTTTCGGATTCGCATATGTGCTTACCGGCTTAGGGCCGCAAGCAACCTCGACGCCGAAAGATGGCCCAAATCGACAGCAGGCGTCTTCGAAGGCGCCCGATGCGTCGGGCGTCTTCCCGGGGCCGGCGGTTTCGCCCAGAGAGCGACCAGGCGCCCAGACCACGGTCAGGCCGGCTGTGGGGGTACCCGATGCGCCGGGCGTCTTCCCGGGGTCGGCAGTTTCGCCCGAAGAAGAGCGACCGGGCGTCCAGACCACGGTCAGTCCGGCTGTGGAGGCTGCACAGGCGGTCATGAGCACCGGCCGCGTGCTGGCCGCGCGTCAGCAGCTGCTCGCCATGGCGTCGGAGGGCTCGCCAGACGTCGCCTGGGCCCTCGCCAGGTCGTACGATCCAAATCACCTCAGGGAGATTCAGGGTGCCGATGCAGGCCCCGACGTTGCGGAGGCCACCCGCTGGTACCGCATGTGGCATGCGGCCGCCGTCAAGCAGCGCCTGATCACCGACAGCGTCTCCCTTGAGAAGATCATCGGCTCGATGCGGCCGTAACTGCCGCCACGTCGAGAGGCGCCTGCGGGTCAAAACTCACGGGGCCATAGGCGGCCGTCCTGGCAGCAAAGCATCGAAGAACGAACCCGCTCACGCGGGAGCGCGCTGCGACGCAAGGTGGCCGATACTCAGCCAGACCAGGATCAAGGTGGTGGGCGCGACAGGGATCGAACCTGTGACCCCTACCATGTCAAGGTAGTGCTCTACCGCTGAGCTACGCGCCCGTTGGGCCGGGGTCCGACCCCGGTTTCGCGGGTGAGGCTATATCGGCATTCCGGGGCAGTGACAAGGTTTCATCCGATCACCGGCTGTGCCGACCCTCGACAGACGGGCCCGCGGAATCGCGCCGGGTGCAGGGAGGCGAGAACGAGGCCGCGCGCTCCTCCCTCTCCCCGCCGCCTTCGGGCCATCCGCAAGGGAGACCCGCCACAACGGTCCCGAGGGCGACGGGGAGAGGGAGGAGGTGAGGGCCAGCCAGGAATCAGCCCGGTCGTTCATGGCTGCCCCTCACCCGGCCCTCTCCCCGCGCCATTGGAGCAGGTGGCAAGGGGCGAGCTGCGCGGGGAGAGGGGGTCCCGTTCCCCGCTACGCCATATACTGCCCGCCGTTGGCGTCGAGGCAGGCGCCGGTGATGAACCCGGCCTCCTCGCCGGCGAGGAACACCACGCAGCGGGCGATCTCCTCCGCCGTGCCGAGCCGGCCGACGGGGATCTGCGGCAGGATCTTGCTCTCCAGCACGTCCTTCGGCACCGCCTGCACCATCTCGGTGGCGATGTAGCCCGGCGCGATCACGTTGCAGGTGATGCCCTTGGCCGCGCCCTCCTGGGCCACGGCCTTGCTGAAGCCCAGGAGGCCCGCCTTGGCGGCGGAGTAGTTGGCCTGCCCCATCTGCCCCTTGCGGCCGTTGATGGAGGAGATGTTGACAATGCGCCCGTAGCTGCGGGCGCGCATGCCGTCGATCACCAGGCGGGTCGTGTTGAAGACCGAGTCGAGGTTGGTGCGGATCACCGCGTCCCAGCTCTCCTTGGTCATCCGGTGCAGCATGCCGTCGCGGGTGATGCCGGCATTGTTGACCAGCACATCGACCGGACCGACCTCGCGCGTCACGGCCGCCACGCCCTTCTCGCAGGCGGCGTAGTCCGAGACGTCCCACCTGTAGATCGGGATGCCCGTGTCGCACTGGAAGCGCCGGGCAGCGGCGTCGTTGCCCCCGTAGTTGGCGGCCACGCGGAAGCCGTATCTCTTGAGCGCGACCGAGATGGCGAGACCGATGCCGCGCGTCCCTCCCGTCACGAGTGCAACCCTGGCCATGTGGCGCTTCCCTGAACTCCAGACCGTAAGCGATATCCTAGAACGGATAAGGTAAAAAAATTCCTCGGCCGGTGTCACTACCGGCCGAGGAAGTTTTTTTCGTGGGTCCCTAGAGCGTCAGGACCGATCCAATCAGTCCCTCGCCCTCTTGTTCGCCGAAGGGCTCGGCTCCAGCACGACGCGCGCGACCGGATAGCGCCATTCGTTCTTGCTGTTGTCGGCCATGGCATCGACGGCCGCCACAACCACCACACCAATGAGGCCGCCGCCGCTACTGCTGGCGTAGCGCTGCGAGCGGGTGGCGTCGAAGGGGGCCACGGTAACCAATTGCTTCTGATAGCCCGGCATCTCGCAGGTTACGGCCAGCGTGCTCGATTGCCCGCGATAAAGTGGCACGCGCACCTTCGCCGGGCTCTGCATCGTCGCTGAGAAGCCGGCAGCCGACAGCGAGCAGCTCGCTCCGGCCATCTCGACCTCGCCACTCTCCTCCGTCCGCTTGTAGGTGCGCACCTCCACCAGCTGATCGCCCGCGAACTCGGGCACAGAGGCTCCCGTCCGGCGTTGTTGCTCGTAGACGTCGATCCCGCGGCTACCAGTGCTCGACTTGATATCCGTCACGTTGGCCACCGCGAGCGGTTGCGCACATCCCCCTAGGCAAGCCAGTCCTATGACCAGCAGGCTTAGACGATGCATCGAAATCCCCCCGGGCAGCACACAGACAATGCCGCTTATCGGCTATCGTTCATACATAGCCAACTAGCAGGCTCCGCTCTCGACTCGCAATCGTTTCGGGCGACTGACTCTGGGCGAAGCTTCAAGGCATACGATTGCTGTTACCGGTGCGACACACAGCGGGGGAACCCATCCCCGACCGTGGGTCGCCTCGTCTCATCTGACGCTCGGTGGCTCAATCCCGCTCCACGCACATAGCCACGCCCATGCCGCCGCCGATGCAGAGCGTGGCGAGGCCCTTCTTGGCGTTGCGGCGCTGCATCTCGAACAAGAGCGTGTTGAGCACCCGCGCCCCGGAGGCGCCGATGGGATGACCGATGGCGATGGCGCCGCCGTTCACGTTCACCTTCTCGGTATCCCAGCCGAGCCCCTTGTTGACCGCGCAGGCCTGGGCGGCGAAGGCCTCGTTGGCCTCGATCAGGTCCAGGTCCTTCACGCTCCAGCCGGCCAGCTCCAGGGCCTTCTTGGAGGCCGGTATCGGCCCCGTGCCCATGATGGACGGGTCCACCCCGGCGTGCGCCCAGGAGACGATACGGGCGAGCGGCGCAATACCCCGCTTCTCGGCCTCGGCCAGGGTCATGAGCACCACCGCGGCGGCGCCGTCGTTAATGCCGCTGGCGTTGGCGGCCGTCACCGTGCCCTCCTTGTCGAAGGCAGGCTTGAGCTTGGCCACGGCATCGTACGTCACCCCGTCCTTGATGTATTCGTCGTCGGAGAACACCGTCTCGCCCTTGCGGGTCTTGATGACGACCGGGACGATCTCGTCCTTGAACTTGCCGGCCTTGCGAGCGGCCTCCGCCTTGTTCTGGGAAGCCACGGCGAAGCGGTCCTGCTCGTCGCGGGTGATCTGCCACTGGCGGGCCACGTTCTCGGCCGTGGTGCCCATGTGATAGCCGTTGAAGGCATCCCACAGGCCGTCCTTGATCATGGTGTCGATGAACTTGACGTCGCCCATCTTGGTGCCGTCGCGCATGTGGGCGCAGTGCGGAGCCTGGCTCATGCTCTCCTGGCCGCCGGCCACCACGATGCGGGAAGACCCGAACTGGACCTGCTGGGCGCCCAGTGCCACAGCCCTGAGCCCCGAGCCGCACAGCTGGTTCACGCCCCAGGCCGGGGCGTCCACAGGGATGCCGGCCCCGATGGAGGCCTGCCGGGCGGGGTTCTGGCCCTGCCCGGCCGACAGGATCTGGCCCATGATGACCTCGGAGACCTCGCCCGGCTCGACGCGGGCGCGCTCCAGGGCGGCCTTGATGGCGACCTTCCCGAGGTCGTGGGCTGGCAGGCTGGCCAGGGCGCCGTTGAAGGACCCGACCGGTGTTCGGGCGGCGCTGGCGATCACGATCGAGGAAGCATCCTTCGGCATGGGATGGGCTCTCCAGGGGGTTGGCCAGGGTGGGGGAATCGGTGAGTAGTCTCTCCTGCGCATATGTAAGGCTGCTCCCTGGGCTCTGACCAGCCCGAACGCCCGACTCGCACGGGAAGACCCTTGGCGCCCGGCCCTCTGGCATTGGTGCATAACACCAGGGATGCCAGCGTGAAGGGGGACTCCTCCCAAGATCTTGGGCCAACGTAGGGTTGCCCAAGAAATTGGCTGGTCTGGCAGCCGGCGGTCATGCTACAGTGCAATAAGACGAAAGTTCTAATCTTCACGGCGATGGCGCAATGCGCGTGCTCAGCAAGGCCGATCCTCCCTCCGGCAAAGACCCCGAGCGGGTCGAGCCCGTCGTCATCAAGAAGTACGCCAACCGCAGGCTCTACAATACGGACACGAGCACGTACGTCACGCTGGATGACTTGGCCGCCATGGTCAAGGGGGGCCGGGACTTCGTGGTGTTCGACGCCAAGTCCGGCGACGACCTGACCCACTCCGTCCTCACCCAGATCATCGTCGAGCAGGAGAGCCGCATGGGCGGGCAGACGCTGCTGCCCATCCCGTTCCTGCGCCAGCTGATCCGGTTCTATGGAGACTCGATCGAGCGCATGGTGCGAGCTACCTGCAGGTGAGCCTGGAGATGTTGGCCAAAGAGCAGGAGCGGTTCCGCAAGACCTTCGCGGGCGCCTTCACCCCGGCCGGCGCCTTCGAGGCCTACCAGGAGCAGGCGCGCAAGAACCTCGCCATGTTCGAGCAGGCCATGGCCATGTTCTCGCCGTTCGGCAAGCCCTCGGCGGTACGCCAGGGTGGAGCGGAGGGCGAGGCGGGGAAGCCCGCCGAGTCACTCAAGCCGGAGGCGGTAACGTCCACGCCGGCCGCCCCCGCCGCGAGGTCGGACGAGCTGGACCAGCTCAAGTCCCAGCTCGCTGCCATGCAGGCTAAGCTCGACGAACTGTCGCGGAAGTCGTAGGGCGCAAAGCCGCATCACATCCCTCGCCGTGCTCGGCTACAACCCCAAGAAGCCCGGCCGCCCGAGCCACCACACCTTCTTCCTGTCCCACCTACGCCTGGTGTGCTGGATGTGGAGGTGATGGCCGGCAATCAGCACACCGCCAGTCATGCGTCGGTACCGCATCCTCACCCACGCCTTGCGTCGCTTCCTGGGAGGGCGCGCGCTCAAGCCGCCGGCGCGCCTGGAACCGGCCGCTGCCTGATGCACCTCAAAGTTGAAAATCCATCCCGCCGTGGCCGGACGAGTCTATCCAACTGCCGGCTTTAGATTGAGGCCTCGTGTGGAGAGGCTTTCCCGTGTGGCTGCCCCTCACCCTAGCCTAGCCCTCTCCCCGCAAGCGGGGAGAGGGGACTTGTGCGGCGCGACAGCTTACGTCTGCGGGTAGGGCTCCAGACCGCCGCGGCCGGGCTCGGAGCGGGGCGGGCGCGACTTGCCGGCGGCAGGGACGGCGGGGCCGGCAGGGCCCTTGGTGTCCTCGTAGTCGTTGTTGCGCACGATAGGCTCGCCGCGCAGGGCCTTGTCCACCTCGTCGGCCGACAGGGTCTCATGCTCGAGCAGGGCCTTGGCCAGCTTGTGCAGGTCCTCGATATGCTCGGTGAGGATGCCGCGCGCCGTCCGCTCGCCCTCCTCGACCAAGCTCCGGATCTCGTCGTCGATCAGCTTGGCCGTCTCCTCGGACATGTTGACGGTCTGCGTCACCGAATGGCCGAGGAACACCTCCTGCTCGTTGCCGTGGTAGCGCACGCGGCCGAGCTTCTCCGACATGCCCCATTCCATGACCATGGCGCGGGAGAGGCGCGTGGCCTGCTGGATGTCGCCGGTGGCGCCGTTGGTCACGTTGTCCGGCCCGAAGATCAGGATCTCCGCCTCGCGCCCACCGAACACCGAGGCGAGCCGCGACACGCAGTACTGGCGCGTGTAGCTCAGCCTGTCCCGCTCCGGCAGGCTGACGGTGAGGCCCAGCGCCCGCCCGCGCGGGATGATGGTGACCTTGTGCAGCGGGTCGTGCTGCGGCACGTGCATGCCGACGATGGCGTGGCCCGCCTCGTGGTAGGCCGTGAGCCGCTTCTCCTCCTCGGACATGATCATGGAGCGGCGCTCGGCACCCATCATCACCTTGTCCTTGGAGTCCTCGAACTCGGCCTGCGTGACGAGCCGCTTGTTGCGCCGCGCCGCCAGCAGGGCCGCTTCGTTGACGAGGTTGGCAAGGTCGGCGCCGGAGAAGCCGGGCGTGCCGCGGGCGATCACCTTGGCGTCCACGTCGGGCGCCAGGGGCACCTTGCGCATGTGCACGCGCAGGATCTTCTCGCGCCCGCCCACGTCGGGGTTCGGCACCACGATCTGGCGGTCGAAGCGGCCGGGGCGCAGGAGCGCCGGGTCGAGCACGTCGGGCCGGTTGGTGGCGGCGATGATGATGATGCCCTCGTTGGCCTCGAAGCCGTCCATCTCCACCAGCAGCTGGTTGAGCGTCTGCTCGCGCTCGTCGTTGCCGCCGCCGAGGCCGGCGCCGCGGTGGCGGCCCACCGCGTCGATCTCGTCGATGAAGATGATGCAGGGCGCGTTCTTCTTGGCCTGCTCGAACATGTCGCGCACGCGGGAAGCGCCCACGCCCACGAACATCTCGACGAAGTCGGAGCCTGAAATCGTGAAGAACGGCACGTTGGCCTCGCCGGCCACGGCGCGAGCGATGAGGGTCTTGCCGGTGCCGGGCGGGCCGACCAGCAGGCAGCCGCGCGGGATGCGCCCGCCGAGGCGCTGGAACTTCTGTGGATCGCGCAGGAACTCCACGATCTCCTGCAGGTCGGACTTGGCCTCGTCCACCCCGGCCACATCCTCGAATGTGACGCGGCCCTGGCGCTCGGTGAGCAGCTTGGCCTTGGACTTGCCGAAGCCCATGGCGCGCCCCCCGCCCGACTGCATCTGGCGCATGAAGAAGATCCACACGCCGATCAGGAGCAGCATGGGGAACCAGTTGGCGAGCAGGCCGAGAATGGAGGGAACGTCGTCCTCGGGAGGCCTGGCCGTGATCTTGACGTTCTTCTTGTTCAGCCGCTCGACCAGCTGCGGGTCGTCGGGCGCAACGGTGACGAAGCGGCCGCTCTTGTCGCGGTAGCTGCCGGAGATGCGGTGCTTCTGGATGGTGACCTCGGCGACGCTGCCGGATTCCACGCCCGAAAGGAAATCGGAGTAGCTGATCTCGTCGCCACGCCCGCGCTGACCCGCTCCGCCCTGGAAAAGGTTAAAGAGCGCGACAAGCAGCAGGATGATGACAACCCAGATCGCAAGGTTCCGGAAGTTCGAATTCATTCGGATTCCTTTGATCCCCCAGGGTCGCCCACTGTCGGTCGCCCACTTGTCGGTCGCCCGATGTCGCCGCCGCCCCAAGGTGTTAGCGAACCGGTGGATCGCCTTCCGGTCCTGATGCTACAGCGGTTCTAACATAGGTGCGTGCAGGGTCTTTGCCAAGTTTGGCCAGGCAGGAGCACGCCCACGGTTTGCAGGCGGACACCGGGGTGTACGTCTAACCAGCAGATTCTCTGCAATCTCTTAACCCGTGCGTCCCAGGCACGGCCATGCCGCGCCCGGGGCGACAAGCCGTCTCGCCGGCATGCTCAGCGCCGGGCCGGGCCGAGGAGCCCTCCCGGATTGGGCGTCCTGACCGGGCCCGCCAAGCCGACGAAGGCGGCCCCCACATCCTCCCGCGTGAGCGGTGGCGCCCAGTAGCAGAGCGACGGCACCGCAACCAACCGGCCTTGGTGCCGGATCGACGGCACGGCGGCGGCGACGCGGGCAGACACTCCCTGGGCAGCAGGAGCACGCCGCCGCAGGTCCCGAACGCCGGCCTCGCTCAGAGCGCGAACCTCCACAGGTCCGGGAAAGGCGGCTGCCACCGTCACCCGGAACCGGCCATCCCACAGCGCCGCAGCGCCGGGCGCAACGACGATCTCGGGCAGCGGCTCGCGGCCAGGCTCGCGCTCCACCCGCACCGCACTCGGCTCGGCCGCGATCAGGGCGCGCGCCAGCGTCCAGCGGGCTGGTGCCGTAGCACGAGGAGCGCGCACGCCGGCCAGCACCGACTCCAGCTTGGCCAGCGGCACCCTTTCGCCGCTCCCGCCGGCAGCGACCACGGCGCGCTCCAGCACGCGCAGCGCGACCTCCTCGGCCGCCTCACGCAATGGCGCCCGGTCGATCAGGACGACGCCGCATGGATCGACGCGCACAGCGCCAGCGCGCGGATCGCAGAGGTCGTCGACCATGCCCTCGATGGCCCGGCGCGCCCTGGCGAGCCGCGCCGCGCTGAGCGCCAGCATGTCGGGCGTGAGCCCCAGGGCGTCGAGATGCCGGCGCGCCGCCCGCAGGCGGGCACGCTCGAACTCGGGCGCGATGTTGGAGGGGTCCTCCATCCACCTGATGCCGCGCTCCTCCAGCGTGGCACGCAGGCAGGTCTTGGGCACGTCCAGAAACGGGCGCCCGACCCAGCGCCCGCCACCGGCGGCGATATCGCCCGGGCCGTGCTCGCCTAGGGGCGAGAGCGGCACCATGGCGGCGAGCCCGTCGAGGCCGCTGCCACGCGCCAGCCGCATGAGCAGGGTCTCGGCCTGGTCGTCGCGGGTGTGGGCGGTGAGCAGGAGGCCGATGCCGTGCGCGCGCATGTAGCCGCCCATCAGCCGGTAGCGGGCGCTGCGCGCCGCCGCCTGGATGCCGGACCGCGGCTTGGGATCGTCCCAGGTCAGAGTGGCATGCCGGTAGCCCAGCTCCACCGCGCTGGCCCCGACGGCACGGGCCTCGTCGGCGGAGGTTGGCCTGAGGCCGTGATCGACCGTCAGGACCGTGCAGCTCCCCGCGGGTCGGCCGCGCTGACGCAGCCAATCGGCGAACAGCACCATCAGCGCGGTGCTGTCGCTGCCGCCCGACACGGCCAGGGCGCAGGGCCCGAGCGCGGCAAAGCGCGCAAAGAGCCCTTCGAGCTCATCGGGTCGGATCGGATCGCGATTGTCGTCCATCGGGCTGCGCCAGGTTGAGCTGCCCACCCGTAGCGCTCCTTGCTCCGCCTAGGCAAGGCCGCGCCCGCTGGCGATCCCGAGTGGGCTGTCGTCGAGCCCGGCACCGGCCCGTTGGGGTTCCCGCCATGAGACAGCAGAAGCGCCTCGATATTGTCGAACGGCCAGGACGCGATACATCGCATGAGCTTCCGCGATGCGGGCGCCTCCTCCAGGAGCCGACGCGTGCACGCGATGCTGTCTCGCAGCGATGGTCCGGCGAACGATGAACCCAACTAGCACCCGCTGCGCTGGCGCTCCGTCTGAGCGAGGCTTCGGACATGCGCCGGCGGGTTGGGGAACTTGGTCGCGAACTCGGAGTAGGAGGAGCAGGCGGCGTCCTTCTGGCCCAGCCGCTGCAGCGACATGGCAAGCTTGAGCAGGCTCTCAGGCGCCTTCTGGCTCTTGGCATAGTCTTGGTAGCCCTTCAGGAAGGCCGCCGCGGCCGGCCGGTACTGGCCCCGCACGTAGAAGGTCTCGCCCAGCCAGTATTGCGCGTTGCCGGCCAGGGGATGGGTGGAGTGGTGCTTCAGGAAGTCCTCGAAGCTCGATTCGGCGGTGCCGTAGTCCTTCTGCAGCAGGTAGCCGTAGGCCCGCTCGTAGAGCTGCTGGGGCGGCAGCTCGGCCTCGGCAGCCTTGGCGAGGAGCTGGGCGGGCGGCACCCGGGCGGGCTGCGCCGCAGCCGCTGCCGGGGGGAAGACCCGGTCGAGATCGTCCTTGGGGGCCTTGGGAGCCTCCGGTGCCACCGTCACGGAGCCGAAGCCGCCGGCCGGACGCCCGCCGCCCTCGGCGATCCCGCGCACCTGTTCCTGCAGGCTCTCCAGCTGCGCCGCCAGTGCGCGAATCTGGGTCTCCAGCGCGTCGAGCCGGCCCGCGTCCGAGGCCGACAGGGCCATGCCGGCGGCCGGCGACGACGGCGCCGCCCCGCCCTTCGCCAGCGATTCCAGCGTGCCGATCACCACCTGGAGATCGACCAGTTGCTCCTCCAACTGCTCGACGCGGCGCTGCAGGCCGGCATCGGACGGCGCCGCGCCATCCTTGGCGGCCGGCACACCCGGCCGTGCCGCGGAGACCTGGGGCGGCCGCATTCCCGGTGGCGCCTGCTGCGCGAGAGAAGCGAACGCCGGCATCACGACCGCCGCCGCCAGAGCGCCTGCGCCCAACCAGAGTCTCGGCATGCCCATGCCCATTCCGCCTTGCCTAGCCCTACCGCGCTGTCCTGACACCTCCCGGCCGGCCGCACAAGCCGAAATCACGAGGCGCGACGCAGCGGTCGGCAGCCACCGCAAGGCCGTTCAGGACCGGGCGTCGCCGCGCCCGTTCACCACCGTCTGCGCACGCCGGTTCTGCGACCAGCACGAGATGTCGTTGCACACCGCCACGGGGCGCTCCTTGCCGAACGACGCGGTACGGATGCGCGCCGGGTTGATGCCCTGCTGGATCAGGAAGTTGCGCACCGCCTGCGCCCGCTTGGCGCCCAGCGCGATGTTGTACTCGCGCGTGCCGCGCTCATCCGCATGGCCCTCGATCATGATCGGGTGCTCGGAATACTGCTTCAGCCACCGCGCCTGATTCATCACCGTCTGCTGCGACTCGGGCGACAGCTCGACGCTGTCGGTGGAGAAGTACACGAGGTCGCCGGCCTTGGTGATGAAATCTCTGGGCGTGCCAGGCGCCGCGTAGGCGCCGTTCGCCACGTCGTCGGGCCGCGGATTGCTCGTGCAGCCCGCCAATACAAGCGCCAAGGCGACGGCGGCGCACAGGCCCGCCATCTGCGCTTGCCGTGTCAGATACGTCATGCGGTAGCCCCCTTCCTCGCGCCCGCCTCTGCCGGGCGCGCAGGTGCACAAATGCCGAAAATCTTCCGGCGCGTTCTGCCTCTTAGCGAATAGGACGCGCGGAAATATGACGAGCGTCCAACCCGGCTGGAAGACCGGTCAAGTCCAGGCAAAATCCTGCTTCGGCCAGCTCATGCAACATGCCGTTGCAGGTTTTCCCCAGTACAGCCCAGAGTACAGCCCAGCAAAAATCCAATGATACCAAAAAGCATCAGGGCCACACCGCGACGACCAGCGCCGCGATGAGGCCCAGAAGCAGTCTTCACCGATCCGCCCCGTCTCAGACCCCCAGAGTTTGGGGAAACGCACACGTGCGGGCCAAAGTCGGTCTACGAGGCTCAGCGAGCGGCCTGCTCGACGGCCACGTCGGCGCCAAGCTTCATGGGCTCGTGAGCGACCTCGCGGCGGCAGGCGCCCAGCGCCACTGCAGCAACCAGCGCCGAGATAACGATCACGTTCTTCAGCTTCATTAGTTCTCTCCTGACACGTGTTCGGCAATCGCCCCAAATCGCTACCGGTGTGCCCACCCCAGATCAAGGACGCAGCGCCCGATCGCTGGGTTTTGCCAACCGGTTGGTGCGGAAATGCCACTTCCATCGCCAAGCATCGGCACGCCGGGAACGCAGCACTGCAGGCCCACCGATGCATCCGGGCCTCGCTCACCCCGGGCAAAGGACACACCAATCCGGTTAAGGCAGCGTAAAGGCGGCACGCATCAGTTGCGGCGGTGTTGCAATCCGGTCAGTTGCGCAGCGGCCCCCAGGCCGGGTCGGAGCCGAAGGCCGGCGTCTGCACGCGGCGCTCGTTGTAGCCTGTGAGGTCGATGGAATAGAGGCTGGGGCCGCCGCTGGCGCCCTGGGTCTCGCGGAAGAAGACGATCACGCGGCCGTTGGGCGACCAGGTCGGCCCCTCGTTGTGGTAGCCCTCCGTGAGAATTCGCTCGCCGGACCCGTCGGGGCGGATCACCCCGATCAGGAAGCTGCCGCCCATCTGCTTGGTGAAAGCGATGAGGTCTCCCCGCGGCGACCACACGGGCGTCGCGTAGCGGCCGTCCCCGTAGCTGATTCGCCGGGCGCCCGAGCCGTCCGCGCTCATCACGTGCAGCTGCTGGGTGCCGTCGCGGTCCGATTCGAACACGATGCGGCGCCCATCCGGGCTGTAGCAGGGGCCTGTGTCGATAGCCGCCATCTGGGTCAGGCGCCGCGTCTGACGGCTGCGCAGGTCCATCTCCACGATCCCGGAGGCGCCGCCCTCACCGATGCTCATGACGATGCGCTGGCCGTCCGGCGAGAAGCGGGGCGCGAAGGTCATGCCGGGGAAATTGCCCACCATCTCACGCTGGCCGGTATCCAGGTTCATGAGCTGCACGCGCGGCTGCTCACCCACGTATTGCAGGAACGTGATCTCCTGGGCGGTGGGGCTGAACCGGGGGGTCAGGACCAGCTCGCTGCCTTGGGTGAGGAGCCGGACGTTGGCGCCGTCCTGGTCCATGATGGCGAGGCGCTTGCGGCGGCGGTCCTTGGGTCCGGTCTCGTCGATGAAGGCGATCTGGGTGTCGAAGTAGCCCCGCTCGCCGGTCAGCCGCTCGTACACCTGGTCGGCCACGCGATGCGCCAGCCGGCGCCAGTCCACGGCCTCGGCCGCGAACCGCTTGGCCACCAGCTCCCGCTGCGAGAGCACGTCGTAGAGGCGGAACTCGGCGTAGTAGCGCCCATCCGAGGCACGCCCCGCGCGGCCCACCACCACCGCCTGGGCGCCGATGGGGCGCCAGTCCTGGAAGCGGGGCGGCGTGTTGATGTCGCGTATGCGATCGATGAACGAAGCCGGGTCCAGCGGCTTGAACAGGCCGGACCGCTCCAGGTCGGCGGTCACGACGCCGGTCGCCTCGGTCACGAAGCGCTCGTCCTCGCCGAGGAACCGCGGGATGGCGATCGGGATCGGCGCAATGGTGCCCTCCCGCTGCGTGCCGCGCAGGCCCTCTTGGGCCGCAGCGGGGCCGCTCCACGCCAACGAAGCGAGGGGCGCCAGCGCCGTTGCCCCTAGTCCCAACAGCGCGGTCCGCCGCGTGGCGCCGAAGCGTTGTCCACCAACGAATGTGTACGCTCCACCCTCGTGAAGCACGCGACGGGGTTCCCCTCCCCCCTGTGGGGAGGGGCTAGGGGTGGGGGGAACCCCGACCTCTGAGGTTTGGGAATCCCCCCCACCCTGTCCCTCCCCCACAAGGGGGGAGGGGACGCTGCGGCGCTCGCCTCGCCCCGTCAGGGCGCAGGAGCGTCCCTCTAGTGGCGCCGTCTCGCTCTGCGGCCTTTGTGGTTGGCTCATGGTCCCTCGTCCAAGAACGAATCCCGTGCCGGAGCTCTACAGCATCTGGCTGGGATCGAAATCCCAGGTGATGTCGCGCCACATGTTGTACCGCTCGGGCGGCAGGTCGAAGGGTGCGCATTCGCGCACCGCGCGCAGAGCTGCCTCTGCGGCGAGACGGAAGAGGGGATCGCTGCGCGGTTGCTCGATCTGGGGGTCCCCATCCAGGCTGCCGTCTGGCTTCAGGCGCCAGCGTAAGGTCACAGGTGGCGTGTCGCTGCCGCCCCCGCCGGACGGCAGACGCCAACATGCCTTCAACCGCGCGCTGATGCGCCCTAGCAGCAGGTTCCGCTCGCTGGCCGAGATCTGCTTGTCGCGGCCCTCGGCTGCGCCGAGCGCAGGCCCCTTGTTCTTGGTGGGTTGGTCGGGCGGGGCGGAGGGCGGCGGCGGGGCCGCGTCGGGGACCTTGTTGAGCAGGGCGGCGATCTTGTCGGCGTTGAACTGCTTCTGCTTGGCGGCCTCGGCCTCCTGGCGCTTCTTCTCCTCCTCGCGCTTCTTCTTGAGGGCGGCCTCGCGGCGCTTCTTCTCCTCCTCGCGCTTCTTCTTCAGCTCGGCCTGACGGCGCTCCTCTTCGAGCCGCTTTTGCTCCTCGGCTCGTTTTTGCTCATCGAGCCGCTTCTGCTCTTCAGCGCGCTTCTGCTCCTCAAGCCGCTTTTGCTCCTCCGCCCGCTTCTGCTCTTCGGCTGCCCGGAGCGCCTCCTCGGCCTCCTTCTGCTCCGCTGCCCTGCGCTGCTCGTCGGCCTTGAGCTTCTCGGCGGCCTGACGCTCACGCTCCTTCTGCTCCGCCTCCAGCTTCTTCTGAGCCTCGGCCGCCGGGGCGGGAGGCGGCGGGGCGGGCGCGGGCGGCGGCTCCGCCAGCTTGTGGGCAATCGGGTCAGGCGACTTTTCTGGCGCCTTCTCCGGTGGCGGGGGAGGAGGTGGTGGTGGTGGCGGCGCCGCGGCTGCGGCCACCTTGGCCTTGGGCGCCTCCTTCTTGGCCATCTCGCCCTTGGGGCTCTCCTTGGCCTCGGCCTCCAGCAGCTTGGCGGTGCGGGAGCCCAGCTTGATCTTCGTCACCTCGCCGGGCGCGATCATGCCCACCGCCACGGGCTCCGGCTCGGGCGCGATCAGTTGCCGCTGCGAGTGGATGGAGATCAGCGTCCACCCCAGGATCGCCGCGTGCAACAGGACCGAGATGAAGAGTCCGAACTGCAAGCTCCTGTCCCGCTGGTTCTGGCCGCTCGTTCTTGGCCGCTAGTTCTTGCCGGACCCCTTGCGGACCTCGCTCTGGATGTCCTCAGGACCGCTCACAAAGGTGAATTTCTTGTAGCCCCCCAGGATCACGGCATTCAGCACCTCGGACACCCGTCCGTACTGCACCAGCCGGTCGCCGCGGAACAGGATGGTCTGCTCCTCGGCGTTCTTGCCGATCGCCTTGAGCTTGGCCGCGAGCTGGTCGAGATCGAGCGGCTCCTCGGCGGAGCCCAGGTAGACCCGCCCCTCGCGGTCGAGCGTCACTGTCAGCTGCTCCTGGTTGACGTTGAGCCCCTGCCCCTTGACGCTGGGCAGGTCCACCGGCAGCCCCGACAGCAGCAGGGGCGCGGTGACCATGAAAATGATCAGCAGCACCAGCATGACATCCACGAACGGGGTCACGTTGATCTCGTGCATCGGCGTATGCTTGCGCGCGCGGTTGCGCCGGCCGCCTCCGGGCCTGCTGCCGCTCTGCAGACTGACGCCCATCCGCTCTGCCTCGCGCTGTTAGGTTCTCACGTCGATCTGGCGCGAGACGATGGCCGAGAACTCGTCGGCGAAGGTCTCCAGCCGCTGCGACAGGCGCGACGAATCGGCGGCGAACTTGTTGTAGAATATGACCGCCGGGATGGCCGCCAGGAGGCCTAGCGCAGTTGCGAACAGGGCCTCGGCGATGCCGGGCGCCACCACCGCCAGGTTGGTGTTCTTCGACACGGCAATGGCCTGGAAGCTCGTCATGATGCCCCATACCGTGCCGAACAGCCCGACGAACGGGGCGATGGAGCCAACCGTGGCCAGGAACAAGAGCCGCCGGTCCAACTGCTCCATCTCGCGGGTGATGGTGACATCCATCACCTTCTCCACCCGCATCTGGATGCCGCCCAGCGCCCGGATGTTGCCTTCCACCGACCGCTTCCACTCGCGCATGGCCGCCACGAACAGCGAGGCCATGGAGAAGGTGCGCCCGGTCTGCGAGAGACCGATATAAAGCTCGTCGAGCGACTGGCCGGACCAGAACATCTGCTCGAACCGGTCCGCCTCGCGGCGCGCCCGCCGGAAGGCATACAGCTTCTCGATGATGATGGCCCACGCCCAGACCGAGGCCAGCAACAGCCCGATCATCACGAGCTTGACGACCGGATGCGCCTGCCAGAACAGCTCGACAAGAGAAAAGCCGCCAG
>JBIOWI010000195.1:0-10440 GCA_044868325.1 Hyphomicrobiaceae bacterium
GCGCCGGCTCGCTCATGTGCGCTCTGGCGCACTCCATGCCCCTTGTGATCGCAGGCCGCTTCGTACAGGGGTTCGGCGGGGGCCTGCTGTCGGCCCTGGCGTATGTCTTGGTGCGCTACCTGTTCCCCGCAGAGCTCTGGGCGCGCGTGTTCGGGCTCATTGCGGCCGTCTGGGGCGTCTCGGTGCTGGTCGGCCCCCTTGTCGGCGGCCTCTTTGCCTCTTACGGCTTCTGGCGTGGCGCCTTCCTTGCCGTGGCAGCCCTCGCCGGGCTTCTCTGCCTTCTTGCGCTGCGCATCCTACCAGCCGCCGCAACCCGAGGGAGTGCGCCGCTGCGGCGGCCGCCTGGTGTGCGCGTGATCCTGATATGCAGCGCGATCGCCGCGCTTTCCCTAGCCACGATCGTCAGTGGGCCGGTCTCCAAAGCGGCTCTGATTGCGGCGGCGATCGGCGGGATGATCCAGACGCTGCGGATCGATCGGGCGGCGGCGGTCTCGCTCTTGCCGCGCGATGCCTTCTCGATGCGATCGCCGGCCGGCGTGGGTCTGTGGATGGTCTTATTGCTCTCGACCGCCACGAGCCCGCTGCCGATCTACGGCCCGCTGTTCCTGCAGCGCCTGCATGGCCTCGATCCTCTGGCCGCGGGATACCTGGTCGCCGGAACATCGCTGGCGTGGACGCTGGCCGCGCTGACCGTCGCCTCGCTGTCGGAGCGCTGGACGGCCCGGCTCGTCGTCATGGGCCCCCTCGCGATGGGCGCGGGTTTGCTCGGTGTTGGCGTTCTCATGCCGTCCGGGCCGGTCGCGGCCCTGCTGCCGCCGATTGCGTTGATCGGCGTCGGGATCGGCGCCTGCTGGGCCTTCATCGCGCAACGCGTCATGAGCGGGGCGGAACGCGGGGCGGAGGACATCGCGGCCTCGTCCGTCGCAACGGTTCAACAGGCGGGGCTCGCCTTCGGTGCCGCCGCCGCCGGGCTGGTGGCCAACGTCAGCGGGCTCTCGGACGCCCTGGAGCCCGCTTCCCTTCTGCGGGCGGCTTTCTGGGTGCCTGCGTGCTTCGTGGTCACGACCGTTGCCGCCAGCATCATGGGCCGACGCATGAACACGATAGCGGGGCAACGGCTCGCGGCGCCGGATGACCACTGTCGCCGGTAGCATCGCAAAAGTCCTCGCCCACGCACCGGCACCATGGCAGTGGAGCAGTCGGTCATTGCATCGCAATCGACAAAATTGTGTGAATTTTCAGACGCTTGCCCAAACCAACCACACGCCAAAAAACAATCCCCAATGGCACGTGACATCGGGTCATGGACATGGCCGCCTCGCTCTGCTAGAAGCCCGTGTACGCATGGAGCGCGGCTCCGGGCGGGGTAGGGTATTCCCTGCGCGATCCCGAGCCGCAGGACAGGTCCAGGGCGGGCCTGTCACTCGCCACGAGTTGCAACAATCCAAAGGAAGGCATACCCGCTTGCTGGTACAGGTTCGCGACAACAACGTCGATCAAGCCCTCAAGGCGCTGAAGAAGAAGATGCAGCGCGAGGGCATTTTCCGCGAGATGAAGCTGCGGAACTACTACGAGAAACCGTCCGAGAAGCGCGTGCGCGAGCAGGCCGAGGCCGTGCGGCGCGCCCGCAAGCTGGCGCGCAAGAAGGCCCAGCGTGAGGGCTTGCTCCCCGGCAAGGCACCCACGGCCCGCACCGGCGGCCCAGGCAGGCCCGGTGGCCGGCCCGGCGGCCCCCCGCGCAGCGGCGGCTTCGGCGGCCCCCCGCGCAGCGGCGGCTTCGGCGGCCCACGCTGAGGCTATCCCGCTCTGCGGTTCTTTCGGGCGCTCGCGCAATCATGCGGAGCGCCCTTTGCTTTGGCGTTGTGGGCGGGGGACTGAGGTCAGACCCCTCGCCGGCGTCGAAACTCATTCGCTACGGCGGACGCGAGGGGCTGACCCCGATCGCGTCCTCAGACCCCCGATCCACGACCGCACCGCCTCGATCGCGTTGTTGCCGTTGATGTAGAGGTCGCTGTGGCCGCCGTTGGGGAAGATCGCCAGCCGCTTCGGCTCGGGAGCCAGCTTGGCCAGCTCGCGCCCCATGGCCACCGGCACCACGCCGTCGTGCTCCCCGTGCAGGATCAGGAGCGGCGCCTTGATGCCGGCGATGTAGCGGGTGGTCTCGTAGCGGTCGCTCAGGAACAGGCGCACGGGCAGGAACGGATAGGCCCGGGCCGCCACGTCGACGATCGAGGTGTAGGGCGCATCCAGGATCACGCCGCCCACCGGCAGCTCCGCAGCGATGCGGACGGCGATGCCCGAGCCCAGCGACTCCCCATAGGCGACGATCGACCTGGGCGCCACGCCTTCCTTCACCAGCGCACCGTAGGCGAGCCGCGCGTCGGCGACGTTGGCGGCCTCGCTGGGCGAGCCGGTGCTGCCCCCGTAGCCGCGGTAGGTCATCATGTAGACGCCCCAGCCCTCATCCATGAATCGGGCGATGCGCGGCGCGCGGATGGCGAGGCTGCCGCCGTTGCCGTGGAAATAGAGCAGCGTCGGCTGTCCCGGCTTCGCCCGGCCGTACCAGGCAACGACGCGCTCGCCGTCGGGGGTCTCGACGGTCCGCTCCTCGACGCCGGCGAGCCCCATCTCGGCGGGCGATATGCGAACCCGGTCGGGGAAGTACATGAGCTTGCGCTGGCCGAGGTAGGCGGCCACGCCGATCGCGGCATAGACGGCGACCACGCCAAGCACGAGCTTGATCCAGAGCGACATGGGCAGGCTTCTCTCGTCACGGCTGGGCACGCGATGCCGCCCGCAAACGGCGTGCGGAAGGGGCTCGGGGTTGGATTGTAGCAGCGACTCCCTGGGCCTACACTCCTGCGCCATGGTGACGAGGATTTCCGGCCTCATCGGCCCCGAGAACGCCGTGATGCTCGCCCGCATCGCCGGCGCGCTCGCCATCGGCGCGTTGATCGGTCTGGAGCGCTCCTTTCATGGCCGCCCCGCCGGCTTCCGTACGCACGCACTGGTGTGCGTCGCCTCCGCGCTGCTGATGCTCGTCACCGTTTACCAAAACGAGTGGATGACTGAGGTGGCGCTGGAGGCGATCCGCACCGATCCCACGCGCATGGCCCAGGGCATCATGACCGGCATCGGCTTCCTCGGCGCCGGCGTGATCTTCAAGGAGGGACTCACGGTGCGCGGGCTCACCACCGCCGCCTCCATCTGGGTCACCTCGGCCATCGGCATCCTGGTGGGCATCGGCTTCTGGACGCCGGCGCTGATCGGCGTGTTCGGCACGCTCGCCGTGCTCAGCGTCTTCCGAGCGGTGGAGAACCGCATGCCGACGGAGTTCTACGCCCACCACCACCTGCGCTTCCGGCGCGAAGCGGTGATGGCGGAGGACGAGGTACGCAAGCTGGTGGGCAGCTACGGCTTCTCGGTGGCCAACCTCTCCTCGCGCCTCGTCAACGAGGGCAAGGTCTTCGAGTACCGCATGGTGATCCGCAGCCGCGGGCGCGACAACGCCCAGGCCCTGGCCCAGCACCTCCTGAAGCTGCCCGAGGTGATCGAGTTCCGGATATCGCCGACGGGGGATTGACAGGTCATACAAGCTCGATGCGCAGCTCGCGGCCGAGCACGTTGGCGGCGCGCTGCAGCGTATCCAATGTAACATTGCCGCCTTTCGGATCGAGCAGCCGGTCGAGCTGGGCGCGGCTCGTGTCCATGAGCTCCGCCATCTTGTTCTTGGAGAGCTTCTTCTTCTTCATCGCCTGCTCGATCTGCCAGGCAATGACCTCCTTGATGGCGATGGCCCGGAACTCTTCCAGCACGCCTTCTTCCTCGTGGAACTCGTCAAGGGTAGAGCCCCAGTGTGGGTTCCTTTTTTTCTTGGCAGTCATCTCAGCATCTCCTTCATTCGGGCGAGCGCAAGGTCAATGGCAACCTTCGGTGTCTTCTGCGTCTTCTTGATAAAGCCGTGCACGACACCGATCCGTCCGTACTCCACAAAAAACAGCACTCGCGCGATTCGGTTACCAGCAAGATCGGTGCGGACTTCCGACAGTCCCTTGGTCAGGGGCCGGGCGAGGGGCATACCGACGGGCCACCGGTATTGCAGGTGTTGAAGATCCTGGCCGATCGCTTTGCGGTCATCCTCCGGCAGCTGCTTGCGCACTGGCTCCCTGCCAGTGGGCGTCCGGTAAAATACCAAAGAGATCTTGTCCGCCATGGATGCTATGCATCATAAGAGGTACATGTACTATATAGGGGGCACGCCTGCAAGTCCGCCCGCAAGAACGCCGCCGGTCGTGGCGGAGATCACTAGCGCGACGGGCTACCCAATATGGAACAGGTCGTAAGGCTGTGCAATGAACAGTGCCACACGGCGTATTGCGTTGGAGCCAGTGTCAGACCGCAGAGGGTCTGACACCTACCGCCCCAGCTGCTCCTTCACCTTCGCCGCCAGCTGGGGCAGGGTGAACGGCTTGGGCAGGAAGGCGTAGTCCTCGCCGTCGTCCAGGCTCTTCTTGAAGGCGTCGTCGGGATAGCCGGAGACGAAGATGAACTTGAGGTCGGGCTTGGACTTGCGCAGCTCCTTCAGAAGCGTCGGCCCGTCCATCTCCGGCATGATCACGTCGCTGACGACGAGGTCCACCCGACGCTGCTCGCGCCGCATCAGCTCCAGCGCCTCGGCGCCGGTGCCGGCCTCCAGCACCTCGTAGCCCTGGCGGGAGAGAGCGCGGGCCGCAAAGCTGCGCACCACGTCCTCGTCCTCCACCAGCAGAACGCGGCCCACGCCGGTCAGGTCGCGCGTGACCTCGGCCTTGCGGGCGCGCTGCGGCAGCTCGTCCTCGCTCTCGACGATGTGGCGTGGCAGGTAGATGCGAAAAGTCGTGCCCGTCTCAGCACCAGGGCCCACCTCGCTGTCGGCGAAGATGTACCCGCCCGTTTGCTTGACGATACCGTAGACGGTCGAGAGGCCGAGGCCGGTGCCTTTGCCGACGTCCTTGGTGGTGAAGAACGGCTCGAAGATCCGGCCGATCACGTCGGGCGGGATGCCGACGCCGGTGTCCTCCACCTCCACGAGCAGATATTCGCCCGCCGCCACGCCGAGACCGGAGAGCTTCAGGCTCTCCCGCTCAGACACGTTGCGCAGGCGGATGGCGAGCTGGCCGCCGTCGGGCATGGCATCCCTGGCGTTCACGGCCAGGTTGATGATGACGTGCTCGAACTGGGTCTTGTCGGCCTTCACGTGCCACAGGTCGCGGCCAGGCAGGATCTTGAGCGCGGTCTTCTCGCCCAGCGCCTTGTTGAGCAGCGCCGACAGGTCGGTGAGCAGCTCGCCCAGCTCCAGTACCTCCGCCTGCAGCGTCTGGCGCCGCGAGTAGGCGAGCAGCTGCCGCACCAGGCCGGCGGCCCGGTTGGCGCTGCTCTTGATGTTCATGATGTCGCGATAGGCCGGATCGGTGGGCCGGTGCGTCTGCAGCAAGAGATCGGAGAAGCCGATGATGGCGGTCAGCACGTTGTTGAAGTCGTGCGCCACGCCGCCGGCCAGCTGCCCCACGGCCTCCATTTTGTGGCTGTGGGCGAACTTGAGCTCCAGCTCCTTCTGCTCGGTGGCGTCGATGGCGTAGAGGATCGCCCCCTCCCGCGACCGCGCCCCGGTGCCGAGCGGGCTCACATAGATGCGGCGCGCGAACTCGCGCTGCGGGCCAAGGAACACCTCCACGGGGCCTGCGCCCGTGCGGCCCGAGTAGGCCCGCTGCAGCGCCCGTGTCAGGTCGCCGCTCGCGCGCTCGTCGTTGTCGGGAGCCAAGTCCTCCACGGTCTCGGGCGCCCCTTTGTCGCTCAGGAACATGCGCCCGAAGGCGGCGTTGGCGGTGAGGATACGCCCGTCCGTCCCGACGGTAGCGATGCCGAACGGTGCCGCCTGCACGGTGCGGGCGACCAGCGCCTCGCCCGGGGCGCGCGACCGCTCCTGCTGGCTCTCGCCCCGGTCCAGCACGAGGATGGAGAGCACGCCCCTCGCCCCGTGTCCGCGGCAGATGAGATGCACGGGCAGGGCGCGGCCGTCCTCGCGCAGGAGATCGACGTCGAGCCGGGTAACGCGCCCGGCGCGCCCCGCCGCCCGCACCAGGGCCGCGCCGTCGGTCGAGACCACATCGGCGAGCGTCAGCGCCCGGCTCGACTCCGGCCGCAGGCCCAGCCATTGCGCCAGCGTCGTGTTGACATGGGCGATGCGGCCGTCCGCCGTCACGGCCAGCAGCCCTTGCGGGAGATCGTCGTAGAGCGAGAGCATGGCCCTGAGCCCGCTCACCGTCTCCAGCTCGCGCGTGCGCTCGCGCGTTACGTCCCGCACCTGCCACAGCGTCAGCGGCGCCTCCGGCGTCCGCTCCCCGGACACCGCAAAAGGCTGCACCGACACCTGCAGCCAGCGCCCGCCCGCATCGTCGAGCGCACCCGGCCGGACGTAGAACTCCTCCTCGCGCGGCTCGCCACGATCGGCGGCGCGGCTCAGCCGGTAGTACGCCTCCGCCGACTGCGGCTCGGCGGCGAACAGCTCCTCGAGCGTGGCTTGGCGCCCGGAGCGTGTGCCTGCCAGACGCTGCAAGGTACGATTGCGATAGGCAACCGCGCCGGCGCCATTGACGATCTGGAGCCCGCAGTCCAGTCCATCGGCGACCGTCTTGACGATATCGGCCTCGGTCGCCCGCTCGCTGAGCCGCAGGAAGCCGGACCAAAGGCCGAACACGAGAAAGACGCCCGCCGCCGCAAGTAGCGCCAGCAGGCCGAGCCCAAGAGGCTCGACGAGGCCGCCCGCCCTGAAGGTCGTGGCGGCGAGCCCGACGGCCGTGAGCAGGACAAGGCCCGCGACAATGAACGGGATGCTCGCTCCCGTTGCAACGGAAGCGAATGTCGAGGCCCCCGATGGTGCCCTGATTCTGGCCATGCTCCAGAATCTTAGCTGATTCTGCGCTGCCGAGGCCTGCAGCCCCTGCAGGAACGGGCCTAGATTTCCACGCATATGCACATCTGACGCTGTGACAACATTGCCAGACTCGCCGAACGTGTGGCGCCTGACCGTTGCGAGGGTTGCCGTTCGCGCTTAGAAAGAGGCCCCAATAGGGTTAAGATGCGATGAAGAGCGCAAGCGGTTGCACGAGCCACCATGGCGGGCCAAGCAAGCGTCGAGGGGTGGTGCGGAACACAGGGCGACAGGCGGACGCCGCCCCCCGTCGAGCGTAGTTTCGGGATGGTTTCCTAGGGTATCTGACACATGGAATGGCTCTCCTGGGGGCTCGGCTGGCTGGCTTGGGTGCTCCTTCTCGCCGCGGCGATCCTTGCAGGTCTGTGGAGCTACCGGGTGGCCGCCACCGGCGACACCAGCCTCAGTTTTGCCTGGCTGTTTCCGCAGCGCCCGGAGCCGCGCCTCGGCGTCATGGAGCATGCGCGCGTGGACAGCCGGCGCACGCTCGTCCTGATCCGCCGCGACGATGTCGAGCACCTGATCATGACCGGCGGTCCGGTCGACGTGGTGATCGAGACCGGCATCGCCGCACCACGGGAGGCGTTGGCCGACGCGCGCGAGGAGCGCCAGGAGCCCGAGCCTCCGGTGTTCGCGCGCAAGCGCGGCTTCGGTCAAGCTGTCAACGAATAGCCTCCTCGCCCGGCTATGGGGCCCGGCTATGGGGGCCCGGCTATGGGGGCCCGGCTAAAGGGGACTGTCTACGGATGGATGGCTCGGTGAGGGAGCGTCGACCCATGTCTGTGGCGTCCGCGAGATCGCTGTCGATCGTCTGGCTGGCGGTGCTGTTGCTGGTCCAGCTGGCGGTGGCACCGCCCACGCTCGCCCAGACGCCCCCCCAGCCCGCTCCGCCGGCCGGCGCGGCGAAGGCGCCCAACGCCGGCGCCCCTGCGCTGCCCGCCGAGGTTACCGCGGCGCTCACCAAGGCCACGGCCGCCCTGACGGAGGTCGAGAAGGGCCTCCAGCACCTTTCCGAGATGGAGGGCGATCTCGCCGACCTGCGCGCCAAGGTCGAGGACGTGCTCGACAACACGACTGAGACCGCGGATACGCTCCGGCCCCAGCTGGCCGCGGTCCGGTCGCAGATCGAGAAGCTCGGCCCCGCGCCGGGCAAGGACGGGCCGGCCGAGGCGCCCGACGTGGCAGCCGAGCGCGCCAGGCTGACGGCGCTCGCCGCCGCCTACGACGGCGCCATCAGGACCAGCGAGCTCACCTGGGTGCGCGCCCGCCAGCTGATCGAGCGCATCACGGTGCTGCGGCACTCGCTGTTCGCCAAGAATCTCATGGAGCGCCGGCCGAGCCCGGTGACGCCCGGCGCCTGGCGGGAGGTCGCCTCGCACCTGTCGAGCGTGCAGGCCCAGTTTACGGCCTGGGCGCTGCACTGGCGGGAGCAGGCGCAAGGGAAGGAGAGCCAGGTCGCTGGCCTCCTGGGCGGCACCGCGCTTCTCTGGGCGCTGATGCGGCTCGTCCTGCGCAGGGCCACGCGCCGGCGCCACAAACGGCGTGAGCCGCCGCTGCCGACGTTCTTCGAGCGCGCGGTCTCTGCCTTCAGGGTGGCGGCGCTGCGCCTGCTGCCGCTGCTGGTCGCGTCCTTCGTCCTCTACTTCGGCCTCGATGCCCTCGACCTGGTCCAGGGCAACCCGTGGGGCCGCCTGGTCCCCACCGTCCTCAAGGGCGTGCTGATCTTCGCGGCCATCTCCGCGCTGGTCGCCGCCGTGCTGGCGCCGTCGGCGCCGCAGTGGCGGCTGGTGCCGCTCGCCGACAGGCCGGCCCGGCGCGTGCGGTGGCTGCTCAGCGCCATCGCGGCGGTCTATGCCCTCGACGGCGTGCTCACCGAGGTGAGCCGCGCCTTCTATGTCCCGCTGGCGCTCAACGTCGCGCAGTCCATCGGGGCGAGCATCGTCTTCGCCGCCCTTCTGATCGGGCTCCTGCTCACTCCCTTCGTGCCCCAGGAAAGCGAGGCAGGCGCCGCCGCCTATTCGCGTCATCGCCCGCGCTGGCTCAAGGTGCCGCTGTGGATCGTCGCCCTCGGCATCGTCGCGGCGGCCCTCGCAGGCTATGCGGCCCTCGCACGCTTCGCCGCCCAGCAGCTGCTGGTGACCGGCATCGTTGTCCTGCTCGGCTGGCTCGGCTACCTCGCCATTCGCGCGTTCACGCGCGACACGGGCGAGCAGGGCCGCGCCCTCGGCAGTCTGCTGGAGCGCCAGCTCAGGCTCGACCCGCCGCGCCGCGAGCAGCTGGCGAAGCTCACCGAGGTGGCGCTCACCTTCGCCCTGGCGCTGTGTGCGCTGCCTTTCCTGATGCTGCAGTGGGGCTTCGCCGCCGCCGACATCCGCGACTGGTTCACCTCGCTGCTGTTCGGGTTCGAGATCGGGCAGTTCCGCATCTCGCTGGTGCGCGTCCTCGCCGGCATCGTGCTGTTCATCGCACTGCTGTTCGCCACCCGGCTGATCCAGCGCTGGATGCGCGAGCGGGCCGTGCAGTCGCGCATGGACCCGTCGATCGCCAACTCCATCGAGACGGTCGTGGGCTATGCCGGCATCGCGCTCGCCGCGCTGCTGGCCGTCTCCTACGCCGGGTTCGACATCACCAACCTCGCCATCGTCGCCGGCGCCCTCTCGCTCGGCATCGGCTTCGGCCTGCAGTCGATCGTCAACAACTTCGTGTCCGGGCTGATCCTGCTCATCGAGCGGCCGATCAAGGTGGGCGACCGGGTGGTGGTCGGCGACCAGCAGGGCCACGTACGCCGCATCAGCGTGCGCGCCACCGAGGTCGAGACCTTCGACCGGGCCAGTGTGATCGTTCCGAACTCCGAGTTGATCACAGGGCGGGTTGTGAACTGGTCGCACCGCGACTGGCGGGGCGGCGTCAGCGTGAAGATCGGGGTCGCCTATGACGCCGATCCGGAACGCGTCATCGCCATCCTGAAAAAATGCGCCGAAGGGCACCCCCAGGTGCTACCCAGCCCGCCCCCAAGTGTGACGCTCGACGGCTTCGGAGACAGCGCGCTCATGTTCACTCTTGGCGTCTCCGTACCGGACATTGACAAGGGCGCCGGTGTCCAGTCCGACCTGCGCATCGCCATCCTCAAAGAGCTTCGCGAGGCGGGGATCGAGATTCCGTTCAACCGGCTCGACGTGACATTGCACGATATCGAAGCCATGCGGCGCTACTTGGACGAGATCCAGGATCAGGTCGCGGACCGCCGCGCCCCCGTAACAGGCGGCACCGACAAGCGCGTATCGGTTGAAGAAGCCTGAAGGCGGCGGCGCCTCCGCGCCGCCGCAGCAGCGCACAGGCGCCTCTCAGTCCTCGCGGTAGACCCGCTCCCGCCGCTCGTGGCGCTCCTGCGCCTCCAAGGACAGGGTGGCGATCGGCCGGGCGTCGAGGCGCCGGAGCCCGATGGGCTCGCCGGTCTCCTCGCAGTAGCC
>JBIOWI010000196.1:0-25096 GCA_044868325.1 Hyphomicrobiaceae bacterium
GTGGGGAGGGGCTAGGGGTGGGGGGAACCCCGACATCTGAGGTTTGGGATTCCCCCCCACCCTGTCCCTCCCCCACAAGGGGGGAGGGGACGCTGCGGCGCTCTTCTCGTTCCAATTCGAGGTCCGAAACCTCTGTAGCCTCGTCCCTGCGCGGCTCGGCTCACGGGACGGCGGGTGGAGCAGGCGCATGAGCCCCGGCTTCTCCTTCACCCTCAAGGCAACCGACGGGGGTGCGCGCCTGGGGGAGATCGCGACCCCGCGCGGGATCGTCCGCACGCCGGCGTTCATGCCGGTTGGCACCGCGGCCACCGTCAAAGCGGTCTACCCCGACCAGCTGGAAGCTGCCGGCGCCGATATCATCCTCGGCAACACCTATCACCTGATGCTGCGGCCGGGCGCGGAGCGCATCGCCAGGCTCGGCGGGCTGCATGAGTTCATGCGATGGCGCAGGCCGATCCTCACCGACAGCGGTGGGTTCCAGGTCATGAGTCTCGCCAAGCTGCGCCGGATCACGGCCGACGGCGTCACCTTCCAGTCCCACATCGACGGCGCCACCTACGCGCTGAGCCCCGAGCGCGCCGTCGAGGTCCAGTGCCTGCTCGGGGCCGACATCATGATGCAGCTCGACGAGTGCGTCGCGTTGCCGGCCTCGTACGGGGAGACCGAGCGCGCCGTGGAGCGCTCCCTTGCCTGGGCGGCGCGCAGCAAGCAGGCCTTTGCGGCCAACCTGCAGACTGGCCTCGCCAAGCCGGGCCAGGCCCTGTTCGGCATCGTCCAGGGTGGCATCGACCCCGGCTTGCGGCTGCGGTCGACCGAGGGTCTGGTGGCGCTCGACTTCCCCGGCTACGCCATCGGCGGCCTGGCCGTGGGCGAGACGCACGAGGCCATGATCGAGACGCTGGCGCTGACGGCGCGCCTGCTGCCCGTCGCCAAGCCGCGCTACCTGATGGGCGTCGGCACGCCTCTCGACCTGATCGAGGCGGTGGCGAACGGCGCCGACATGTTCGACTGCGTCATGCCCACCCGCTCCGGCCGCCACGGCCAGGCCTTCACCTGGGGCGGCAGGGTGAACCTGAAGAACGCCCGTCACGCCGAGGACTTAGCGCCGCTCGACCCTGAGAGCAGCTGCCCCGCCGCGCGCGACTACTCCCGCGCCTACCTGCATCATCTGGTGAAGTCCGAGGAGTACCTGGGCGCGATGCTGCTGTCGTGGGCCAATGTGGCCTTCTATCAGCAGCTCATGGCTGCCATGCGCGCCGCGGTCGCCGCCGGCCGCTTCGCCGCCTGGGCCGCCGCGACCAAGGCCCGGCTGGGCGGCGTTGCCGCTCAATAGACTCCCTCCAGACTATCAGATGGCACCATCCGCTTGCGTACCATGCCGGAGCGTGGCGTCGGCGCCACATTCCGCTAGCTGCTATTTCTGTGGACATCCGATAAGGGTTGCGAGGCGTCATCAGTAAGACTAAGACTACATACTATCAGCTAGCATCCATATAGAGTGAGCGTATCGGTTTGCGGGCACAGCGTTTGTCGAGTGTGCCCGGTGTTTGGTCTTGGGGGCTGCAGTGACATCGAGTTTCGATGCGGCGTATGTCACGCGGCTGTTGCTCGCCGATCTGGCGGCCCGGGGCGATCCGCGGGCGGCGGAAATCCTCGGATTGCAGTCGGCGGAGGTCCCGCGAAATCCAGCCGGCGCGCCCTGCCGGGCTGTTGTCGCCGTCTGCACCGCCAAGCGTCCCGCGATGCTGCAGCAGTGCCTACAATCCATTGCCGCCCAGATCGTTGCCCCACAGGTCGCAGTCGAGGTCGTCGTGGTGGACAACGAGGGCGAGCCCAACAACTCGGCCCTCGTTCAGGAACTCGCGGCCCGCTGCCGCTTTCCCGTCCACTACGTCCACGAGCCGCGCCGTGGCATCTCCCAGGCGCGCAACGCCGCTCTGGAGAAATGCCGCAGTCTCGCCGCGGACTGGACCGCCTTCACGGACGACGACTGCTGGGCGAGCCCGACATGGCTGGCGAGCCTTCTGGATGCCGCCGACCGGCATCAGGCCGACGTAGTCTACGGCCGCCGCGAGTTCCTGTTCCCGATCCCACTGCCGTTCTGGGCCATGCGCGCCGAGCAGGGGACGTTCGCAGAAGGCGAACGGCTCCCCTATGCGGCGACACACAACGTGCTGGTGCCCGCGTGGCTGTTCGGCGGTGAGCTGAGAATGCGATTCGACGAGCGCTTGGCCCACGGCGAGGACACCGACTTCTTCCATCGCGCTGCGCAGCGGGGCGCGCGCATCGTCTACTCGGCGGAGCCGCTGGTGCTGGAGGTCGTGTCGCCCGACCGGGCAACGCTGCACTATCAGACGAGGCGTGCCTACTACTATGCGGCCAGCCGCAGCTACTTCCACCGCCGCTACAAAGGCGTGCGCAAGGCTGCCATGAAGCTCGCCGCCCGCTGCGCATTCCAGGCGCCGGTGGCGGTCGCCCGGCTGCTGGCGGCGCCGCTTGCGTGGCCGTTCAGCGAGGATGCCTTCAGGGGGCTCGTCAGCAAGGGGGCCGCACGTCTGGCCGGCACGCTGGGTGCCGCGGCAGGGCTGCTCGGGTTGGATGGGAACCCGTATCGGAGCATCGATGGATACTGACGAGGCTCCGCGGCAATCGCAGGCTAGAGGGGAGTGGGGAATGGGGAATGCTGGCGGTTCTCTATCCCTACTCCCTACTCCCTACTCCCTACTCCCCATTCCCCCACGACCCACAACCGGGGTGCTGTGCCCCCGCAGCCTGAGCGCGGCAGATCCCGGATGCCCCCAGGTGTGATCGTCGTGGCGCCGCCTTGGCCCCGCAGCGGCAGCGGCAACCTGTTCGCCGCGCAGGTCGCCGCGCACGCACGCCGCGGCGCCCGTGTCCTGCTCCTGCTGACGCCCATGGGCCGCGGGTTCTCGCGCCACAAGACCGCCCTGTGGGACGACGCGGTCTCGTCCATGACATACCCCGGCGTCGCGGCCGTGTCCTATCCACGCGTCGGCCGCCGCAGGGTCCGCGCCTGGCTCGCGTGGCTGTACGCGGGCCGGGACGATGCCTTCGCCATCGTTGCCCGCTACGGTGCGTCGGGCCGCTTGCCCGCCGAGTTCGACCGCTTCCTGGCGTCGACGCGCATCGGCCTCGTCCATGCGAACCACATCTTCTCCGTGCCGCTTGCGCAGCGCGTCGCGGGCATGGTCGAACGCCTGCACGGGAGACGCCCGCCCATCCTGATCGACACGCACGACATCCAGAGCGATGCATTCGCGGTGCGGCAGAAGAAGAACCCCTACTCGCGCCGGCTCGACTCCCGCGAGGACCTCATTCGGACCGAGCTGACCCTCTGCGCCCAGGCCGATGCGCTCATTCATTTGACCCAGGCCGACTGCGACGTCTTCGCCACTCGCCTCCCAGAGAAGCGCCACACCGTTGTGCTGCCAACTTTGCATCCGGAGAGCGAGGCTGAGCTGATCCGCCGCCGCGGCGAGCACCCGCCGGTGGGAGCCGGATTCATCTATATCGGCAACCAGCACGAGGCCAACCTGGTGACGGTTCGCTGGCTGCTGAACGAGGTGCTGCCGCTCGCCGGCCCTGGCGTGGCAGAGAGGGTCCGCATCGCCGGCGCGATCGGAGGTTTGTTGAGCCGCCGCGACCCCGAGCTGTTTCGGCGTCATGCCACGCTGTTCGTGGGCGAGGTGCCATCTGTCCTCGATCTCTACGCCGAGGCGCAAGCCGTCCTGGCGCCGGCGGCAGCCGGCACCGGCAGCTCGATCAAACTGATCGAGGCCCTGTGCGCCGGCAAGCCCCTGCTCACGACGACCCTGGGCCTGCGCGGCCTGCCGGCGGGTGAGATGGCGGGCGCCGACATCCACGTGCACGATGCGGCGGCCGATTTTGCCGCGGCGATGAGCAGGCTGTCGAACATGAGCGCGACGGCTCCGACGACGCAAGCCAACGCGGAACTCTACGACCGGCTGTTCTCGAACGCACGCTACTTCGCGGCTCTGGACGATCTGATCGATGGAATTGAGCACCGCGCCCAGCAGCGATGCGCGATGTGACGCCGACCACCTTTCGGTGGTCCTTGCGCGCAAGCAACGTGAGCGCGAGCTCTCAGGCGAGGTCCAGTCCGGACATTTGTTTTGCGAAGTCCGACCTCCCCTGAATAGGATGCCCCTTCTTCGGGGCCTCGCCTCGTCATGACCCGCGCAATCCAGGGCACCGCCTTGCCGCACAACCACGCCCTCTCCCGCCTCCTCGCCCAGCGCCCCACGCTGGAGCTGCTGGCGCGCATCCTGCGCGAGAACGGCCGCGCCTATGCGCCGCGCTATGGGCTTGCGTTCCTGTTCATGGGGCTGTTCGCCGGTGCCACGGCGCTCAGCGCCTGGATGATGAAGGACGTGATCAACAAGATCTTCGTCGCCAGCGACCCCAAGGCTCTGGCCTGGATACCGGCCGCCATCGTGGGCGTCTTCGTCGTAAAGGGCGTCGCGTCCTACGCCCAGGAGGTTACGCTCAGCCGGATCGGCAACCGCTTCGTGGCTGAGGCGCAGAAGCGCATGTTCGACCATGTGCTGCAGATGAGCATGGGCTTCTTCCAGCGCTACCCCTCCAACGACCTGATCATGCGCATTACCCAGAGCGCCAACGGCGCGCGCGACATGCTGAGCCTGATGGCGGTCAGCTTCGGCCGCGACGCCCTGACGCTCGTCGGCCTGGTGGCGGTGATGGTGTCCATGGACCCGATCATGTCGGCCATCTGCCTCGTGGGTGGACCCTTCCTGGGCATCGCCATGCGCAAGCTGAGCCGGCGCATGCGCAAGGTGGCGGAGAGCCAGAACGTGTCCGTCTCCACCATCATCGGCGCCATGCGCGAGACCTCGCAGGGCATCCGCATAGTCAAGGCCTTCCAGATGGAGGGCCAGCTGCGCGAGCGCATGAGCAAGGGCATCGAGGCCGTGGAGCGCATGGGCAACAAGATCGTGGCCGTGCAGGCGGGCATGAACGGCCTCGTCGAGGTGCTGGCCGGGCTCGCCATCGGCCTCGTCGTGCTCTACGCCGGCTGGCGCAACGTCTCGTTCGGGGAGACTCCGGGCGAGTTCTTCGCCTTCATCGCCGCGCTGCTGATGGCGTCCGACCCGCTGCGCCGGCTCTCCCGGCTGCAACTGCAACTCACGGCTGCCGCGGCGGGCGCCCGCATGATGTACGAGCTCCTGGACCTGCCGGCCTCCGAAAGGCGCGAGCCGGCGCCCGATCTCGTGGTGCGGGGCGGCGAGGTCCGCTTCGAGAAGGTGCGCTTCGGCTACAAGCCCGGCGCGCCCGTGCTGGTCGACCTCGACCTGCTGGCGCCCGCCGGCAGGACGACGGCGCTGGTCGGCGTGTCGGGCAGCGGCAAGACCACGGTCTTCAACCTGCTGCAGCGGCTCTGGCTGCCCGAGGCCGGCACCGTCTCCATCGACGGACAGTGCATCGCGGGGGTCTCGCTGGCCTCCCTGCGCCGCCGGATCGCGCTGGTCAGCCAGGACGTGTTCCTGTTCGACGGGACCATCCGCGACAACATCGGGTCGGGTCGTCTCGACGCCTCCGACGCGGAGATCGCCGCGGCGGCACGGGCCGCCCACGCCGATGCCTTCATCCGAGCCCTGCCGCACGGCTACGACACGCGCGTGGGCGAGCTCGGCGGCCAGGTCTCCGGCGGGCAGCGGCAGCGCATCACGCTGGCGCGCGCGTTCCTGAAGGACGCGCCCATCGTCATCCTCGACGAGCCGACCTCGGCGCTCGACAGCGAGACGGAGCTCATCATCCAGCGCGCCCTCGACGAGCTGGCGAGAGGCCGCACCACGCTGGTGATCGCACACCGTCTCGCCACCGTGCTGCGCGCGGACCTCATTCATGTGATCGAAGGCGGGCGCGTGGTCGAATCGGGCACGCACCGCGAGCTCCTGCGCGCCGACGGCGCCTACGCACGGCTCTACCGGCTGCAGTTCATGGCCGAGGGCGAGCAGCTGCTCGCCGTCTGAGCACCGCGGCCGGCCCGCTGCAAGCCGACCATGGCGGCCCTTCCGCCACACTCCCTGTGCGTAACCGCTGGCAGAGTCCCGGCGTGCGTGCGTGGGCGCTTGATCGGGCCGCTTTCGTGTTGCTACAACGCGCGCCTCCTGTCATTAACCCGCGCGCCTGGGGGCACCTGCGCGCTTCGCATTCGGAGTTCGTCCATGTCGTTTCGGTCCATGTTCTTTCGGTCCATGTCCATTCCGTTCAAGGCATTCGGCAGCGCCGCGATCGCACTCGCTCTTCTCGGCTTGCAGCCCGTCGGCGCGCAAGACGACGCGGATCCGCGCAAGCGCACCGACATCGACAAGGACCTCGCCGAGCAGCTCTACAAGGAGCAGCAGGCGCGCCGCGGCTGCAAGGTGGCGATCTGCGAGACGGCGCGCAGCAAGGCGGCGCAGGGCGACAACATCACCTGCAAGGTGCTCAAGACCTGGCCCGACATCGATCTCAAGAATAAGGTCCTCAAGGGCGCGCTGGACTGGCCCTTCGGCCATGCCCAGTGCGAGGCCAACATCTCCATCGACCGCAAGCTGCTCGCGGCCGCCATGTCCGAGGCCAAGTACGAGGCCAAGATCGGCAAGCACGACGTGACCTGCCACCTGAGCACGAAGGACGGCAAGGACAAGCACGCCCTGAAGTTCTCCATCGATCCGGTGGTCACCTTCGAGAAGGGCAAGGCGACCAAGGCGGCGCTAGGCTGGAGCAACGTCGGCGGCACCACCATCGCCAAGAGCGCCGCCTGGTCCGCGACCGCGGTGGACAATACGTTCAACGTCCTGCAGGGCGTCGTGACCGAGCAGATCAACGGCTTCTTCGTAGGGTGCGACGAGGCGGCGAAGTAGGCGGCGCCTGCAGGCGAGTCTTATCCTCAAAACATTGAAGGCCGGCGCCCGCATGGGGCACCGGCCCCGGCTTGCAGCCTGCCCAGCAGGCTACGGTAGGTTGATAGTCTGACGCTCCCAGAAGCTCTGCGGGTCGAAGGCGCTGGCCGGAGCGACGAGGGCAAGGGCGACGGTGAGCGCGATCAAGGCAGCTACGACGATCCTCATGGGTTCCTCCTGCTTCTGCAGCGGTTTCCCCCCAGCACGATCTGCTGCCGTGCGCTGGTGGACCGGTTCGAGCACGCGACGCTGTCCGCCGTCGTGAAGGTTCCATGAAAATTTTCTGAAATTTCCGTTGTGCAGCTTAAGGTTAGGCCCTTATCAGGGCCCCGAGGCCCTTCGCGCCTGCGGGCACGGCAGCCGCCAAGTCTCGAACATTATGCCGCGACAGCTCCGGCAGGGCGCCGGGCAGGGGATCGGCCTGTGGCTTGTGGTTGTCTCCCCGCACGTGAAGCAGATCCAGGCGGTGCTCTGCAGGCGATCCTCGGGTCCAACGATCTCGTCGGGCAGGCCGAGGCGCTTGATCAGCTCGTGCTCGTTCATGTCCCAAGATGTCGAGCTGTCCGGCCGACAGCTGCAACATCCCCTCGCGGCTTCGCTGCCGCTTCCGGGGCAGGACCCGAACGCTGTGGGATTTGAAGGGATCGGTCGCGACACTCGTTCCCTCGCGAGCTCGACCGATCCCCCGTTGCGGCAGACTTCGACTGGTCTGCTTGGTTCCGGCGTTCCCTCCCCCGGACCGTCAATCACTCACGGCCGCGGATCGGAGACAAGCTTGCCGCACCAACATTGTTAACAGTGCTCTGAGCAAAAGCGGCGACCCACTGGGCACGCTGCGGTTCTCGCTAACGATTGCGAGCGCTCTTAGCCGGGGATGGCCGGGTCGTGTAGGTCGAGCCGCCGCTCGATGCGCTCCAGGCGCTGGTCGAACCTGTCGAGCCGGTGCTCGATGCGCACAAAGTCGGCCCTCAGGTCCGCGAAGTCCACACGCATGGCAGCCGTCTGCCTCTCCACCGAGGAGAGGCGCTCCTTCATCTCGCGCACGTCGGCCGCCATGGTGTCGATCTTGGCGTCGAACCGGCGCAGGTAGTGCAGAACGAGGTTCGCTGGTTCGTCGGCCATGGCGGCATTCTCGCAGGTGGGCCGGCCGGGCGCAATTTCAATGTGGTCTGGCGGAGAGGGCGGGATTCGAACCCGCGATACCCTTGCGAGTATGCCGCATTTCGAGTGCGGTGCTTTCAACCACTCAGCCACCTCTCCCGGAGGTGCCTCACCTAGCGTCAGGGCCTTTCCGTCGCAAGTGTTTCTTGCCGGATCCGCAAGGCGTTCCTGCGAAATCGGCATTCGCCCGTTGCATAGTTGGCAAGGGGCCCTGCACGCTGCGTCGCGGGCATCTGCCGTTGCGAGGTATTGTCTGCTAAACAAGCGTCGCTCCCCCATGCCCCTGAGGGGCGCGAGCCGGCCCCGACCCCACTTGCGACACCATGACCGCGCCCCAGTTCCAGCACTGCTCCTGCCCGCAGTGGGCCGACGCCCGGCGCATTGTCGTCAAGATTGGCTCGAGCCTGCTTGTGGACCGCACGTCCGGCAGGCTCAACGCGGCCTGGCTCGTCTCGCTGGCGGAGGATGTGGCCGAGCTTGCCGGCGCTGCCAAGCAGGTGATCCTGGTGTCGTCCGGAGCCATCGCGCTCGGCCGGCACATGCTGGGTTTCCCCAAGGGGCCGCTGGAGCTGGAGAAATCGCAGGCGGCGGCGGCCGTCGGCCAGGTCTCCCTGGCCGGCGCCTACCAGGGCGCGCTCGGGGCGCACGGCCTCACGGCGGCGCAGGTCCTGCTCACCCTGGGGGACACCGAGGAGCGCCGGCGCTACCTGAACGCGCGCCAGACCATCGCCACGCTGCTGGCCCACCGCGCCATTCCTGTCGTCAACGAGAACGACACGGTGGCCACCAGCGAGATCCGCTACGGCGACAACGACCGCCTCTCCGCCCGCGTGGCCAGCATGATGAGCGCCGACTGCCTGGTGCTGCTGTCCGACATCGACGGGCTCTATACCGCCCCGCCCGGCAGCGGCGTGGAAGCCCGCCGCCTCGACGAGGTGCGCGCCATCACGCCCGAGATCGAGGCCATGGCAGGCAGCGCCGGCAGCGAGCTGTCGCGCGGCGGCATGGTCACCAAGATCGAGGCCGGCAAGATCGCGCTCTCCTCGGGCACCAACATGGTCATCACCTCCGGCAAGGTGATGCACCCGCTACGGGCCCTCTCCGAAGGGGCACCCTGCACCTGGTTCCTCGCCCACTCCGATCCAGTGACAGCCCGCAAGCGCTGGATCGCAGGGCAGCTGGAGCCGAAGGGCAGCGTGGAGATCGACGCCGGCGCCGAGAAGGCCCTGCTCTCCGGCAAGAGCCTGCTGCCAGCCGGCGTCAAGCGCGTGGACGGCGCCTTCGAACGGGGGGATGCGGTCATCATCCGCGGCGCGGACGGCCGCGAGCTGGGCCGGGGGCTCATCGCCTATGCGAAGGGCGACGCGGAGCGTATCATCGGCCGCAAGAGCGGCGAGATCGCCGCCATCCTGGGCCACGCGGGCCGCACCGAGCTGGTGCACCGCGACGACATGGTGCTGAGCAAGGGATGAGCACGACATGACGGCGGCGAGCGCAAGGAAGAAGCCGGAAAGGCGGCGCAGCGTCGGTGGGGCGAGGCGCGAGGGGTCTGACCCCGTTAGGACGCCCGAGGCTCGGCGCGGCATCGGCGAGACTATGCAGGCACTCGGCACCGCAGCCCGCGAGGCGGCGCGCGGGTTGGCGCTGGCCTCCTCCGAGGCCAAGGACCGGGCGCTGCGGGCGGCGGCCGCGGAGCTGCGCGGGGCGACCGCCGCCATCATCGAGGCCAACAAACGCGACCTCGCCGCCGCACGCGAGGCCGGGCGGCCGGCCTCGTTCCTGGACCGGCTGGCGCTCGATGCCAAGCGCATCGACGGCATCGCCAAGGGGCTCGAGGAGATCGCGGCGCTGCCCGATCCGGTGGGCGCCGCGCTCGCGGAGTGGACGCGGCCCAACAGCCTCAGGATCCAGCGCGTGCGCGTGCCGCTGGGGGTGGTGGGCATCGTCTACGAGAGCCGTCCCAACGTCACGGCCGACGCCGGCGCGCTCTGCCTCAAGGCCGGCAACGCCGCGATCCTGCGCGGCGGCTCGGAGAGCCATCATTCGAGCGGCGCCATCCACGCCTGCCTGGTGCGGGGCGTGCGCGAGGCTGGCCTGCCCGAGGCCGCCATCCAGCTGGTGCCTACCACCGACCGCGAGGCGGTGGGGCTGATGCTCAAGGGCCTCGGCGGTGCCATCGACGTGATCGTGCCGCGCGGCGGCAAGAGCCTGGTGGCGCGCGTGCAGGAGGAGGCGCGCGTGCCGGTGTTCGCCCACCTGGAGGGCATCTGCCACACCTACGTGGACCGCAGCGCCAACCTGGAGATGGCGAAACGCATCGTCGTCAACGCCAAGATGCGCCGCACCGGCGTGTGCGGCGCCACCGAGACGCTGCTCGTCGACCGGGCAGCTCCCGCCGGATATCTGCCGGCGCTGGTGGCGGCGCTGATCGAGGCCGGTTGCGAGGTGCGCGGCGATACGGCGACGCAGGCGGCCGATGCCCGCGTCAAGCCCGCCACGGAGCAGGACTGGTCCACGGAGTACCTGGATGCCATCGTCTCGGCGAAGGTGGTGGACGGCGTCGACGCCGCCATCGCCCACATCCAGAGATACGGCTCGCAGCACACCGACTGCATCGTGGCCGAGGACCAGGCGACGGCGGAGCGGTTCCTCGCCCGCCTCGACAGCGCGATTCTGCTGCACAATGCCTCGACTCAGTTCGCCGACGGCGGCGAGTTCGGCATGGGTGCCGAGATCGGCATCGCCACCGGCCGCCTACACGCCCGCGGCCCCGTCGGCGTGGAGCAGCTCACCACGTTCAAGTACGTGGTGCGCGGGACCGGGCAGGTGAGGCCGGGGTAGGATCGAGCCCGTAGGGCGCGATGCTGCGAAAGCGGCATTGCGCCGATGCCGCCTCTCGGCGAAACTCAGCGGCGATCGGTGCAATCGGGGTGACGCCCGATTGGCACCCTACGATTTTCCCGAGGCCCCAATGCATCGCATCACCACGCAGGAACAGCTCGACGCGGTCTACAGCACGCCCGTCGCGGCCTCGATTGCCAAGGAGATCGACTACATCTCCGACCACTACAAGGCCTTCATCGACAAGGCGCCGTTTTTGGTGCTCGCCACCGTCGGGCCGGAGGGGCTCGATTGCAGCCCGCGCGGCGATCCGCCCGGCTTCGTGCGGGTGCGCGACGCCAAGACGGTGCTGATCCCTGACCGGCGCGGCAACAACCGCATCGATACCCTGCGCAATCTGGTGCGCGACCCGCGCATCTCCTTGCTGTTCATGATCCCCGGCATCGGCGAGACGCTGCGCATCAACGGCCGGGCCGAGATCAGCGCCGATCCGGAGCTGTGCGCGAGCTTCGCGGAGCGCGGCAAGACACCCAAGACCGTGCTGGTGGTGACGGCGGAGCGCGTCTACTTCCAGTGCCCCAAGGCGCTGGCGCGCTCGCGGCTGTGGAGCGCTGATGCGCACATCGCCCGCTCCGAGCTGCCGAGCACGGGCGAGATCCTACAGTCCTTGACCAAGGGCAGCATCGACGGGACCGCCTACGATGCGGCCTACCCGCGGCGGCTGGAGGAGACGATCTATTGAGTGGCGGCCAGCGGATCGTTGCCGACCATCAGGGCTGCTGCACCTCGCGTGCCTTGGACCTCGCCCCAAGCGCGGGGCCTTGATTCCGTTTGCGTCCATTGCTACATTTTGTGAGAGAACGACTGAGGGGAATCCCCCAATGAGGCGTCTGCTGTGCTTTGCGCAAGGTACGGAGGGTGACTGGGAAGCAGCTTGCCCGGACCTCGATATCGTCGTGCAGGGCCGCTCCTATGACGAGGTCTATGACCTGCTGAACACGGCAATTCATGACTACGTGGAGGGCGCATTGCAGGAGGACCGGGTCACACGCGAGCGGTTGCTGAACCGCAAGGCGCCCCTGCTGATCCGCCTGGGCTATGTGCTGGGTTTCCTGCGCGCTGCCTGGAACTCGGGAGACGATCGGTTGCGGCACGGGTTCACCGTGCCGTGCGCTGCGTGAAGTTCTGCGACATCATCCGGATCATCGAGGCGAACGGCTTCGTCCTGACGCGGCACCACGGCACGAGCCATCGGCAGTATCGGGGGCAAAGTGGGCGGACAAGTCCGCTATGTGACGATTGCGTGCCACTCTCAGGGCGACGACGTCAAGCCGAAGACGCTGGCGTCGATTGTTCGCCAGTCCGGCCTGCCCAAGAAGTTTGTTTCGCTGACGTGGCTGGTATTGGCCGCCGAAGGGGCTGCGGTGCAGCTGGTGGGGGCAAAGCCCTCCGGTCAAGTCCGCCGCTCCCCTGAAGGAGCTCCTGGCATAGCCAAAGCCCCAAGAAGCGACCCGTCGAGCCTTGCCCCTGCACCATTGTGCATGGTGTGGAACCGGATCGTGGCAGTTCTGTGTCGGTAACCGGGCGCAGCCCCAGCCTGTGCGCAAGCGCCCGTGTAGCGCCCCTGCAAGCGCGTGACGCCGACCAGCCGTGAGGGAGGCGCGATTGTGGCGATACGCGCCTTCGTCTACCTTCGCGCGGGTCACAGGCCACGAGCGCCCAAGAAGCGCTCAGCGCAATGTCCAGAGCAACGTCCAGGAACCCGAAATGATCGATCTCTATACGTGGTCGACGCCCAACGGCCGCAAGGTGTCCATCATGCTCGAGGAGTGCGGACTGCCTTACACCGCGCACGCCATCGACATCGGCAAGGGCGACCAGTTCAAGCCGGAGTTCCTGAAGATCAGCCCCAACAACCGCATTCCGGCCATCGTCGACCGCGATACCGGGCTCTCGCTGTTCGAGTCGGGCGCCATCCTCATGTTTCTCGCCGAGAAGACGGGCAAGTTCTGGCCCAAGTCCGGCGACCCCAAGTCCGGCGACGCCCACTGGCGCACCGTCGAGTGGCTGATGTGGCAGATGGGCGGCGTCGGGCCCATGTTCGGCCAGGTGCACCACTTCGTGAAGTACAACAAGGGCAAGGCACCCTACGCCGAGGAGCGCTACCTGAACGAGGCGCACCGGCTCTACGGCGTGCTGGACCGGCGCCTGGCCGAGGTGGAATACCTGGCCGGCGACTATTCCATCGCCGACATGGCGACCTGGCCGTGGGTCTCGCGCTTCGAGTGGCAGACTGTGGATCTCAACAAGTATCCCAACGTGCTGCGCTGGTACAAGGCGATCGCGGCGCGGCCCGCCGTGCAGAAGGGCTATCATGTGCCCGTCCCGCAACCCGGAATCCCCATGCCGTCGTGAGAGACGGCGATCGAGGCGAGGAAACACGACATGGCTAAGGAAGGCGGCTTCTCGGGCGTCATCGCCCCGGTGCTCACCCCGTTCGGGGAGGATGGCAACCCAGACGGCGAGCGCTTCGTCGAGCACGCCCACTGGCTCATGGAGACGGGCTGCACGGCGCTGGCGCCGTTCGGCACCACCAGCGAGGCCAACTCCCTGGGGCTCGACGAGCGCCTGGAGCTCCTGGAGGAGCTGGTGGAGGAGGATATCGATCCCGCCAAGCTGATGCCGGGCACCGGCACCTGCTCGCTGGCCGACACCATCGTGTTGACCCAGCACGCCATGGAGCTCGGTTGCGGCGGCGTGCTGATGCTGCCACCCTTCTACTACAAGGGCCCGAGCGAGGAGGGCCTCTACCGCTACTTCTCCGAGGTGATCGAGGGCGTCGGCGACGACCGGCTCAAGGTCTACCTCTATCACATCCCGCCGGTGGCCCAGGTCGGCTTCCCGCTGCCGCTGATCGGCCGGCTGGTGCAGGCGTTCCCCGACACGGTGGTGGGGCTCAAGGACTCCTCGGGCGACTGGAGCAACACGGCGGCGATCCTGGCCGAGTATCCGAAGCTGGAGGTGTTCCCCGGCTCCGAGGTGTTCCTGCTCGACGGCCTGAAACACGGCGCTGTGGGGTGCATCTCGGCCACCTGCAACGTCAGCGCCACGGCCATCCGCAAGGTCTACGACGCCTGGGAGGCCAAGTCGCCCGAGGTGGAGCGGCTGCAGGCCGGCATCACCGCCATCCGCAAGGCGATCCAGGCCTATCCCATGATCCCCGCCCTCAAGGCGCTGATCGCCCATTACCGCGACGATGCGGACTGGGCCAAGGTGCGCCCGCCGTTCGTGCCGCTGCCGGCCGCGGAGGCCGAGAAGGTGGTGCGCACGCTGGCCGAGTCGCACGGCTTCACGCTCGACTTCGCCGAGGCGGCGTGACGGAAAAAGGCAATAGGGCAGTAGGGCAATAAGGCAGTCGGTCATCCCCCTATTGCCCTATTGCCTTACTGCCCTGTCTGGGAGCATCGCATGCCCCCCGAAGTCAAAATGTACTCCGACTACAAGAGCCCCTACGCCTATCTGGCGTTCGATCCGGGGTTCGAGCTCGAGCGCAAGTTCAAGGTGCGCCTGCGCTGGCGGCCGTTCCAGCTGCGCATCAAGGGCAAGGGCGAGCGCAGCGTCTACTCGGAGTACAAGGTCAGGTACTCCTATCTCGACGCCCGGCGCTGGGCCAACATGCGGCCCGGCGGGCTTGTCCTCAAAGGGCCGCTCAAGGTCTACGACACCACGCCGGCGCTGGTCGGCGGCCTGTTCGCGGAGAAGCACGGCCGTCTCATCGAGTACAGCCGCACCGTGTTCGAGCGGTTCTTCCGGCGCGAGCTGGAGGCTGACCAGCCCGATGCCGTGGCGGGCGTGATCGCGGGGCTGGGCCTGCCGGAGATGGAGTATCGCGCCTACCTGGCCGGCGAGGGCGTGCGCGACTACGAGGCGGCGCTGGCCGAGGCGGCCGAGGACCATATCTTCGGCGTACCGATGTTCATCTTCAACGGCGAGCCGTTCTGGGGCCACGACCGCATCGGCCTCCTGGAGCAGCGCCTGACCGAGGCGGGCCTTGCCCAGGTTTCAGGTGTCAGGTTTCAGGTGTCAGAATCGGGCTTCGATGTTGGCGGCCCTGAAACCTGATACCTGATACCTGACACCTGATACCTGACATGAAGCTGCCGATGCTGACCGGCTACCGCGTGCTCGACATCACGCAGTTCGTGGCCGGACCGACGTGCACGCGACTGCTCGCCGAGGCTGGCGCCGACGTGATCAAGGTGGAGCTGGCGCCGCACGGCGATCGCTCCCGCATCCAGGGCATCAAGCCGCGCGGCAAGCCGGGCGAGACGGCAGCCCCGTCGCAGAGCACGTACTTCTTCCAGCACAACCACTCCAAGCGCTCGCTGGCGCTGGCCTGGAAGAACCCGCGCTCCACCGAGATCCTGAAGGCGTTGGCGGCCAAGGCCGACGTGCTGGTGGAGAACTTCAGCCCCGGCGTGATGGCGCGCGCCGGGCTTTCCTACGAGGCGCTCTCCGCCATCAACCCGCGCCTCATCATGTGCTCCATCTCGGTGGCGGGGCAGAGCGGGCCGCTGAGCGCGCAGCCGGGCTACGACTACATCGCCGCGGCCTACGCCGGCGTCACCGACCAGATCGGCGAGCCGGACCGGGCGCCGGCGCAGCTCTCCCTCGCTATCGGCGATATTTCGACCGGAGTGGCCGCCGCGATGGCCATCGGCTTCGCGCTGCTGCACCGGGAGCGCACCGGCGAGGGGCAATACATCGACGCCGCCATCCTCGACACCTACTTCCACATGCACGAGGTGAACGTCCCGCGCGTGGCCCTGCGCGGCGACCGGTTCACGCCGCGGCGCGCCGGCTCGCAGCATCCCGATGGCGGCCCGACCGGCCTCTTCCGCTGCCGCGACGGCAGCTATCTCAACATCACCGCGCTGGCGCATCAGTGGGGCCAGCTCGCGGACGCCATGGGCCGGCCGGAGCTGGTGGACGATCCGCGCTTCAAGGACGCCCGCGCCCGGCGCGACAACAACAGGGAGATCGTGGCGCTGATCGAGGGCTGGCTCGCCGGCCTGGAGACGCGCGAGGCGGCGCTTCGTGCGCTTGAGCGGCATCGCGTGCCATGTGCGCCGGTGCTCACCCTCAACGAGGCCATGGCGCACCCGCATCTGCGCCAGCGCGGCACGGTGCGCGAGGTTGCGGCCCCCGAGCTGGGCGCTTTTGCCATCCCCGGCCCGCCGGTGAGGTTCTCGCGCTGGCCCGTGCGCGCGGATGTGCGCGCCGATCCGCTCGGCGCTCACAACGAGGAGGTCCTGAAGGAACTGGCCGGCCTGTCGGATGCGGAGATCGCCGCCCTCTACGACGAGGGCGTGCTGGTGCGCAGTCCGGCGTAAGTGTCAGGCCCAGAGGGTCTGACGCCGGCTCAGTCGTCGGTGCAGTGGGCGGTGGCGTAGGTGCCGTCGGTGCGCTTGGCCTCGTTGATCCAGCGGCAGCGGGTGCCTTGCTTGCACTGGGCCTCCGAGAACCGGTCCCCGCAAGTTGCGGGCATGCCGCTGGAGACCGGCAGCGGCAGTGTCGAGCACCCGCCCAGGGCGCCGACCGCCAGAAATATCGCCATGATTCGCATCATGGGTCGGTCGTCTAGGCGACGATTGTGGCGTCCAATGGTACGAAGGGTTCTCGGACACAAACGGCCTGACGCCGTGGCTCCAATGCCCCACCGCGTCTCGCACACGGTCGCGGTCGCGGCCGCCAGCGGGGTTGCGTCGCCGCTGTGGGTCGCGGCAGGGTAGGGGTGGCGGGGTCAGACGCCTCGCGAGAAGCCTCGTTCACAAGCGCAACGTTGGAGGCGAGGGGGCTGCCCCCGCAGAAACCTGATGTCCCTCTTCGACCTCGCGGGCCGCGTGGCCCTCGTCACCGGTGGCAACGGCGGCATCGGGCTCGGCATGGCGCGCGGGATGGCCGAGGCCGGGGCGGCCATCGCCATCGCCGGGCGCAATGCGGTGAAGTCGGAGGCCGCGGCGGTCGAGCTCGCCAAGCTCGGCGTCAAGACGGCGGTCGTGTCCGGCGATGTGGCCGACGAGGTGCAGTGCCGCAAGCTGGTGGAGGAGACCGTCGCACGGCTCGGGCGGCTCGACATCCTGGTCAACAACGCCGGCATCAACATCCGCAAGCCGGCGCACGAGCTGGCGCTGGCGGAATGGAAGGAAGTGCTCGACACCAACCTCACCTCGGCTTTCGTCTGCTCGCAAGCGGCCTATCCCGCCATGAAGCAGGCGGGCGGCGGCAAGATCGTCAATATCGGTTCCATGCTGTCAATCTTCGGTGCCGGCTTTGCGCCGGCCTACGGCGCGTCCAAGGGCGGGGTGGTGCAACTCACCAAGTCGCTCGCCTCCGGCTGGGCCAAAGACAACATCCAGGTCAACGCCGTGCTGCCGGGCTGGATCGACACCGAGCTGACGCGCGCCGCCCGCGACCAGATCAAGGGGCTCAACGCCATGGTCTTGATGCGCACCCCGGCCGGGCGCTGGGGCGTGCCTGCGGATCTCGCCGGCATTGCCGTGTTTCTAGCGAGCCGGGCGTCGGACTTCATCACCGGCGCCGCCATCCCGGTGGATGGGGGCTACTCGGTGCAAGTTTAGTGGGTCAGGGGTCAGACCCCTCGCCTCCAGCGTTGCAATTTCCACACAACGGTCGTCGCGAGGGGTCAGACCCCTTTCGGAGATTTTGATCGGGGGCATAATGAGTTAGGGGAGAGGCTGACCAGTCTGGGGCGAAACGGCATGGACGACAGCACGCGTGCGGCGCTCGACACCGAGACGCCGGTCAACCCGTACAGTCTGCTCGACGCCGTCAACACGGCTGCTGCCCGCACCAACACGGCCTGGCTGCTGTTCCTGGGCCTCATGGTCTACGCGGCCCTCACGGTGGGGTCGCTGACGCACCGCGACCTGCTGCTCGATGCGGGCATCGTCCTGCCGCTCCTCCAGGTGCGGATCGGCCTTGTCCCCTTCTTCACGGTCGCGCCCGCCGTGCTCGCGTTGTTGCATCTCATGCTGGTCGCCCAGCACGCGCTGCTGGCGCGCAAGGCGCTGGAGTTCGATGCGGCCCTGCGGCTGCTGGAGAGCACGGACCGGCGCTCGCATCCGCTGCGGCTGGAGCTCGACGGCTCCTTCTTCGTCCAGTCCATCGCCGGCCCGGAGCGCAGCCGCGTGCTGGGCGCCCTCCTGCATGGGATCGCATGGCTCACCCTGCTCGTCCTGCCGCAGCTGCTCCTGCTCTACATGCAGGTCGCGTTCCTGCCGTTCCACGATGCGACGGTCACGGCCGTGCAGCGCGCTATCGTGCTCGCCGATGTGGGACTGCTGCTGCTGGCCGGCGTGTTCCTGATGCGGGCCGAGACCAGCTTCCTCGGTGCTCTCCTGCGTCTGGGGTTCAACAATCCCGGCAGTGCGGCGTTCGGCCTGGCCGTGCTGGCGGGCGCTGCCGCCCTGTCCTTTCTCGCCGCCGTCCCAACCGGCAGCACCCGCGATGCCGGCAACGGAGCGCTGCTCGGCCTGTTCGCCCGCAACCTCGATGTGGCCGATGCCCATCTCACACCACCGAAGGACGGGGCGGCGAGGGCGCGCGGGGTGAACCTGCGCGGCCGCGACCTGCGCTTTGCGAAGCTCGACCGCGCCGACCTGGCCCAGGCGGACCTGACAGGCGCCAACCTGGACGGCGCGAGCCTCAAGGGTGCGGATCTGCAGGGCGCCCGGTTCGACTGCGCCGACACGGCTGCGCTGAAGCAGCCGGACGGGCGCCAGAAGGCGGGCTGCACCACCGCCCGGAGCGCCGATTTCAGCGCGGCGAGGCTCGACGGGGCCAGCCTGGCCGGCGCCGACCTGCGCGGCGCCAGGCTCGACGAGGCGTCCCTGAAAGGGGCTAACCTCAGTCGCGGCCTGATGACAGGCGCCACCTTCGAGGGTGCCGGGCTGGAGCTGGCGGATCTGTCGCACGCAGCCCTGGAAGGGGCGAGCTTCCTGCGGGCCAGCCTGGAGGGCGCTGTGCTGACGGGTGCCCGGCTGCAGATGGCCGACTTTGCGGAGGCCGGCCTTAAGGGCGCGAGCCTAGCCTCCGCCCATCTCGAAGGTGCGGCGCTGCGCGGGACGGACCTGGAGGGCGCCGAGTTGCGGCAGGCTAAGCTCTACGGTGCGGACATGCGCGGTGCCAGGTTGCAGGCCGCCGACCTGGCGGGTGCCGGTCTGTGGCGCACCGTGCCTCCTGCCGGCGACGCGGTGGTGCTTGCCGACATCGCCAACATTGTCCTGAAAGCGCCGGGAAAGGACGATATCGAGGCGCTGAAGGCGCTGGTGGAGAGCCTCGAGGCGGCATTGCCGGCCGGCGAGCGCACCGCGGGCCTCGGCGGGCTGCTCAAGGAGCTGGGGGAAGGCGGATGGATGGGCTCCGCCGACGGCCAGACCTGGTCCGGCCTGCTCCGGTCGAGCGAGGCCGCCATGGCCGACGGGTACCCCGTCCGGCTCGCCGAGCACCTCGCCCGCATGGCCTGCCGCCCGCGTTCAGAGCGCTCGGCCGTGGCGGTGGGCGTCGTCGCCCGCGTCGCGAGCCCCAGCTTCAAGGGCGACCCCGCCGTCGTCGCCGACCGCCTCAAGGCGGCCGACTGCGCGGGCGCCAAGGACCTGCCGCCGTCCGCCGTGGTGAGGCTTGGGACTGCGGCGGAGGGGGCGAAGGGGCGTTAGCCCTATGTGTCCTCGACTTCGGGGACTGCAAGACGCGGCTCGTAGTCGAGTGCCAACCCTTGCGGCGGCGAGAGCAGAGCCAGGGATTCAGCGAGCCACTCGCGCCGGCGCGTGACGCTTTTGAGATCGGGGGCGCTGTAGACATAGCGCTCGTCGTACCGCAGGTAGAGCGTCTCGAAAAACCGCTCGAGTCGCAGCGGGCTTTCGGCGGTCGGATAACTGGAGAGGACTGCACCGGGCTCTGCAGCGGCAGGATCGACCAGGGCAAGAGCGACGGCTTCATATCGGCTGGCGTCGTCGCGAATGCCGCGTCGCCCCGTGAGTTCACGCACGGCATTATGAAAGCGCACGACCGACTCGACGGGCTCGCCGCTCATCTGGATGGCGATGTCGTTCTGGGCGATGGGCCGTCCTAGAGTAGCAGGATCCGTGGATGGCTCGGTTGCTTGGGCGGCGGTGACGGCATCCTGGCGATGGGCACGCCCTGGCGACGTTGCGCCCGAAATGGCGGTCTCGGTGTGATCTCCTCCGGCAGGAAGCCGCCTTCGACGACGAGGCGGCACGCCACATACCAGTGCAGCGGCTTGATATGCGCTTGGCTCTGGGTCTGGCCGGCGTAGGTTGCAAACGTGCGCAGCGCTGAGGTCTGGTCCACCCATTGGCAGACATTTTCAGGCCGCGGCGGCATAGTGCCTCCAGGTCTGCATTCGAGCGATTGCGTCTTCGAGGGCCGACCCCGGCAGGTGCTCAAGAAGCGCGGGTGAGGGCATGACGATCTGGGCCGCCTCGCGTGGTTCGAGCTTGAGCATGCCGCCGCCGAGCGGGTGACCCTCGATTTCACAACTCAGCTGGACGAACGGAGTGTCCCACAGGTCGTGCAACTCTGAAGCCGCCCGTTTGTGATGCAGGCGGACGCTATGAACCGAGTTGGTACAGGTGCAGGCGACCGAGTTGCGAACTAGGCTGACGGTCCGTCCGGACATATAGGTGAGGAAAAAGTCGGGGACCTGCACGTCGGGCACCGAGTAACCACGGCGTGCGAACGCGGCATTTGTAAGCCTCGCGGGCGGCGCGCCCCTCTGTCGTGTCGAGGTATCTTGACACCGACGATGGAACGTCCAGCGACTTGGGAAGCCTAAGCAGGTAGATCGGAGCATCGCCTTTCACCCATTGCTGCACGATGCTGCGGGTGAGGACCCGCCCGCTAAGCGCTCGGCCGTTGCGCACTGTAGGATGGAGCAGGCGCTCGGGGATATCGAAGCGCTCCGCCTGAGACGGACGCAGGTGGAAAAAGTCGTTGTCACCGCTGACATAACCGATTCCGACGGACGCCAAATCACCCAGCCGGCGGCTTTCGGGCGCGTCGGCTACCTGCCGGTAAAGGTCCCTTGCCTCCGTCGGCAGAAGAAAGGGCCGGAGCCTGCGCTTCCATGACAATCGCCATTCCCGCACTGAAACGCGCTGGTAGACCGCCGGTGGCCGCTTCATGGGCGTGAAGGCATCCAGCGCCGTGAACCGGATCTCGTGGGTGGAGGTGCCGTATCCGTCGGCGTAGAGTAGCCAGCAATCCTCCGACAGGTCGGGGAAGAGCTTATCGCGCACCGCAACAATGTGGACCACGGCGAAATGCTGAACCAGATGCTCGAGCAGCGGGGCAGCATAGGGCGCATGGCCGATCTCCGCAGGGACAACAAACGCCATGCGGCCTCCGCGCTTGAGGAGACCCGCGGTGGCAACCAGAAACAGCGCCCATGACGAGGCAAGGCCCGAAAACTTCGCCCCGAGACGTGCACACAAGTTGCGCGCGCGCGCGCGCACCGCACCGTTGAAGACCTGATACCGGATGAACGGCGGGTTGCCGGCAGCGCAGTCGAACCGCTCCCCGCTCTGCGCAGCCCAGGCGAAGAAGTCGCCCTCGTGAACGGTTGCCCAGGGTGCAACGGCGGTCGCGGCCGCCGCTGTCTGTGGGTTCTGCTCGATGCCAACGCTGTGGCGATGGGCCCGAACGAAGCGCCCGTCGCCGCAAGCCGGGTCGAGCATTCTGTCGGTCTCGGCGCGGATGGCCCACTGAATGAGCGACGCAGCTATCGGATCGGGCGTGAAATATGCTCCGGCATGCTTGCGGGACACTGCAATCGGGGCCGACGAATAACGGACGGTCGGGGGCTCTGCGATTTCCGGCTCGAAGAAACCTCCATACGACATCGTACGGCCGAACTCGTAGATATCGCAGCGCCGCCACGGCTGCTCCGGCGTGTTGTCGCTGATGAGCCGGTTAGCCATGGGCCGATCCCTCCCCGATCCCAATCACCTTACGGCGATTCTTGCCGTTGCGGCCGCAATGGCAGCAGCAGGGCGGTGCGGGCCATGCTTGCGCTGCTCGCCGTCAGAGTCTATATAGGAACATAAAGAGAACATAGTCTAGTCCGCAAAAGGCGTGGACAAGCAACTCAAGGGCTGCGCGTCTGGACAGAGCAGCGGCTAACGTTGGATTTGAGAATCGGAAGCGAGCCCCGCGGACGAGACTCACGCGTAAGACATACTCGTAAGTCTCTCTGGGGCGCGGCGACCGCTGGCAGGGCGGGCGGCGACGAGGCGAACGAGCGAAGAGGAGTGCATCATGGCCGGTTCCATCAACAAGGTGATCCTGGTGGGCAACCTGGGCAAGGACCCGGAGATCCGGCGCACCCAGGACGGCCGGCCGGTCGCCAAGCTGGCCGTTGCCACCTCGGACAGCTGGCGCGACAAGACCACCGGCGAGAAGCGCGAGAAGACCGAGTGGCACAACGTCGTGATCTTCAGCGAAGGCCTGTGCCGGGTGGCGGAGCAGTATCTGCGCAAAGGCTCCAAGGTCTACCTGGAAGGCCAGCTCCAGACCCGCAAGTGGCAGACCCAGGAGGGCCAGGACCGCTATACGACCGAGGTCGTGCTGCAGAACTTCAACAGCCAGATGGTGCTGCTCGACAGGCCGGGCGGCGGCGCGGGCGCCGGAGCCGGCGGCATGCAGGAGGACGACTATCCGAGCTACACGCCGTCCGGCGACACCGGCAGCCTCGGCCGCAGCCCCGCCAAGCCGGTGTTCGACAAGAAGACCGAGGACGAGATCCCGTTCTGATGCGCCGACGCCGGCCGCCTCTCAACAAACCATATCGGGCGAGGAGAGGTCCGCACGGCGCACTGCCGCTCCGCCGCAGTAGTGCGCCCTACGGCGTTCGGTCGGCGGCCCAGCGCTCGCGCAGCTCCCGGACGAGGCGCCGCACCCGCTCGGCGGTCCGCGCGCCGGCCACCCGCGCGGCCTCCCGCAGCCTCAGCACCGCAGGTCGCAGCAGCCGCCACTGGGCCGCGGCCGCGCGCTTCGCGCGCTCCTTCCACACCCGCCCGGCGCGCCAGACGTAGGAGGAGCGCACGTACTCCTCCAGGGCGTTCTTCCAGGGGATGAAGCGGTCGTAGCCCCAGGCGAACCAGCCGATCTGCATGAGGGCCGGGCGGGTCAGCAGGAAGAGGCGCGCCACCAGGGCGGTCGCGCCGACCTTGGCGGCGGCGAACAGCAAGCCGGCGAGCACCAGCTGGCCCTTGGCGATCAGGAACAGGGCCAGGAACTTGAGGGGTAGCAGCAGCGCCGAGGGCAGCGTAAACACCAGGAGCGCGGCGTAGGGCGGCAGGCGGGCGATAGCGGTCTCCAGACGCGCCCACGGCTGCCAGCGCGCCAGCCGGCCCAGGAGGGCGGCCAACGGCTGCCAGCCCCACTCCTCCAGCAGGATCAGGAGCGCCAGGACGATCTGCGCCGCCCAGCGCAGCACGGGCCTCGCCACCCGCCAAAAGGCCAGTATCGCTGCACCGAGGAGGCGGGCGGCGTCCCACGCCAGCCGGGCGCACCTGCGCGCTGCCGCCAGCACTGCGTCCCACCGTCCCGTCTCTCGGCCGCTATTGTCCATGTCGCTGCGATCCTGCACGCATTGCCAGCGGGATCATGACTATCGGGTCATAGTCATAGGATTTCCGTTTCTGGTCGCGAAAGTTATCTCCGTTCAATTTCGGCGCGGCCGGGGCTGGGCGCGCCGTCCATTGCCACGCGCTTCCGCGCGCCCTGGCTGCCGTGAGACATCACGTCGCGGAATTCGTGCGTCCCGTGTCGTCCAGGTGACTGCGCTAGTCATAAAGATTGGGTATGGTGTGCTTGCTTTTCATCGACGGTTTTTCGGAGGGATGGGGCCGTCGTAATTCCTTGCCTTCCAATTCCTAGGTGCGGGCACCATCCAAGAATGACCCGCCGCGGCATGTTCGCGCCGCGGCGGGCTTATTTTGTGGCCCAGCCTGCACACCGCGCCATCCGGACGAAACAGCCTTTTAGCACGGCCGCTTACGGCCCGGACTGTGCCGGCTCCGGCATCTCGTGCGCGGGTTCGGAGGCCGCGGGTAAAGGCGACATCGCGATCAGGCGGCCGCCCCGGACGCGCTGACCTTCCTGGGCCAGGGCGTTGGCCAGGTCCTCGCGCGCCTTCTCGGCCTGGCGCTGGCGGTTCCACAGGCTGGCGTAGAGCCCGTCCGCGGCGAGCAGCTCGGCGTGCGTGCCCTGCTCCACCAAGCGGCCGGCGTCCAGCACCAGGATGTTGTCCGCCGCCACGATGGTGGAGAGCCGATGGGCGATCACCAGGGTGGTGCGGTTGCGCGCCACCAGGTCGAGCGCGTCCTGGATCTCCCGCTCGGTGTGGCTGTCGAGCGCGCTGGTCGCCTCGTCCAGGATCAGGATCGGCGGCCCCTTCAGGATGGTGCGGGCGATGGCCACCCGCTGCTTCTCGCCGCCCGACAGCTTCAGGCCACGCTCGCCCACCATGGTGCGGTAGCCCTCGGGCAGCGCCCGGATGAAGCCATCGATCTGGGCGAGGCCGGCCGCCTCCTCCACCGCGGCGTCGGTAGCATCCGGGCGGCCGTAGCGGATGTTGTAGAGGACGGTGTCGTTGAACAGGACCGTGTCTTGCGGCACCACGCCGATGGCGGACCTGAGCGACCTCTGCGTCACGTCGCGGATGTCCTGGCCGTCGATGGTGACGCGCCCGCCCGCCACGTCGTAGAAGCGGAGCAGGATGCGCGAGACCGTGGACTTGCCGGCACCCGACGGGCCTACAATGGCCACTACCTTGCCCGCCGGCACCTCGAAGGAGAGGCCTTCGAGGATGGTCCGTTCCGGGTCGTAGCCGAAGCGCACGTTCTCGAACCGGATGGTGCCGCCGGCGATGGCGAGATCGGGCGCGTGCGCGCGGTCGGCCACCTCGGGAGGCACGGCCAGCACGTCCATCATGCGCTCGATGTCGGTGAGGGACTGCTTGATCTCGCGATAGACCATGCCCATGAAGTTGAGCGGGATGAAGAGCTGCAGGAGCAGCGCGTTCACCATCACGAACTGGCCGA
>JBIOWI010000197.1:0-15573 GCA_044868325.1 Hyphomicrobiaceae bacterium
CCGGCATGCCTTCATCAGCACCCTGCAGGCGAAGGGGATCGAGGTCGGCCTCGTGGCCATGCTGGCCGGTCACGCCAATGCCACAGTGACCTTGAGCCACTACACCCAGGCCGTGCGCGGCGGAGAAACCGCCGTCCTGGCCCTGGAGGAGGCCTACGGTACCGCTACTGTTGCCGAACGCGATCGCGGGCGCGATCAGGGTCCACGAGAAGCAGGCAAAGTCGCCGGGCACGTGGCAACAGAAACTTGCAACTGATTGCAACTCCAAACGATATTCTACTTGTAGTTGCACGAGGGTTGTATTGACCTCGACGCAGCGGCGGCCTACGCTCACGAAAACGTGAGATCGGCGCCGTCGCCGAGCACACGACCAAGAAAACGTGAGGCCGGCGCCGTCGCCGAGCGCACGACGAATAAGAGTGAAGGGAGACCGCCCATGAGGAAGTCACTGATCGTGACCGCTGTTGCTGTCACGCCGACAGGGATCGTGCCGCCTGTGCAGGCAATGCATGCCGATTAATTAAGCACCTCTGCGAGCAGCAGGAACGAAACATCTTTTGAATCGAAGTGGCAGCAGCACCAGTAGCGCTGCGAGCTCGCCGTTAAGACTTCCACCGAAGATCTCAGACCGAGCTAGGGCCACTCGACCCCGCGGGAGGGGATAGTGACCTTCAGAGTATCGATCACCAAGCGTGATCGCAAACGCCAGTGCAAGTCCGGCGCCGTTGTTGTCCAGATACGCTTCGTTGTCAACGTATCCGGGTCGAAGACGGGAGAGCGCAAGCAGTTCTTCTTCAAGCGCCACAAAGACGCCGTCGCCAAGCGCGACGCGATCCTGGCAAGCGTCGTAACCGGCACCTACTCGGAGAGGCGGACCCGGCTGACTGTGGCGCGGGCCGTCGAGCATTGGCTCGAGAACCGGCGCGACGCCGTCAAGCCCGGTACGTGGCGCAGCTACCGGCAGGCGGTCGGCTACGTCGTCGGTCCTCTCCTGGTCGGCACCAAGTTCGAGCGCCAGGTCTTTGCGCGTAGGGGCGAGAAGCCCGACGGCGCACAGTTCGTCGAGATGCTTGGAGCCAAGGCCATAGCGGATCTGTCCACCGCCGATATTCGCAGCTGGCACAGGACGCTCAGCGCCCACGTCAGCAGCTACACAGCCTACGTCGCCAAGAAGTTTCTGCGCGCTGCGCTCGCACTGGCAGCCGAGGACTTCAACGAGCGTGTGCCACCGATGCCGTCGCATCTCGGCCGGGGCCGGACCAAGCCCAGGAAGGCCATCCTCACGCCAGGTGAGGTGGGTCGTCTTCTGCAGGCGGCGGTTGAAGACGAATTCAGAGGCATCTACTACGCTTTCCCGTTCCTCACCGGTGTCCGCCCCAGCGAGCAGCTGGCATTATTGTGGGAGGACATCGATCTCGATGCCGGCATAATCCGCATTCGGCGGATGCAGGAGCAGGATGGCTCGCTTACGGAGCTCACCAAGACCGCAGCAGGCACCCGCGAGATCCCCATGTGCTCGCTGCTGAGAAGTCTGCTGTTGAGGTGGCGCCCCCTCTGTCCGCACAGGATTGGCACCCTGCATCGCGTGTTCCCGCGATTGGGACGCCTGCCGTCGGCGCCGGGGCAGCCCTTACGCGGAGGCGGTCCGCTGTCGTACGCCAACTTCCGCGCCAGCTATTGGCGGCCGACCTTCACCGCGCTTCGCCTACCTTGCGTCACGCCGCACAGCGCTCGCCACGCCTTCATCAGCACGCTCCAGGCCCAGGGGATCGAAATCGGGCTGGTGGCCAAGCTCGCCGGGCATGCCAATGCCACCGTGACTCTCTGCCACTACACTCAGGCGGTCCGCGGCGGGGAGGTGGCCGTTCAGGCCTTGGAGAAGGCGTTCAGTAACGGCAGTGTTGGCAGTAACGGCAGTGCCGGCCCGATTCAGGGGGCAGCTTGAGCAGATCGTCGCCCCCTCCGATCCTCAATGCAGCTTCACCACTGGCTCGGTGCGGCGCGTGATGAGCCGCGCGACCGTATCGAGCGCGACCTTAGTCGGCCCGTGCAGGGCGAGCTGGTGCATCTTGTAGAGCGACTTGTACATAAGCCCGGCGAACCAGCCCTCGATGAACAGGTTGCCGCCCACCAGCCCGCCCATCAGGTTGCCGACCGTCGAGTACCGCCCCAGCGATACCAGCGAGCCGAAATCGCGGTAGCGCCACTCTCTCACGCCCATCCCGGCGATGCGCCGCGGCAGCTCGCGGGCGAGATGCGAGGCCTGCTGGTGGGCGGCCTGCGCACGCGGCGGCGTGCTACCCTTGTGCCCCGGCCACGGACAGGCGGCGCAGTCGCCGAAGGCGAAGATGGCGTCGTCGCGGGTGGTCTGCAGGGTGGGGCGCACCACGAGCTGGTTGAGCTTGTTGGTCTCCAGCCCGGCGATGTCCTTGAGCAGGTCCGGCGCCTTGATGCCGGCAGCCCATACCACCAGCTCCGCCGGGATCAGGACGCCGTTGGCGAGTGTGACGCCGTTGCCGGTCACCTCGGTGACCGGCGTGCCGGTGTGGACCCTGACCTTCAGTCTCTCGAGCAGCCGGCCGGCGGCCTCTGACAGCCGCTCCGGCAGCGCCGGCAGGATGCGGGGCGCGGCCTCGATCAGGTGAATCCGGATGTCCTTGTCGGGGTCGATGCGGTCGAGGCCGAAGGCCACGAGCTGACGCGTGGTCTTGTGCAGCTCGGCCGCCAGCTCCGTTCCCGTCGCCCCCGCCCCGATGATCGCCACGTGGAGCTGGCCCGGCCGCAGCGGCTCGGCTTGGGTGTTGGCGCGCAGGCAGGCGTTGACGAGCCGCGTGTGGAAGCGCTCCGCTTGCTCGGGCGTCTCCAGAGGGATGGCGTGCGCCTTCACCCCGCGCGTGCCGAAGTCGTTGGTGAGGCTGCCGATGGCGACGACGAGCGTGTCGTAGCCGAACTCGCGCTCGGGCAGAACCTCGCGGCCCTCATCGTCGAGATAGCGCGCGACCCGCACCGTCCGCCGGGCCCGGTCGATGCCGATCAAACCGCCCAGACGGAACGTGAAGCCATGCCAGTGAGCCTGGGCCAGGTAGTCGATCTCGTGGGTGCCCAGATCCATGCTGCCGGCGGCGATCTCGTGCAGCAGCGGCTTCCACAGGTGCGTGCGGCGCCGGTCGATCAGCGTGACGTGGGCCTTGCCGCGCCGCCCCAGCCTGTTGCCGAGCCGCGTGACCAGCTCCAGCCCGCCGGCGCCTCCGCCGACGACCACGATGCGATGCGCTCCGTCAGCCACGCGGCTTCTTGGCCCGGCTAAACTAAGTCGCGTATCCGCCCCCAAGAGGTGTCTCTGCATAGACCTCGATCAGATGACGGCTGAATCCGATGCTCTCGAACGTCAACGTTTCCCCCGGTCCGATCTCCTCGGTTTCTTCCGGCCAATTTCCGTCCGGTCCTCGCCGCAACAGCTCGGCCAACACACGGGTCGAGTGCATGATCGCGATCTCACGTACGCTCGGGATTGTGCAGTAGGACCAGACATTGTCGGCCGTGTTGCCTGGGGAGAGAATTTCGATCAGCAGGATAGGATCAGGCCATGCCTGTTGACCGGGGGGGAGGGGCGTGCAGGTGACCCCCACGTCCGGCACGCGCACATTGATGCTAGCCCGCACGCGGGTGAGGACGCCCGGCTCGGTGCCCACCCGACATCGAAGCTTCTGCTCCTGCAGGTGTCGGCGGATTTCATAGGCCAGATTGCTCTGAATGACCGCATGCGCCGCGCTGGCGGGCGACATGGCGCGCACCTCCCCGTCGACCAGCTGGAACTTGCGGCCCGTCCCGTCTCCAGGCCAGGCGAGGAACTCGGCGGCGGTCATGCTCGGCGGAGATTTTCGCAGTGTATTGGACATAACCGATCCTACCACGGCCAGACCGGCTCCGACACAGCGAAACACAATGGCAACATCGGCCTCTGCCACAGCTGCCGAGGCCGCCATTGCCGCCGTTTTGCCCCATCCGGCATGCGATCGTGGGTATGCTTACTTTGTTGCGTCCTAAGAAAACGAAAGGAAACGCCCATGTACGCACGCATCACGACCGTCAAGTTCGACCCCGCCCGCCTCGGCGAGCTTCCCGCCAAGTTCAAGGAGATGACGCCGGGGGCACAGGCTCTGCCCGGCGTCATCGACGTGTACGCGGCGTGGCGCGCCGACGGTCAGGGCTCGGTCACCGCCATCTACAAGAGCAAGGCCGATGCCGATGCCGCTGCGGCACAGATCCAGGCCCTCTGGGGCGGGCTGTCCGGCCTCCTCAAGGGAACCCCCAGCACGGAGGTCTACGACACCGTGGAGCACATGGTCGGATAGCTCGGTATCAGGCACCGTCCGGCCCCCTCTCGCCGTAAAAGCGGGGAGAGGGGGCGAGCCGGCTCGCTCTGCAGCGCCGGTGGGAGGAGCGGAACTTGCGGGCTTGCACCGTCGCTTGTCAGCTGGCGGCAGCATTCCTCGCCGATGCGAGGCTTGGCAGCCGTCTGAACACGAAATTGCCGCCATTGGCGCCCAATGAGCCGCGCACGGCGCGTTGCCTTGGAGGCCGCGGGGAAAGCGCGGCCGGGCGCGGCGCCGCCCGGGGGAGATCACGCATGAGCCTCAGCTTGGGTCTCAGGGCGCTCGCGGCGGCCGCCGCGCTCATCCTGTCCGTCGCCTGCGCCGAAGCCAAGACCTTCGGCGAGACGTTCCCGGGCCGCACTTACGAGCAATCCGAAGCCCAGAAATTCGTCGAGAGCCTCGACTACAAGGACGGCACGATCGCGCTCGGCACCGGCGGCGTTCAGCTCAATGTGCCGCGCGGCTTCTACTTTCTGTCCGCCGAGCATGCCCGGCGCGTGATCGTCGACGCCTGGAACAATCCGCCCACGGTCGCCGAGAAGGTGCTCGGCATGATCATGCCGTCGGACAAGACCCCGCTCGACGACAGCTGGGGTGCCGTCATCACCTTCGACGAGGACGGCTACGTCTCCGATCAGGATGCCGCCGGCATCGACTACAACGCGCTCCTCAAGGAGATGCAGGAGGGCACCGCCCAGGCGAGCGAGGAGCGCGTCAAGCTGGGCTTTGCCTCCATTCGGCTGGTCGGCTGGGCGTCGCCCCCGTTCTACGACCGCGCCGCGCACAAGCTGCACTGGGCCAAGGAGCTGGCGTTCGGCGATTCGCCCAAGCACACGGTGAACTACGACGTGAGGGCGCTGGGCCGCCGGGGGGTGCTCAAGATCAACTTCGTGGCCGGCATGGACCAGCTGGCTGAGATCAAAAACGTCATCCCGGCCGTCATGGCGATGCCCCAGTTCGAGGAGGGCTCGCGCTACCAGGACTACGTGCCGGGCGCGGACAAGGTCGCCGCCTACGGCATCGGCGGCCTGATCGCAGGCAAGCTGCTGGCCAAGGCGGGCATCTTCGCGATCGCACTGGCCTTTCTGAAGAAGGGCTGGATCCTTGTGGTGCTGGCGCTTGCTGGCCTCTGGCGGGTCGCCGCCCGCTTCTTCCGCCGATCGCCTGCCTAGGCGACCGGCGCTTTGCTTGACAAGCCCAGGCCCCCCTACCTAAATAGCGCGGCTTTGGGGCCGTAGCTCAGATGGGAGAGCGCTGCAATCGCACTGCAGAGGTCAGGAGTTCGATCCTCCTCGGCTCCACCAATCCCGCACAATCAGACGTTCAATTGAGCTCGACGGCTTCAGCGGCATGACCCGCTGAAGCGGAACATGTTGCCGCCCTGACATCCAGCATCAAGCTTTTTCTGACGTTTCCTTCCGAGGCATGTCTGGCATCATCCCCTCCAGGTCGCGAGGATGAGGATGTGGTCCATGCTGTTCAGTCTCACACCGGAACAAAGGAAGCTCCAGGCCCGGGCGCGGGAGGTGGCCGAAGGCTTCGTGCGCAGCCGGGCAGCAGAAACGGACCGCACCGAAGCCTACCCCTGGGACAACGTCCGCGAGCTCACCAACGCCGGCCTGATCGGCTACACCATCCCCATGGTCTACGGCGGGGGCGGCGGCAGCTTCCTCGATGCGGCGCTGATCGTCGAGGAGATGGCGCGCGTCTGCGGCGTCACCGGACGCATCGCCGTCGAGGCCAACATGGGCGCCATCTCCGCCGTGATGCACTACGGGAGCGAGGCCCAGAGGAAACTGGCGGCCGCGATCGTGCTTGCCGGCGACAAGCCCGCCATCTGCATCACCGAGCCGGATGCCGGCTCCGCCGCCAGCGAGATGACCGCCTCCGCCGTGAAGCGGGGCAATGTCTACGTGCTTAACGGGCGGAAGCACTGGATCACCGGCGGCGGCGTCTCGAGACTACATCTGATCTTCGCCCGCGCGTTCGATGAAGGCGGACAGGAGCAGGGCATCGGCGGCTTTCTGTTCGTTCGCGACGACGCGCAGGCAGCCGAGGCCAAGGGGTTCCGCATAGGCAAGCGGGAGCCTGCCATGGGCCTGCGTGGCATCCCGGAGACCGAGGTGATCCTTGAAGGCCTGGAGATTCCCACAGACATGGTGCTGCAGCCGCCGGGAGGCTGGCGGCGCGGCTTCGCCGAGCTCATGAGCGCCTACAACAGCCAGCGCGTCGGAGCCGCGACCGTCGCGCTCGGCATCGCCCAGGGGGCCTTCGAGCTCGGGCTCGCCTTCACCAAGTCCCGCAAGCAGTTCGGCCGCCCGATTGCCGAGTTCCAGGGACTGCAGTGGATGCTGGCGGACATGTCCACGCAGCTGAACGCGGCGCGTCTTTCCATCCATAACGCCGCCTGCAGCGCGGACCCTTTCCCAGACCCGCTGCTGGCCGCGCAGGCCAAGGTGCTCGCCTCCGAGATGGCGATCAAGGTGACCAACGATGCGCTCCAGCTCTTCGGGGCGCGCGGCTACTCGCGCGATCTCCCCCTCGAACGCATGGTGCGCGACGCCCGCATGTTCACGATCGGCGGCGGCACGGCTCAGATGCTGCGGACGCAGATCGCCAGCCGGCTCCTCGGATGGAAGCTCCCCCAGGCCCGTGACGGCTACCTGCGGCAGCCAACCGGGCTGGCGGCCGAGTAGGCAGGCTCGCAACCTCCCGGCTGCATCCTCGATGGCAGGCGCTTCAGTGTTCCGCCGGCGGCCTGGGCAGCGTCAGCACGAACACGGCGCCCCGGCTGCTCGGTGCGAGATCGAGCGTCCCCTGCTGGGCCTCGATCAGGGAGCGCGCGATGCGGAGGCCGAGGCCGGTGCCGCCGTGCTCGCGGCGGGTGGTGAAGAACGGCTCGAAGATGCGGGCACGGTTGCCCTCGGCGATGCCGCGGCCGTTGTCCTTGAAAGCGATCCTGGCGGTCGCCCCCGTAGCCTCAAGATGCACCTCGACGGCCGTTGCCTCGGCGTCTTTGGAGTTCTGGACCAGATTGGCGGCGACGATCCCGAAGCTCTCCGCGGAGATAGAGGCCTCCAGCCGCTCCTCGCCGGTGCGCACGATGGCAAGCCCGTCGCCGCCGTGGCGCAGCGCCAGCCGGTCGACGGCCGCGGCGATGTCGATCGCGGCCTCGGCACGGGGCACGTTCTCCGCGTGCGCCAGCTCGATGAGGCGGCTCACCAGCAGGCGCAGCCGGTCGGTGTCGGCGACGATGTTGGCGAGGAAGCGGGAGCGGTCGGCCTCGCTCATGGTTGCCAGATGCTCCTGCAGAAGCTCGGCCGAGCCGCGGATGGCCGACAGTGGCCCCTTGAACTCGTGCGACACATGGGCGGCGAAGTCGCGGATGTACTGCGAGCGCCCGTCGAGCGCGCGCGCCATGTCGAGGAAGCTGCGGCCCAGGGCGGCCAGCTCCTGGGTGCCGTAGTGATCGAGCGGTGCGAGCGCCTTGCGGTTGCCGCGCCCCAGCTCGGCCGCCTGCGCGGCGAGCTTGTTGATGGGCCGCACCAGCGTACGCGTCGTGACCCACCCGAGCAGCAGCGTGAGGCCGAGGATGGTGAGGCCCGCCAGGATGAAGCGATCGCGCGTCGCGTACATGTGGCGCAGGATGTTGTTGGGGGTGCGCGACAGGTAGACGATGCCGACGAGGCGGTCGCCGCGCACCACGGGGAACGCGGAGAAGATCCGCACGCCCGTGTTGCGGCTGAGCGAGGCGAGTGGCGGCGCCGGAGTGTCGGGCAGCCGTGCGCGCAACGCGCTGGCGTAGCGGCCCTGCATGGCCTCTGCCACCTCCTCGACGTGGGCGAGCGACAGGCCGGTCTCGTCCCGGCCGCCGATCACCACGCCGCGGTGGTCGAGCACGCGCAGCCCGGCCAGCGTGGTCTTCTGCGCATCGAGGAACAGGCCGGCGATCTCGGCTCCGATCCGCAGCATCGCGGGGCTCGCCGGCTCGATGGCCGGAACCGCGTTGGGCCGGCGCGGCCGGGTCGCGTGGGTGGCGAGGTCGATCAGCGGCTCGGTCGGCATCTCCTGTTCGGCCGGGCCCCTTGCGTAGCGGGACGCGACGCTCCGCGGGGCGACCGGAGTGCCATGGTCGCCCAGCTCCGCGGCGGATGCCGCCACCGTCCGGTCGAGCAGCGCAGCCAGGACGGCGGCCTGGGCGATCAGCTCGGCCTCCGTCTCGCGCACCAGCTGGTTCTCGTAGATGCGGAAGAACACGAGACTGCCGAGCGGCAGCACCAGCACGGTCAACGTCACGACCATGAGAACGGTGCGGACGCTGGGGCGGTACTTGCTCCGCAGCGATGCAAGGCGGCTGCCTGCCCGGCCGGCGAGGGCCGCCCGCGGCGCGTCAGTGGCCCTCTTAGCAGCAGGGGCCCAGCCTGTATCCCACGCCATGGAGCGTCTCGATGATGCAACGGCAGCCCGCCGCCTCGAACTTGGAGCGGATGTGCCGGATGTGGCTGTCGACCGTACGGTCGGAAACCTGGCCGTTGGCGGCGTAGACGCCGGCAATGAGGCTGTTGCGGTCGCGCACGTGCTGGGGCCGGCGCATGAGCTCCTTGAGGAGCGCAAACTCCGTGGCCGTGAGGATGACCGGCCGCCCCGCATAGCTCGCCGCGTGCTGGGCGGGGTCGAGGCACAGAAACCCATGCTCCAGCGCGGCAGACCTGGGCTCGGCCGGCTCCGGCGGCTTCAGCCGCTTCAGGATGACCTTCACCCGCGCCACCAGCTCGCGCGGGCTGAAGGGCTTGGCGACGTAGTCGTCGCCGCCGATCTCGAGCCCCAGGATGCGGTCCACCTCGGAGTCGTGGGAGGAGAGGAAGACGATGGGCACATCGGACGTCTTGCGGATCTCCCGGCACACGCCGAGACCGTCCAATTCGGGCATGCCGACGTCCAGCACAATGAGATCGGCCTTCCGCTCGCCGAACGCGCGCAGGGCCGCCCTGCCGTCCCCCGCCTCAACGGTGGCGAAGCCGGACTTGTCCAGCGCGAAACGCACAACCTCGCGGATGTGCGGGTCGTCGTCCACGACCAGGATGGTGGCCGCCATGCGCTCCCTCCCCGAAGCATCGGCAGCACCTCTGTAGGGTCGTCACAAGGCCGAATTAGGGATCAGAGAAAGGGACACCCGGGCGGACGGGGGGCACCGCCCGGGTGTTTCGGCGCGCGAGGCGGGAGGTCCTCACGCTGCCGTACGGGTGAGCCGCCTGAGCCGCCACAGCAAGAGGAGGGCGACAAGACCGAGGCCGGCCAGGTGCTCGGGCTCGGGCGCGGCTCCGCCGGTGAAGGTGGGTTGCGAGGATGGCACGACAGGCGCGCGGGCCTCGACGAGGGAGCCGCCTGCCGGAACGGCCGGGACGATCCGGCTTCCGCCGAGCCCCGGCTGGCGCGCCACGTTGGGATAGGCCGACGGCTCCACGCCCTTCACCATCGGGAGAGGCACGTCGGCGTCGCGGGCGGAGGCCGGGTCGGCGTTGACTCTGCGCTCGGAGACGGCGACGAACGAGGTCCACTGGGTGACCAGCGAGAACTTCAGGCCGAGGTCGGTGACGGCCGCCTTCAGAGCCGTATCGGCCATCCCAGAGGTACGGAGACCCTGCGGCACCATCAGCTCGTGCATATGGTCGGCGATGCGCGAGCGCGCCCAGATGAGAGGGATGGCCTCCGTAGAGCTGCCCGTGGCCTCGGCCGGCACGTCGATCTGCAAGGGCAGCAGCGCCGGCCGGCCGTTGACTCGGCCGGAGACCTTGACGAGGTGCGTGCCGGCGGTCTCGAAGCGGCCCTGGATGCGGATGGAATCGCCCTCGAACAGGTCGGGGATGAGCACGGGCGTCACGTCCCGGGGCTTGAGGTTGCCCCAATCGATCTGGATGTCGGTGAGCACGGGCGTCTTCAGCCGGCTGGCGAACTGGATGGCCGCCTCGTGGCTCTTGTCCGTGGAGTCGATGACGCGCGACAGGCCGCGGCCGTGGCGGGCCATCTCCTCGATCAGGTAGCGGTTGACGGCCGAGCCGATGCCGAAGGCGTAGAGCCGCCCCTGGCCGACGCTGGCCGCCACCATGCGCAGGATCTCCGGCTCGTTGCCGACGTAGCCGTCCGACAGGAACACGACGATGCGGAGCGTGCCGGGGCTCTGTGCCACGCCGTAGGCCTGGCGCAGGCCGGCCAGCACCTCGGTGCCGCCGTCGGCGGTGAGCCGGTCCACGTAGGCGAGGCCGGCCCTGATATTGCCGGGCGTGGCCGGGATCGGGCCGGAGGCGAGTTCGCTGGCGCTGGAGGAGAAGCGGATGATGCGGAAATAGTCTGCCGGCCGCAGCGCCTGCAGGGCGTCGCGCATGAAGGTCTTGCTGGCCTCGATGGGCAGGCCCGACATGGACCCGGACGTGTCGAGCACGAACACCATCTCGCGCGGCGTGATGTGGGCGTCGGCCGGCGCCTGCGGCGGCTCCAGGAGGAGCGAGAACGTGCCGCCGCGGGCATCGCGGTGCGCCAGCAGGCCGGCCTGGGGGGCGGTGCCCGACAGGGTATAGCGCAGGATGAAGTCGCGGTTGTCCACCGTGCGGCCCTCGGCGAGGGTGACGGTCCTGGCCTTGGCGTCGCCCGTCGTGGAGAGCGCGTGCGTCTTGCTCATCACGCCGGCGATGGGGATGCCGGAGGCGAGGTTCACGCGGATGGACACGCGGTCCGCATCGATGGTCGCGGGAATGGTGAGGCCTGCCACCTCGGGATAGCTGGGCACGGGGCCGAGCTGCCACACGCCGGTTGCGGGCGGCACAATACCCGGTGCGGGCGCCGCGCTCGGCGCATCGACCCGCGATGTGGCGTTATCGGCGGCGGAAATCTCCCTCAGCAAGGAGGGCGGAGCGAGCACGGCGACCTGCGGCCGGTTGGCCTGGTCGGCGGGGATGTAGCGCGGGCCAACCACCAGCGGGACGACCAACTCGTAGCCGCCGTCGATGCGCGGCACGGTCTGGCTGTACTTGAGTGTGACCTTGATGGGATCGCCGGGCATCAGGTTGGCGATCTCCTGGGTGAACATGTTGGGGCGGTGCTGCTCCAGCAGCGCGGCGGCCTTGCCCTCGCGCTTGCCCTGCTCGAAAGCCTGGCGCGCCTCCTCGCGCTCGCGGATCTTCGCCTGCACGACCTCGTCGCCCACCTCCATGGTCATGGCGAACACCGCCGCGTCCTTGTGGAGCGGGAACAGGTACTTGGCGTTGAGCGGCGTGGCGGTTGGGTTCACGAAAGTCTGCGTCACCGTCACGGTGGCGAGGTCGCCCTGGATGTCGGCGACCACGTCGGTCTTGAGGCTGGGGAAGTGGATGGCCTTGCCCCCGGCCTCGGCCGTGATGCGGCCGGCGAGGCCGTTGTCGTCCGGCGGCGGTGCCGCACCGGCCCGTCCCGGAACGAGCGCCAAGGCGAGTGCGGCCCATAGCGCCGCTGCGACCAGTTTCCTGATCATTCCCGATCTCCTCTCTCCGTTGACAAGGAAGACGACTGGAAAGACGGCCGAAGAGACGGCCGGCCGAGCTCCAGCGCCGCCACCACGGCAGCGGTCCACTGGGCGTGCCGGGGCGCGGGCGTCTCCTCGGGCGTGATGCGCTGCACGGCGGTCCAGGCGCGCGCATCGCCGTTGAGCCAGCGCCAGACCGCGGTGGCCACGTTGCTCGTCACCTCGCCGCGGTCGGAGACGAAGCTCACGTCGATGCGGTAGCGCGTACCGTCGGGCGCGGCTGCGCGGTAGACGGCCGTCGGGGTGGGCGAGAACTCGGCGCCGAGATAGGCGACGCGGAAGCCGAGGCCGCGCAGGCAATCGTCCGGCGTGTGTAGGTGGCGCAGCGGCGAGGTCGTCCGCACCAGCATGAGGCCGTGCGGTCCGTACTGCCCCTTCACCGCCGCGCCGCCGTACTGGGTGAAGAACGCCCGCTCGCGCGGATCCAGCGCGACCGGCTGCTGCGCATAGCCGGCCAGCGTGACGGGCAGCGACAGCGCCGGGTTGCGCTGCGCCACATCGACCGGCGTGCGCGGCAGGTTGACGATGACGAGCGCGCCGGCAAGCGCCGCCACACCCAGGCCGGTGGAGAGCCGCCGCGGCAGCACAGGCGGCGCCAGCCACCAGCCGTCCCGCGCGATGCGGTCGGGGATGGCCAGCGGGGCGCCGAACGTCGCGCAGAGGCCGAGATGGGGCCGCCACACGCGCTGCGCCCAGGCCAGGAGCGGCGCGCTGGCGAGCGCCAGGGCGGCGAGCCCGATGAGGTCGTGCCAGGGCTGCTCCATCACGGCGATGCCGCCCAGGCGCCATGGCTCGGCGATGCCGACCGCCAGGACGACGATGCGAACGACGTTGGCGGCGAGGGCGGAGACGAGGGCTACGGCGAAACCGGCGGCGGCGTGCAGTGGCGCCGGGCGGCAGACCGCGGCAGTGCCAGCGAACGCCAGCAGCGTCAGCAGGATCGCGCGTGCCCCTGAGCACGGCAGGTCGACGAGCACGTCCTTGCCGGCCAGGGCGATGCGCACGCCCTCGCAGGCGACGGCGTCGTAGACGCTCCCCAGCACTCCGCAGGCGCCTGCGGCGGAGACCTGCTGCAGCAGGTAGCCTATGCTGCGCTGGACGATCCGCTCCAGCGGCAGGCTAAACGCGAACACCACCGCGAGCCACGCCGGCGATACGGCCCGCGCCCGCGCGCCAAGGCCGAGCAGCAGCCCCAGCGCGTAGGCGTCGAGCACGAGGCACAGCGCACCGACGGTGTTGATGGCGAGCACCTGCCCCGCCAGCCGAACCGTCGCCGACAGCGCAATGAGCGCCAACGCCAAGCTGCGCCGGCGCGGCGCGCTATCGACGACCGGGCTGGCGACGCTCCACGCGAGCAGGCCGGCCGCCGCCAGGAATACGAGGAGGCCGTTGGAATCGTAGGCTGGATCGCGCCATGTGGCGACAAGCCAGCGGATCGGATCGACGGCCAGCATCAGCGCAGCGGCTGCGAGCAGGCTGTCGGCCGGACGCGAGCGGATGAAGCGGAAGAGGCTGGAGGCATTGGACATGCCTCACGGCATACGCGCGCCGCGTGCAGCCGCCGTCGGCAAGTGGCGAATTTTCGGTGGCGGCCGTGTTGCGGATTTGTGCAGAGGCGCGGGGCGCCCGTGCTATCGATTTTGTAGGTTGGGTTAGCCGCGAAGCGGCGTAACCCAACATTGGCGAACTCGGTTGCCATGTTGGGTTACGGCCCTTCGGGCCTAACCCAACCTACAACCTGCGAGCCCCTAGATGCGCACGCCCTGGGTCGAGAACACCGCCGATGAGGCGTTGGGGAAGTAGCCGGCGTTAAGCACGTAGGCGGCGCCCACGCCGATCAGCACGGCCCCCAGGCAGGCGAGCAGGAAAACACGCATGCGATGCCCCTCCTCTCTTCGCTATTCGGCCATTGCTATTCAGCGGGCGCCGGGCCGCTTACCCGGCCCTTCTTGGCCTCGCTCTCGAGCCACAGGCTGTGGTGCTGGCGCGCCCAGTTCACGTCCACCTCGCCCCGGCCCATGGCCTCGAAGGCGCCCTGCATGCCGATAGTGCCGATGTAGATATGCGCCAGCATGATGGCGATGAACAGGAGCCCGACGATGCCGTGCACCATCTGCGCCAGCTGCACGGCCGCAATGTCGGTGGTGCCGACCGTGTAGCCCCCAACGGCGGTGGCGTAGAACGGGAACATCAAGAGGTAGCCGGTGACGGCAGCGGCGCCGCCGCCCAGCACCACCACCCAGTAGATCGCCTTCTGGCCCGCATTGAAGCGCCTGGCCGGCGGATGCTTGCTGCCAACGATGCCGCCGCCCTGGGCGAGCCATCTGAAATCGGTGGGGGTGGGGAAGTTCCAGGCGAGCCACATCAGGAACATCAGCACGACGCCGATGGTGAAGGGAAAGCTCAGGTAGTTGTGGGCGTACTTGGCCCACTGCGACCACTCGGCGAAGCTCACCGGCCCGATCAGGGGCGTGAGCAGCTCCTTGCCGAAGGTGATGTTGAGGCCGGACAGCGCCAGCACCACGAACGAGGCGGCCGTCATCCAGTGCACGAACCGCTCGAAGGCGTTAAAGCGGACCAGAGTGCGGCCCGAGCGTCCGTTCTCAATCTTCACCATGCCGCGGATCAAATAGAACAGCACCAGCAGCGCCAGCATGCCCAGGACGGCGATGGCGCCGATCCAGCGCAGCGTGACCTGGTGGAACTGGCGCCAGTTGCGTCCCTCTGGCTGCTCCAGCACGGCCGTGCGGGCGTCGGGCAGGGAGCTGCGCCCTTGGGCTCGCCCCAGCTCCTTCAGGAGCTCCTTCTCCTTCACCGACTGCGCCGTCGGGTTGACCTGCGTTGGCTGCTGCGCCGAGGCCGGTGTCGGCATCGTGAACGCCGCGGCCAGCGCGAGCATCAATGCGGCGACGAAGACCCGGAGCGATACGCTCGTTGGCATTCTCTTGCCTCCCTGATCCTGCAGTTTCCGCCGTCCGGCGGAGACGACTAGGGCGGCAGGTTGGCTCCCGCCGCCCGCCCCGTGTCGTTGCTATGTGGCGATGCTCTCCCGGTAGGCCGTCTGCCAGCCCCAGGCGCCCGAGCTGTAGCCGCGGCGGACCACCCGCTCCTGGAAGATCTTGGCGATGATCTCGCCGTCGCCCGCCAGCAGCGACTTGGTGGAGCACATTTCAGCGCAGATCGGCAGCTTGCCCTCGGCCAGCCGGTTCGAGCCGTAGCCCGTGTACTGGCCGTTGTCGCGGCTGCCGTACTCGGCCGGAGTCAGGTCCGCCTCCGGGCCGCCAGCGCAGAAGGTGCACTTGTCCATCTTGCCGCGCGAGCCGAAGTTGCCGACGCGCGGATACTGCGGCGCGCCGAACGGACAGGCGTAGAAGCAGTAGCCGCAGCCGATGCACAGGTCCTTGGAGTGCAGCACCACCCCGTCGGCCGTCGTGTAGAAGCAGTTGACCGGGCACACGGCCGCGCAGGGTGCGTCCGTGCAATGCATGCAGGCCATCGAGACAGAGCGCTCGCCCGGCTTGCCGTCGTTGATGGTGACGACGCGCCGGCGGTTGATGCCCCAGGGGACATCGTGCTCGTTCTTGCAGGCGGTGACGCAGGCGTTGCACTCGATGCAGCGGTCGGCGTCGCAGAGAAACTTCA
>JBIOWI010000198.1:0-7174 GCA_044868325.1 Hyphomicrobiaceae bacterium
CTCAGTCCTCGCGGTAGACCCGCTCCCGCCGCTCGTGGCGCTCCTGCGCCTCCAAGGACAGGGTGGCGATCGGCCGGGCGTCGAGGCGCCGGAGCCCGATGGGCTCGCCGGTCTCCTCGCAGTAGCCGTAGCTGCCGTCCTCGATGCGGGCGAGCGCCGCATCGATCTTTGAGATCAGCTTGCGCTGGCGATCGCGCGCCCGGAGCTCTAGCGCGCGGTCGGTCTCCGAGGTCGCCCGGTCGGCGAAGTCGGCGTGCTGCGCCGAATCCTCGTGCAGGAGGTGGAGCGTCTCGCGGTTCTGGCGGACGATCTCCTCCTTCCAGGCGATCAGCTTGTTGCGGAAGTAGATCTTGTGCCGCTCGCCCATGAACGGCTCGTTCTCGGTGGGTCGGTACCCCTCGGGCAGGGCTATGATCTGTGCAGGCGATCCTCGCTTCGTGCGGTTGGAGGACTTCACCAGCCTGACCCGTTGCGTCGGAAGCTCGTGGCCATTGCTGGCAAGCTCGGCAGACATCCTGTGTACGACCTTCCTGGCCGTGCGAGTGCTGTCAGATTTCCCCATACTCTCCCCGGACCTTCGCATTTTTCGCTGCCACTGTACCATTCTTGCCGGTGCGAATCCGGCGCCTGTTTAACCTCCTGTTATCCCAAGTCAAGTTGCTGTTACCGCATGCTAGAGAGCACGTTGCTCGGCCACGATCCGATCCTGCGTCCTGCCTGCGGCTTACCTTTTTTTTTCAATGTAGCATTCTTGCCAAGACGAGTCCGCGCCGTTTTTAACCTCCTGTTATTCCACGTCAACCAACCGCTTTTGCAGCGCAGCAGGCCATTTTTTGACCAAGATCTGAACGGTGATCCCGATCCGGGAGCCGGCCACGTCCCAAAATGAATATCAGATGTCTGCCATCGAGGGTAGGCCATTTCCCACTCCGCACGTTTACCGTGCGTTCATGGGTTTGGGGCATAGTCCCAACAGGCTAGACGGGTCAGCGCGGCATGTGGCTGATCGGGTCGGCCGGGCGCCCGCCTCCTCCCCCGTCGGGTCGCCCGGAGCCGATCGGCTCTCGGCCCGTCTGGGCACGCGGCGCTCGACACCGGGCGTTCCTCCCGGCGCCGCCTACTGGCGCCACTCCTCACCGCCTGGGAGTGGCGCCACTCCCTCCCACAAATCACTTATGATCGGCCGGCGACGCACGCATTCGCTCACCCAGGCGCTCACCCAGGCACGACTCGGCATGAACGCCCTGCTCTTCGTCTACGGCTCCCTGCTCTCGCGTGTCTGCCACCCCATGGGCACACGGCTTAGGCGCGAGGCGCGCCCTGTCGGGGAGGCCACCGTCGCAGGCCGGCTCTACAGCCTCGGCCGCTATCCGGGCCTGGTGGAGGCGTCGGACAGCCCATATCGGGTGCACGGCGAGGTGTATGAGCTCAAGACCCCGGCCGCGTCCCTGGCATGGCTCGACGCCTACGAAGGCATCGTACGGGGCAAGCCTGAGCGGAGCCCCTACGAGCGCGCCGAGCGCCAAGTGCGCCTCGCCGCGGGCGAGACCCTCGCGGCCTGGGTCTATCTCTACCGCAAAAGCGTGCGAACGCGGCCGGAGGTCATCGGCGGGTATTGGGTGCCCCCGACGGCCCAACTCTCCCACTGACTCTCGGGCTGACTCTCCGGCTTGGCTTTCGCCGCCGGCGGCGTCAGAATCGTCTCGCAAGGCCGCCACCGAGCGCCGGCCAGGATTCCGGGAGAACGCCAATGTCGAGCAAACCCAGCCGCTACCCCGAGGTCTACGCCCAGTGGCAGCGCGACCCGGAAGGCTTCTGGGGTGCGGCTGCCCGGGCGATCGACTGGTACCGGCCCTGGGACAAGGTGTTCGACCCCTACGCCGGCCAATACGGACGCTGGTTCGCGGGCGCCGAGTGCAACACCGCCTTGAACTGCCTCGACCGTCATGTGGAGCGCGGGCGGGCCAGCCAGAAGGCCCTCGTCTACGACAGCCCGGTCACGAGCACGACGCGGAGCTTCACCTACCAGGAGCTGCGCGACGAGGTGGCGACGCTCGGCGCGGTGCTGCAGGACCTGGGCGTCAAGAAAGGGGACCGCGTCGTCGTCTACATGCCGATGATCCCCGAGGCGGTGATGGCCATGCTGGCCTGCGCCCGCATCGGCGCCATCCATTCCGTTGTGTTCGGCGGTTTCGCCGCACCGGAGCTGGCGACCCGCATCGACGATGCCAAGCCGGTGGCGGTGCTCTCCGCCTCCTGCGGCATCGAGCCCGGCCGCATCGTCCAGTACAAGCCGCTGCTCGACGCGGCCATCGGCCTCGCCAGGCACAAGCCGGCGGCGGTGCTGATGCTGCAGCGGCCGATGGCGGACGCGGCAATGACGGCGGGGCGCGACCACGACTGGGCCAGCGCCATCGATGGCGCCAGGCGCCGCGGGCGCCGGGCAGGCTGCGTCTCCGTCAAGGCCACCGACCCGCTCTACATCCTCTACACCTCGGGCACCACCGGCCAGCCCAAGGGCGTGGTGCGCGACAACGGCGGGCACATGGTGGCGCTGGCCTGGACCATGAAGAACCACTACGGCGTCGATCCCGGCGAGGTGTTCTGGGCCGCATCGGACGTGGGCTGGGTGGTGGGCCACTCCTACATCTGCTACGCACCGCTCCTGCACGGCTGCACCACCGTCCTCTACGAGGGCAAGCCGGTGGGCACGCCCGACGCGGGCGCCTTCTGGCGCGTCATCGCCGAGCACGGCGTGGCCGCCATGTTCACCGCGCCCACCGCCTTCCGCGCCATCAAGAAGGAGGACCCGAAGGGAGAGCACATCGGCCGCTACGATCTCTCCCGCTTCCGCACGCTGTTCCTGGCCGGCGAGCGCGCGGACCCCGAGACCCTCAAATGGGCCGAGGCCAATCTCAAGGTGCCCGTCTACGACCACTGGTGGCAGACCGAGACCGGCTGGCCCATCTGCGGCAACCCGGTGGGCCTCGGCACGCTGCCCGTAAAGCACGGCTCGCCCACGGTGCCGATGCCGGGCTACGACCTCAAGGTGCTGGACGAGGCCGGCCGGCCGGTAGCGCTGGGCGCGACCGGCACGCTCGCCGTCAAGCTGCCGCTGCCACCGTCGTGCCTGCCGACGCTGTGGGAGAACGACACGGGCTTCCGTGACAGCTACCTCGCCGAGTTCCCCGGCTACTACACCACCAAGGACGCCGGCCACATCGACGAGGACGGCTACGCCTTCGTCATGGCGCGCACGGACGACGTGATCAACGTCGCCGGCCATCGCCTCTCCACCGGGCAGATGGAGGAGGTGGTGGCGCGCCACAAGGACGTGGGCGAATGCGCCGTGGTGGGCGTCGCCGACCCCATGAAGGGCCAGGTGCCGGCGGGCTTCATCGTGCTCAACGCCGGTGTCAACCGCCCACCCGCCGAGATCGAGCGCGAGGTGGTGCAGCTGGTCCGCGAGGTGATCGGCCCCGTCGCCGCCTTCAAGACCGTGATGACGGTGAAGCGCCTGCCGAAGACCCGCTCCGGCAAGATCCTGCGCGGCACCATGCGCCAGATCGCCGACGGCGAGCCCTGGAAAATGCCCGCCACCATCGACGACCCGGCGATCCTGGAGGAGATCACGGAGGCGATGCGGGGGTATGGGGTGATGAAGTAGCTCCACCTCTCGCTTTCGTGATCGGCACCGTCACAGGCACGCCGAAAATCTGCCATCTGCCGTCTCAATACAGATCAGCCGAGTCCGGCGGGTTGGGGCGAGCCCGCCCGACGTCTCGTGCCGCCGGAGGGGCGGTTCGCGACCGCACAATGGGCGGTGCCGCGGCTGCCTGCCGTGGGCGGCCGCAAAAATGGGGGGAAACCATGCGATTGCTCGCGTTGCTCTGCGCCGTCGTGGCCTTGTTGGTGGGTGCCGGCGCTTCTGAGGCCAGAGAGCTCAAGATCTCGCACCAATGGCCCGAAGGCACCGACGCGCGCGATCGCGCCACGCGGATCTTCGTCAAGGAGGTGCAGGCGCGCGCGCCGCACCTGACGTTCAAGATCTATCCGCGGCTATCCTTGAAGATCGAGGCGGCAAAGCAATTCGATGCGCTCCAGTCGGGAGACCTCGACATGAGCGTTTATGTCCCCCCGTATGCCGTCAAGAAGGTGCCCGAGTTCTCCTTGGCCGTCTTGCCGGGGCTCTACCCGAGCCTCGATGCCGTGCGCGACCTGCGAGGCTCCAAGCTGCTCGATCACCTGCAGGCGATCGCCAACAAGAACGGCGTGCACATCGTCGCCTGGTGGTGGGTGCCGGGCGGATTCGTCAACACCAAGCGGGAGATTGCCGGACCCGGCACCGTAAAGGGACTCAAATTGCGCGGGGGCGACCCCCTGTTCGATCTCATGCTGGAAAAGGCCGGCGCCGTTCCCGTGGCGTTGACCTCCGACCGGCTATATGCGGCCATGAAGTCTGGAGAGATCGACGGGACGCTCACGTCCTACGAGACATTCGTTTCCACAAAGATGTATGAGCACGGCAAATTCTTCACAGCGGGAAGCCCTGGAATATGGATGTTTCTCAATACCCTTATGATTTCCAAGACGGTCTGGGACAGCCTGTCGGAGCCGGAACGGGCCGCGTTCGACGCGGCTGCGCAGATTTCGGAGGAGTTCTTTACCACCGCTCAGCAGGAAGCGGAGCAAAGGTTCATCGAGACCTTCACGAAGGCTGGAGCGAAGGAGCGCCGGTTTTCCCGCCAGGACTATCTCGCGTGGCTGCGCTTGGCGCAGGAGACCGCGTGGGTCAGGTATCTCGACATCAGCCCGGACACGAGGACCATGCTCTACGACACCATCGAAACGGTGCTGGCCAACAGTCTCCGCTAAGGCCGGAAAGCGAATTCCGCGCGCATCCCCTTCTCCCCGTTGGCCTTGCGGCTAGATCGGAGGCGCGCAACGGGCTTCAGGCTTGGACGCCAGGAGCCAGGACCCTGGGGGAGACCGCCATGCTCAACCGCCGCCGCTTCCTGACCGGCGCTGCCGCAGCCGGCCTTGCCGCGCCGGCCGCGGCGCAGACGATCGGCAAGCCCGCGCGCATGATCGTCGGCTTCGCGCCGGGTGGACTGCTGGATTCCGCGGCACGGCTGCTGGTGGAGCGCACCGCGGGCTACGCCCCGTCGCTGATCGTGGACAACAGGCCTGGCGCCGGCGGACGCATCTCGCTCGAGGCCCTGAAGGCCGCGGACCCGGATGGCTCCGTCATGGCCCTGGTCCCCATCGACCAGCTGGCGCTCTACCCGCACATCTTCAGCCGGCTCAGCTACAAGCCGCTGGAGGATTTCACGCCGGTCGCCGGCGTCGCCTCGTTCGAGTTCCTGCTGGTCGTGGGCCCGCGCGTGCCGCCGGAGGTGAAGACCCTGGCCGACTTCATCGCCTGGTGCCGGAGCGATCCTGCCGCCGCCTCGTTCGGCACCGGCGGGGCGGGAACGCAGCCGCACTTTCTGGGGCTCGCGCTCGGCCGCGCGGCCGGCTTCGACTTCGTGCACGTGCCCTACAAGGGCGCCGGCCCCGCCGTGCAGGACGTTCTGGGCGGCCACCTGCCGGCGGTGATCAGCTCCATCGGCAGCCTGCTGCCGCACGTCCAGGCCGGGGCCGGGAAGCTGCGCACCCTCGCCACGGCCGCGCCCCGGCGCAGCGCCGCCCTCCCCGACGTGCCGACGTTCCGCGAGGGCGGCTACCCCGCCATCGAGAGCATCGGCAGCGGGCGCATGGGCGTGTTTCTGCCCGCACGCGCCCCCGCCGAGACCGTGGCCACCCTCAACAAGGCGGTCGCCGCCGCCTGCGCGCTGGACGCTGTGAAGGCGGGGCTGGCCAAGCTGGGCTTGGAGCCCCTGCAGGCCTCGCCGGCGGAGCTCGCGCAGATCGTCGCCGCCGAGACGCAGCACTGGGCGGAGGCTGTGAAGGCGTCCGGCTTCAAGCCGATGGAGTGAGCGGCCGTAGGGCGCAATCGTGCGGGGCACGGGTGCGCCGAACTCACGCCGGGAGCGGGGTCAGATCCCTCGCCTCTGCCGTGGGAGCAAGAACGCGAAGGCGGACGCGAGGGATCTGACCCAGTTCATCCCTGCGAGGGCTGCGTCGGTGCAATGCCGCTGCCCGGCATTGCACCCTGCGGTCGACCCCCGATCAGCGCACCGATTTGAACTCGTCGGTGAGGCGGTTGATCTTGGCGGCGGCGCCGCCCAGCACCCACAGGTCGTAGACCGTAACCAGCAGCGTCATCACGCCGATGACGATGTTGAAGGCAGACAGCGGCCAGAACCCGACGATGCTAATAAAGATGCCGAAAATGGCGACGAGCGCCGGGATGGCAGAGATGATGTTGTCCAGGTTGTGGGTGCTGGAGCTGCCGATGTCGCCGTGCGACACCGGGTAGCCCTGCACCACCAGGTAGAGCCAGAACACCGCGAACAGGGCGCCGAAGACGATCATCGTCCCGTTTGGCGACGAGGAGAACGTCGCCGGCTCGAGCGTCGGCATCAGCCAGAACACGGCAGCCAGTGCCGCCGAAAGCACGATCGCGCTGATGGCGCGCCATTTGATGCTGGTCATCCGTATCTCTCCCTCACGCCCGAACGCTCGTGTCCCGGTGGGCAGATTCCGTAAGATCGAAACTCCATACAAGCCTTGCGGCGCCCCGCACAGTCCCCTTCTTTGCATGGGGCGCGTAGGGCGCGCAATTCTGCCACAGGACCGCTCGGCGCGCCAATCGGGTGTGGTGCACACACCTTGGCAGGCGCTGTTCCTCGCGATTGGACAATGGGTTAAGAACGTGGCACGCACATGACGCCGGGCGCGAGGCGGCACGCCCGCGACCCATGCGAGGCGGTGACCGGCCGGCGCTCTCTCTGCAACCTCAAACGCGGCTTGAGACATGGCAAACGTGGTGGTGGTGGGCGCCCAGTGGGGCGACGAAGGCAAGGGCAAGATCGTCGACTGGCTCTCGGAGCGCGCGGACATCGTCGTGCGCTTCCAGGGCGGCCACAACGCCGGCCACACCCTCGTGATCGGCAACGAGACCTACAAGCTCTCGCTGCTGCCTTCGGGCGTGGTGCGCCAGGGCAAGCTGTCGGTGCTCGGCAACGGCGTGGTCATCGACCCGTGGGCATTGGCCGAGGAGATCGAGCGG
>JBIOWI010000199.1:0-3123 GCA_044868325.1 Hyphomicrobiaceae bacterium
AGATCCGCGAGCGCCTGCTGGTCAAGCCGGTTAAGGCGACAGGGTTGCCTGGCCCGACCCTGTCGGAGCTTGGCGGCCTCCTGCGCGCGCTGTCGGGTCACTACGACCAGGCCGCGCGCTCGGCCACGTCCTTATGAGGATTGCGGGGCGGCATCGGTGAGACTTTTCGCGCAAATCGTGAACTTAAGGGAGAAAGAGCCATGATGAAACGGATCGCAGCGGGCCTGCTGGTCGCCGGCGTGGGTCTGGCGATGGGCGTCGCCGGCCCGGCGGCGGCGCAGACCAAGTGGGATATGCCGACGCCCTACGGGGAGGGCAACTTCCACACCAAGAACATCCTGCAGTTCGCCCAGGAGGTGGAGAAGGCCACGGCCGGCGGCCTCAAGATCCAGGTGCACGCCGCGGGCTCGCTCATCAAGCATCCCGAGATCAAGAAGTCGGTGCGCCAGGGCATCGCGCCCATCGGCGAGATGCTGGCCTCGCTCGCCTCCAACGACAGCCCCATCTTCGGTCTCGACTCCGTGCCGTTCCTCACCGGCGGCTATGCCGATGCCAAGAAGCTCTACCTGGCGCAGAAGCCGGCGCTCGAGAAGCGGTTGGCCAGCGAGGGCCTGGTGCCGCTCTACTCGGTGCCATGGCCGCCACAGGGGCTCTATGCGCGGAAAGAGATCAAGACGGTCGACGACCTCGCCGGCCTGAAGTTCCGCACTTACAATGCCGCAACCAGCCGGCTGTCGCAGCTGGTGAAGGCGGTGCCGACGCAAATCGAGGTGCCGGACATTCCGACGGCGTTCGCCACGGGGCGCGTGGAGGCCATGATCACGTCGCCGTCCACCGGCGTGGACAGCAAGGCGTGGGACTTCCTCACCCACTACCACGACCTGCAGGGCTGGCAGCCGCGCAACATCGTGTTCGCCAACAAGGACGCTTTCGACAAGCTGACGGCGGACCAGAAGAAGGCTATCGCCGATGCGGCCAAGGCGGCCGAGGAGCGCGGCTGGGCGGCATCCGAGAAGGAGACCGCCGAGAAGACCAAGGTTCTGGCCGACAACAAGGTCGTGGTTGTTCAGCCGACGCCTGGGCTGAAGAAGGCGATGCAGGAGTTAGGCGCCACCATGGCCAAGGAATGGGAGGCCTCCGCCGGCGCCGAGGGCAAGGCCATTCTCGATGCCTACCGCAAATAGCTGAGGGACTAGGTTCCAGGGATTAGGTTTTAGGGCCAGCTTGCCGCACAACCTAATCCCTAATCCCTGAAACCTAAAACCTAAAACCTGGGAGGGGGGCATGCGCACGGCGCTCGATCGTCTGTATAACATCGCGGGATGGCTCGCGGCCCTGTGCCTCGCGGCGATCGCCCTGATGGTGGGCGTGCAGCTCATCGGCCGTATCGCCGACGGCGCCATGCGCCTGGCCGGCCTCCGGCCCTACGGCTTCATTGTCGAGGGGTTGGCCGAGATCGCCGGCTACCTGTTGGCCATCGCCAGCCTGCTGGCCCTGGCGCCCACATTGAGGGCGGGGGCGCACATTCGCGTCTCCATGCTGCTCTCGGCGCTCGGGGTGCGCGCGCGGTGGTGCTTCGAGCTGGGGGCGTTCGCTGCGGCTCTCGTCTTCACCGCCTACATGACGTGGCGCATGGCGCTGCTCGCGCTCGATTCGTGGCGCTTCAACGAGGTCTCGCACGGGCTGGTCCCGTTGCCGCTCGCCTGGCCGCAGGCCGGCATGTTCGCGGGGCTCTTGATCTTCACCGTCGCCCTCATCGACGAGCTCGCCGTCGTTGCAGCGGCGGGCCGGCCGTCCTTCGCCGCGACCGAGGAAGCCGTCACCCTCGGCAAGGAAGGCTAGGCCCTCATGGACCTCGTCACACTGTCGGCCGTTCTCATCGCCCTGCTGTTTGCCATCCTGGCCTGCGGCGTGTGGGTCGGCATCGCCCTCGGCATCGTCGGTCTCGTCGCGATGCTGGCCAACGTCTCCGCGCCCGTGGGGCCGGTGCTTGCCACCTCGACCTGGCAGGCTCTCAACAGCTGGGACCTGACGGCGCTGCCCATGTTCGTCTGGATGGGCGAGATCCTCTATCGCACCAAGCTCTCGGAGGACATGTTCGAGGGACTGGCGCCGTGGCTGTCGCGGCTGCCAGGGCGGCTCTTGCACGTCAACGTGCTGGGCTGCGCCATCTTTGCCGCCGTCTCGGGCTCGTCGGCGGCCACCTGCGCCACCATCGGCCGCATCTCCATGCCCGAGCTGATGAAGCGCGGCTACGACGAGCGCATGGCCATCGGCACGCTGGCCGGCTCCGGCACGCTGGGGCTGCTGATCCCGCCGTCGATCATCATGATCGTCTATGCGGCGGCAACGGACCAGTCGATCGCCCGCCTGTTCATCGCCGGCGTCATTCCGGGCATCCTGCTGGCGGGGCTGTTCATGGGCTTCATCGTCGCGTGGGCGCTGGCCAACCGCACCAAGATGCCGCCCGCCGACCCGCCGACCACGTTTGTCAAGCGCATTGCCGCCTCGCGACGGCTGCTCCCGGTCACCCTGCTCATCCTGGGCGTGATCGGCTCGATCTACGGCGGGCTCGCCTCCGCGACCGAGGCGGCGGTGGTGGGGGTGGCGCTGTCGCTCTTGCTCTCCTGGTGGATGGGGACGCTGTCGCGCACGAGCTTCGCCGACGCCTTGATGGCGGCCACGCGCACCTCCTGCATGATCTGCTTCATTCTGGCGGGCGCTGCGTTCCTGACCATCGCCATGGGGTTCACAGGCCTGCCGCGCGCGCTGGCCGAGTGGATCTCGGCCTTCGATCTGTCGCGCTGGCAGCTGCTGCTGGTGCTGACGCTGTTCTATATCGTGCTCGGCTGCTTCCTCGACGGCATCTCCATGGTGGTGCTCACCACGTCGGTGATCATGCCACTGATCGCAAAGGCCGGGTTCGATCCGATCTGGTTCGGCATCTATCTGGTGCTGGTGGTGGAGATGGCGCAGATCACACCGCCGGTGGGGTTCAACCTCTATGTCCTGCAGTCTATGACCGGCCGCAACCTGTTTGCGGTGGGCGCCTACACGTTGCCCCTGTTCCTGCTGATGTGCGTGGCGGTGGCGCTGCTGGCCACCTTCCCCGGCCTGGCCCTG
>JBIOWI010000200.1:0-5323 GCA_044868325.1 Hyphomicrobiaceae bacterium
ACACCATTGCAACGACCGTGGGAGATATGGTGTCAGACCCAGAGGGTCTGACACCCATCGAGCGCCATGCCAGAGACCCAGCTTCGCCAGTTCAATATCAACTTCGGGCCCCAGCACCCCGCAGCCCACGGCGTGCTGCGATTGGTCCTCGAACTGGACGGCGAGGTGGTCGAGCGCGTCGACCCGCACATCGGCCTGCTCCACCGCGGCACCGAGAAGCTGATCGAGCACAAGACCTACCTGCAGGCCATCGGCTACTTCGACCGGCTCGACTACGTCGCGCCCATGAACCAGGAGCACGCCTTCTGCCTGGCGGTGGAGAAGCTGCTCGACCTTGGGGTGCCGAAGCGCGCCCAGCTCATCCGTGTGCTCTACTCCGAGATCGGGCGCCTGCTCTCGCACCTCCTCAACGTCACCACCCAGGCCATGGACGTGGGTGCGCTCACGCCGCCCTTGTGGGGCTTCGAGGAGCGCGAGAAGCTGATGGTGTTCTACGAGCGCGCCTCGGGCAGCCGCATGCACGCCAAGTACTTCCGCTTCGGCGGCGTGCACCAGGACCTTCCCGACAAGCTCGTCGAGGACATCGCCGCTTTCTGCGAGACGCACCCCAAGGTGCTCGACGACATCGAGGGGCTGCTCACCGACAACCGCATCTTCAAGCAGCGCAACGTCGATATCGGCGTGGTGAGCCTGGAGGACTGCTTCAAGTGGGGCTTCTCGGGCGTGATGGTGCGCGGCTCGGGCGCGGCCTGGGACCTGCGCAAGGCCCAGCCCTACGAGTGCTACTCGGAGCTGGCGTTCGACATCCCTATCGGCAAGAACGGCGACAACTACGACCGCTACTGCATCCGCATGGAGGAGATGCGCCAGTCGGTGCGCATCATGCAGCAGTGCTGCGCCAAGCTGATGTCGGCCGAGGGCCAGGGTCCGCACGTGGCCGACGACAAAAAAGTGGTGCCGCCCAAGCGCGCCGAAATGAAGCGCTCCATGGAGGCGCTGATCCACCACTTCAAGCTTTACACCGAGGGCTTCCACGTGCCCAAGGGCGAGGTCTACGCCGCCGTTGAGGCCCCCAAGGGCGAGTTCGGCGTCTACCTGGTGGCCGACGGCTCGAACAAGCCCTACCGCTGCAAGATCCGCGCGCCGGGTTTCCCGCACCTGCAGGCCATGGACTTCCTCAACAAGGGCCACATGCTGGCCGACGTATCGGCCATCCTCGGCTCGATCGACATCGTGTTCGGAGAGATTGATCGGTAGCCGGTTTATGAGCGGCGGACTGGGCGGCCGTCAAAAATGATACGCCACGCCCGCCACGGCGTGGTCGACGAAGCGATCGTAAGCGGTGCGCACGAGCGCGATATAGTCGGCGTCCGGTGGTGCGTCGAGAAACCGGCGCGTGCCCGGCCGGATCTCATGCCACTCGATCTCATCGAGCCAGCGATCCTCGTCGGCACAGGCGCCCGATGGAAGAACCAGGGCGCAGGGGACCGCCCGTCTCTCATCGCGCGCGGCAGCTGTGCGGAGCGTTTCGACAAGCTCTACATTCGCCTCGATCTGGGCCTGCTCACCTGATGACGTTCCGCCGAACGCCGTTACGATGCTCGCCAGGACATCACGACCGCGATTCGAGCCAGAGGAGATCGCCTGCTCCGCCGCGGCCGGGCGGCGTTCTCCGGTGACTATGCCGTTGAACCGTCCGCCCAGCTCCCACCAGTCCCAATAGCCGTTAGGATTAAGCCACCGTCCGTAGAGACCGGTCGTCGGATCGCGCTCTCCAACCTCAGTGAACCTGCGAACGAAGGTGTCGAAGTCGGGCTCGAGCTCCGCCAGCGTCCCCTCGAACCGATCCAGCGAGCAGGCCGACATGTGCTCCTTCAGGCGCAACAGACACAGGTCATGCGAGATACCTTTCGCGTCAGACCAGGTGACCGAGCCGTCCGGATTGTAACGGATCGTGGACCTGTGCAGTCGCATGAGATCGTGGGTTGCGTCGTCGAAGGCCAGTTTCTCGCGCGGAAAGCTCTCCTCGCCGCCGCGCGCGAACGGCGCTAGCGTGCGATCGAGCTCCTCCTGGAGCGAGTGGAACCGGGCCGGAATTAGGACGTATGCAAGGCCGTACATGCTGACGCCATTCAATCAGACGACCAAGCTCCGTCGCTTCGCTTATTTTGCACACCTTCGGCGATAAGCGCAGCTGCTTCTCGGGGACAAGCCGACCTACGCCGCCGAAGCCTTCCCCGCGGGCCCCATCGCCACCGGGAGGCCGTTGCCCTCCGCGCCCCATTCCACCCAGGAGCCGTCGTAGACGGCGGCGTGGGGGCGGCCGAGGAGGGCCAGCGCCAGGGCGACGATGCCGGCGGTAACGCCGGAGCCGCAGGAGGCGACCACAGGGCGGGCGATGTCCACACCGGCGGCGGCGAACACGGCGCGCAGCTCGGGCTCGGACTTGAGCGTGCCGTCCGCATTGAGCAGCGAGGCGTAGGGCACGTTGCGGGAGCCTGGAATGTGGCCCGGGCGCAGGCTTGGCCGTGGGTCGGGCTCGCGGCCCTCGAAGCGGGCGGCCGAGCGGGCGTCGACGATCTGCGTCACGGGATTGCCGATCAGCCCCTTCACCTCGCTGGCGTCGCGCACCAGCTCGCCGTGGAAGCGGGGCGAGAAGTGCCGGGGGGTGCGGCGCGGCGGCTCGCCGTCCTCCACCGGGCGGCCCTCGGCTTTCCATTTCTTGAGGCCGCCGTTGAGCACGGCCACGTCGTTGTGCCCCATGGCGCGGAACATCCACCAGGCGCGCGCGGCCGAGTAGAGGCCCACGGTGTCGTAGGCGATGACGCGCACGCCGTCGCCGATCCCCATCCGCTTCACGCGGCTGGCGAACTTGACGGTGGAAGGGAGCATGTGCGGCAGCGAGCTCTCCTCGTCGGCGATGTCGTCGATGTCGAAGAAGAGCGCGCCGGGGATATGCTCGGCGAGGTACTCGGCCTTGGCATTGCGGCCGGTGGTGGGCAGGTGCAGCGAGGCGTCCACCACCACGATGTCGGGCGCGTCGAGGCGCTCGGCGAGCCAGTCGGTCTCGACGATCCAGGGCGATGAAGGCGTGGGCATGAAGGCCCCCCTTGGTCTTGTTGTTGCTGCCGCCGCGGCGGCCCCGATTGAGCCAAATCTAGGCGCTGTCAGCGGTTGTTGGCAAACCGCTCGACGGGTACGGGGTCACACCCCTCGCGCCAATGCTATCGGTCCTACTCTAAGGTCGAGGCGAGGGGTCTGACCCCGCTACTCTTCAAACGAACCCGCTCACGCAAACGACACGCGGATACGGCGGTTCAGCTTGCCCTTCTTCTCGATTCGCGTGACGGCCACGCGACCGATCTCGCCGGTGCGCCGCACGTGCGTGCCGCCGCAGGGCTGCATATCCACCGAGCCGTTCTCGCCGATCAGCACCAGCCGCACCCGGCCGGTGCCCATGGGCGGCTTCACCGACATGGTGCGTACGAGGCCGGGGTTGGCCTCCAGCTCCGCGTCGCCGATCCAGCGTTCGCTGACGGGTTGGTCGGCGGCGATGAGCGCATTGAGGTCGGCCGTCAGCTTGTCCTTGTCCACGGCGGATGGATCGTCGATATCGAAGTCGAGCCGGCTGTCGTCGGGGTTGACCTGGCCGCCGGTGACCGGGAACTTAACCAGGGCGCACAGCAGGTGCAGGGTCGTGTGCATGCGCATCAGCGGGCCGCGGAAGCCCCAGTCGAGGCTCGCGCGCACGCTCTGGCCGGGCTTCGGCAGGGCAGCACCTTCGGCGGGGACATGGACGATGGTGGACTTGTCGGCATCGTAGACCGTGGTGGCGATGGGGCATGTGCCGGTGCCCTCGGTCTCGATCACGCCCTTGTCGCCCGGCTGTCCGCCGGCGGCGGCGTAGAACACCGTGCGGTCCAGGACGATCCCGCCGCGGTCGTTGATGGCAAGCACCTGCGCCGTGCAGTCGCGCAGGTAGGCATCGGCTCGGTAGAGTTGCTCGGTCATGAAAGCACCTCGGGCGGCTGTTGTCGCTGCGGTGTCCATCCGCTCGTACAGTGGCGGTTGCCTGTAGGTCGGCTCGGTGCGCTCGGGCGTTCGCACGAGTGCACCCTACGGGTGCTTCACGAATGGAATAGCGATGTCGGCCTTGCTCTCCATCCACACCGGCACCGGCAGGCTCTTGGAGCGCAGGAAGGCGGGGTTGAACAGCTTGGACTGGTAGCGGGTGCCGTAATCGGCCAGCACCGTGACGACGGTGTGGCCGGGGCCTAGCTCCTTCGCCAGGCGGATGGCGCCCGCCACGTTGATGCCCGACGAGCCGCCGAGGCAGAGGCCTTCGTGCTCCAGGAGGTCGAAGATGATGGGAACGGCCTCGCCGTCCTCGATCAGATAGGCCTTGTCCACCTCGATGTCCTCGATGATCGCCGTGACGCGCCCGAGCCCTATGCCCTCGGTGATCGAGCCGCCGTCGGTGGCCTTGGCATCGCCGTCCTTGAACAGGTGGTACATGGCGGCGCCGCGTGGATCGGCGACGCCAATGACGATGTCCTTTTTCCTCTCGCGCAGAAAGGTGGACGCGCCGGCCACGGTGCCGCCGGTGCCGATGGAGCAGATGAAGGCGTCGACCTTGCCGCCGGTCTGCTCCCAGATCTCCGGGCCGGTGGAGACGTAGTGAGCCTTGCGGTTATCGAGGTTGTTCCACTGGTCGGCGAACAGCACGCCGTTGGGCTCGGTCTTGCGCAACGCGTCGGCGAGGCGGCGGCCGACGTGCTGGTAGTTGTTGAGGTTCGAGTAGGGCACCGCCGGCACCTCGACCAGCTGGGCGCCGAGCAGGCGCAGCGTGTCCTTCTTCTCCTGGCTCTGGGTATCGGGGATGACGATCAGCGTGCGGTAGCCGCGGGCGTTGGCGACTAGCGCGAGGCCGATGCCGGTGTTGCCGGCGGTGGCCTCCACCACCAGGCCGCCAGGCCTAAGCTCGCCGCGCTTTTCCGCCTCCAGGATCATGTGCAGGCCGGCCCGGTCCTTCACAGACTGGCCGGGGTTCATGAACTCGGCCTTGCCCAGGATGGTGCAGCCGGTCTCCTCCGAGGCCCGCTTGAGCTTGATGAGGGGCGTATTGCCGATTGCAGCAACCACGCCGTTGGCGACAGTCACCGGGAGATCCTCCGCTGGAGCCTCAGGAATCGCCCCAACCTGGACCAGCCGGCGGGCTGTACGCAATAGGCAGGTGAGGCGGTGAGTGGTGAGATGGCGAGATATGGCGAAGTGCGTGCTGCACATGCTCTTTTCCGGCCGAAAGGTGGAAGATTGGTGTCAG
>JBIOWI010000201.1:0-4655 GCA_044868325.1 Hyphomicrobiaceae bacterium
CGCCGCTCTCCATGCGGATGTTGGGCACGTCGAACGGCGTGTCCACCCAGCCCATGCCCAGCTCGATGTCGAAGGGATGCTTCGGATCGGGCGCGAACGTGGACAGGATGGTGGGCGCCGCGCTGCGATGGCGCCACGCGATCACCTTGTTGCTGGCGTCGAGGCCGGCCTCGAAGCGATCTGCCGTCGCGGTGTGGTAGAAGCCGTGGCGAACGTCGTCCTCGCGCGTCCACACCACCTTCACCGCGGTGCCGCCCAGCTCCCTGGACAGGAACGCCGCCTCGATGGCGAAGTCGCACTTGGACTTGCGGCCGAAGCCGCCGCCCAAGAGAGTCGGCTGCATGGTGACCTCGGCAGGGGAGACACCGAGCGCCGCGGCCACGTCGTCGCGGGCCGCGCCGGGGCTCTGCACCGGCGCCCAGACCTCCCACTTGCCGTGGTTCATGCGCGCCGCAGCGGCCGGCGGCTCCATGGTGGCGTGGTGGAGGTGGGGCGCGTAGTACTCGCCCGTGATCACCTTGGCGGCTGAGGCCAGCGCCTTGTCGGCGTCACCGACGTTGCGCTCCACCTTGCCCGGCTTCTTGACGACGGCTTCGAGCTGCGACCGGTAGGCCTTGGAATCGTGGGCCTTGTTGGGCCCGTCGTCCCACGTGATCTTGAGCGCCTCGCGGCCCTTCAGCGCCGCCCAGGTGTTCTTGGCGATGACGGCCACGCCGCCGAGCGGACCGAACTTGTAGGGCGCCGGCGTCGGCTGCAGCGTGACGATCTTCTCCACGCCCGGCACCTTCATGGCCGCGCTGGAGTCGACCGAGGCCACCTTGCCGCCCACCACCGGTGGCCGGGCAATCACGGCGAACTTCATGCCGGGGAGCATGACGTCCTGGCCGTAGACCGCCTTGCCGGTGGTGATGTCGTTGAGGTCCGAGATGCGGACGGTGCCCTTGCCGATGTAGCGGAAGGCGCTCGCCTGCTTCAGCGTGATCTTGTCGGCGGCCGGCACCGGCAGGGCCGACGCGGCGGCAGCCAGCTGGCCATAGCCCAGCTTGCGGCCCGTGGGCTTGTGCACGACCTCGTGCAGCTGCGCCTCGACCTCTTTCACGTCCACCTTCCACTCGGCCGCGGCAGCCTGCTCCAGCATGCCCCGGGCCGCGGCGCCGCACTGGCGCATCGGCTGGATCCAGTGGCGCACGCTGCGGGAGCCGTCGGTGTCCTGGTTGCCGTAGGTGCGCTCGTCGCCGGGCGACTGCACCACGCGCACGCGCGCCCAGTCGGCCTCAAGCTCGTCGGCGAGCATCATCGGCAGCGCGGTACGGGCGGCACCGTTGCCCATCTCGGCTCGGGCCGCGACGATGGTCACGGTGCCGTCGCCGGCGATGGAGACGAACACCTTGGGGTTGTTGACCACGCCGTTCGGCATGGCGGTGGCGCCGGTCGGGTAGTCGGCGAGCGCGCCCTTGATGCCAGGGAACTGAGCGGCGAGCACGAGGCCGCCGGTGGCGGCCACGCCCTTGAGCAGACCGCGCCGGCTGACGTTGACGATCTTCGTCCTGGTATGGGTGTTAAGCTCTGTCATGGCACGCTCCCCCTCAGGCGCCGCGGGCGGCGGCACGCACCGCCGCGTGGATGCGCTGATAGCAGCCGCACCGGCAGAGGTTGCCCGACATCGCCTCGGTGATCTGGGCATCGGTGGGCCCCGGCGTCTTCGCAAGGAAGGCCGCGGCGTTCATGATCTGGCCGGTCTGGCAGTAGCCGCATTGCGGCACGCCCTGGTCGCGCCAGGCGACTTGAACCGGATGCTCGCCCTTGGGGTGCAAGCCTTCGATTGTGACGACCGACTTGCCGGAAAGCTCCGACATGGGCGTCACGCAAGAGCGCACGGCGGCGCCGTCGACGTGCACGGTGCAGTTGCCGCACAGCGCGGCGCCGCAGCCGAACTTGGTGCCGGTGAGGCCCAATTCGTCGCGCAGATACCATAGGAGCGGCATCGACGGATCGCCGTCGTATGTGCGTTCCTGGCCATTGACCCTCAAAGTTGCCACAGCGATTCCTCCTCCGAGCTTGCGATCCCGCAGTTGCCCTGCACGCGTGCTCATGCGTATTCGCCCCGCCGGGCGAACGACGGGCGCGCGGCCCTCCTTGTCGGATCCCACGCATGGGTCGCGCACCGAACTTGTCGGCACGAGAACCGCTCGGGCGAAGCCCGTGGGCGCAGCTCCGATGGGGCCTTTGAGGGATTTTAATTAGAACGAAGCTAGAAATTGCGGCGGCTTCCCTTCACAAGCGCGTGATAGTCCGACCACGCACTTGGGCGGGCTCCCATTAGGCTCCCGTTGGGCAGCGTCTCACCCATGCCGCACAAGACAGAGGCCGCTCAAGACAGAGGAGTGACACTTCCCGTCAGGGCGTGCCGTTGCGGCCGTGGGCCCGGTAGGGCGGGCGCTCGGCAAGCCGGTCGTAGTAGGCCGAGACCGCGGGGAGGTCGGGCTTCGGGAAGTCGATCGAGAACCAACGGTTCACGATCAGGCCAACCGGGATGTCGCCGACGGTGAAGGCCTCGCCCATGACATAGGGGCCGCCCTTGGCAAGGTGGTCCTCCAGCACGCGCATCTGCGCCGCCCAGGTTTTCGCCGCACCCTCGGCCATGCCGGCAAACGCGGGGTTCTTGACGACCAGGGCGTGGAACACCGGCCGCATGCCTTCGGCCAGCTCGGTGGAGGCCCAATCCATCCACGATTCCACGGTCGCCCGCTGCCGCAGGTCCCCGGGGTAGAGGTCCGCCCGGCCGTGCTTCTCGGCCAGGTACCGCACGATGGTGTTGCTCTCGCGAAGACGGAAGCCTACCCCGGATCCCGATCCGGGATCGTCGATCACTGGGACGACACCCACCGGATTGATCTGGCGGAACACCGGATCGTCGGTCGGCCGGAAGCCGCGGCCCCAGTCCTCGCGCTCGTAAGGAAGATTGAGCTCCCCCAGCATCCACAGGACCTTGCGCACGTTGATGGAGTTGGCACGTCCGTACACCTTGAGCATGGCTGTCTCTCCCCGCCGGCTGTCACGACGATGCCCTTCCGGGCTACGCTCGCAGCCAACTCGCTGTTGTCCCAGATTGTTCGCTGCGCTGCGGTCCTGATCCCTCCGGTCCCTACCTTGTATGCGACGCGGAGCAAAATTGCAGCGCCGGCCGCACAGTCGCAAGGGCGGATGCGTCCGCACGGGCGGCCGAGGTGCGCCAACCGCACTTCGCCCAACGAATACGTGGAGGCTCTGGTCGACGCGCTGTGTTGCGCATCTGACACACGAAATCTTACCTTATAGGCATTGTTAACATAACTCCGTCTTTTTGGGACAACATGACCTGACGATAACCTGGCCTGCTGAAAAAATCGGGCTCTGTTGTCCCAAGCCCGCAGGGGCTGTACCGATGGAATGTCCGGTCCGGAACCTACCTGCGGCATATGGGCAGGGAAGCGATGGGCGGCCGCCACGTTCTAGTGTGGTATCATTGGACCGGCGCAACACAACCTTTGCGCGAAACAACGGGGCTGAGCCATTCTCAAGGCACGATTGCAGAAACATATGAAAGACGACCAGAGGTTGAATGTGCTTGGCAAAGCCCTGGCTGTGCTTCAGGCCGTTGCCGACCATCCACAGGGTGTCGGCTTGCCGGACTTGGCCGCCAAGCTCGGCCTGCCGCGCCAGACCGTGCATCGTGTGCTGGGGCAGCTCAGGGACAGCGGCCTGCTGCTGCGCGATCCCGTGCGCGAGCGTTTCTCGGTTGGGCCGCGGTTGATCCAGCTTTCGCTGTCCGCACTCGGGTCCAACAATCCGTTCGCACCGGTGCGGGAGACGTTGCGGGAGCTGGTCGACGACCTGGGCGAGACCTGCAACATCGGCGTGCTGGAAGGGCTCGACTACATCTACATCGATCGCATCGAGAGCAAGTGGCCGCTTCGCATCCACCTGGAGGTAGGCTATCGGGCGCCCGTGAACTGCATTGCCGGAGGCAAGGTGCTGCTCGCCTATCTGGAGCCGGAGCTGCGGGCGCGTCTCCTTAGGAGCCGCAAGCTGGTGGCGCGGACCCCGCGCTCCATCACCTCCGTGAGCGAGCTCGAGGCGGAGTTGGAGAAGGTTCGGGTGCGCGGGTACGGTACCGCCAACCAGGAGAACTTCGAGGGCATCGTGGCCGTGGCGGTGCCGATCCTGGATGCCCGGGGGCGGGTGGTGGCCGCGCTCACCATGCACGGCCCCGTGCCGCGCGTGACCATGGCGAGCGGCGAGGCGGCCTTGCCGCGCCTGCGCCAGTGTGCGCAGCGCATCGCCATCGCCTGGGGTCTGGTCTGACCGTCGGGCGGCGCTGGACCCGTACCTGCAGCCGCGGTCGGTGCCTGCAGATAAGCATTGCGGTTTTGCTTGGTTGGGAATTTCCCCGCAGCGTCCTATATTGCCCTTGTCGCCGTTCGCGTGAACGGCACCGCGGTGATTTCGGCAATCGGCTTGCGCCGCGAGACCAAACGCTAAGGTGCCACGAGTGTCTCGTGGACTCCTGAGAGGAGTAGCCCATGACACGTTTCATGACACGGTTCAGCTGTTCCCTCTCCTGCCCTGCGGGTCGCCCGCGCATGGCACCGTCGGCCGGCGCCGCCCGGTCGGGG
>JBIOWI010000202.1:0-5343 GCA_044868325.1 Hyphomicrobiaceae bacterium
GCAACACACCTCATCTCAACCTCGCCACGCAGAAATGCCCCAATGCACGCCAGACCCCACGGGAATTTTGCTACTACCTCCCAGAGGGTCTGACACCATCTCACACCAGCACGCCGATGAGCTTGGCCAGGAGCACCACGACGATGGCACCGATGGCGGAGGTGACGATCGACTCGACGATATCGTTGCCGAGGTTGAGCCTCCAACCCATGGCGTTGAAGAGCCAGGCGCCGACGAAGCCGCCGATGAGGCCTGCTATCAGATAGCCCAAGATGTTCGAAGGACCACCGACGAAGAGGCTCGCCAGCCAGCCGGCGATCAGGCCGACAACCAGCCAAGTGATGAGCTGCTGCGCATTCATGGTCATAGGGCTTCTCCATTGCCGTCGTGCCCGACCGGGCGGCCGGGGGCCGGCGCGCGGCGGCACTTGTCACGGCGAGTGTGGCCGACTCGTCCGGGTACGTCGAGGGGCTCGGTGAACGCGGTAAATGAAAGCTAGGTTTCAGGTTTCAGGGATCGGGTTTCAGGGGAAACAAACTTACCTGAACCTAGCCCCTGAAACCAGAAACCTTCTCAGATATGCAGCGCCCGGCCGTAGGCGGCGAGCACGCTCTCGTGCATCACCTCGGACAGGGTGGGGTGCGGGAAGACGGTGTGCATCAGGTCCTCCTCGGTGGTCTCCAGTTGCATGGCGATCACGAAGCCCTGGATCAGCTCCGTCACCTCGGCGCCGACCAGGTGGGCGCCGAGCAGCTGCCCAGTCTTGGCATCGAAGATCGTCTTGACGAGCCCCTGGTCCTCGCCCAGGGCGATGGCCTTGCCGTTGCCGACGAACGGGAAGCGGCCGACCCTGACCTCGTGGCCTTTCTCCTTGGCGGCGGCCTCGGTGAGCCCGACGCTGGCGATCTGCGGCTGGCAGTAGGTGCAGCCGGGGATCTTGAGCTTGTCGATAGGGTGTGGGTGGAGCCCCTTGATGGCCTCCACGCAGATCACACCCTCGTGGCTCGCCTTGTGCGCCAGCATGGGCGCGCCGGCCACGTCGCCGATGGCGTAGATGCCCGGCACATTGGTGCGGCCCAGGCCGTCGGCGACGATGACGCCGCGGTCGGTCTTGACGCCCAGCTTCTCCAACCTCAAGCCTTCGATGTTGCCAACCACGCCCACTGCAGAGATGACGCGCTCCGCCGATATGGTCTGCGTGCCCTTGCCGTCGTCGACGGTGGCGGTGACCGAGTCGGCGCCCCCATCGGATCTCTTGTCGAGCTTGGCGACCTTGGCGCCGGTCAGGATCTTCATGCCCTGCTTCTCGAACGCCTTGCGGGCGAAGGCGGCCACCTCGGCATCCTCCACGGGCAGGATCTGCGGCAGGATCTCGACCACCGTCACCTCGGCGCCCAGCGTGCGGTAGAACGAGGCGAACTCGATGCCGATGGCGCCGGAGCCGACCACCAGCAGCGACTTGGGCATCCGGTCAGGCACCATGGCCTCGAAATAGGTCCACACCAGCTTCTTGTCGGGCTCCAGGCCCGGCAGCACGCGCGGGCGTGCGCCGGTGGCGACGACGATGTGCTTGGCCTGGTAGCTGCCCGGCCCCAGTGCGCCCTTGGGTGCCTCCGTCTTGGAGGCCTTCACCGTGACCTTGCCGGGCGCGTCGATGGCTGCCTCGCCCCAGATGACGGGAATGTTGTTCTTCCTCATCAGGAAGCCGACGCCGTCATTGAGGCGTTTGGAGACCCCGCGCGAGCGCTTGACGATGGCCGCGGGATCGAAGCCGACCTTCTCCGCGGACAGCCCATAGGCGTTGGCATGCTGCAGATAGTGGAACACCTCGGACGAGCGCAGCAGCGCCTTGGTGGGGATGCAGCCCCAGTTGAGGCAGATGCCGCCCAGGTAGTCGCGCTCGACGATCGCCGTCCTGAAGCCGAGCTGCGCCGCACGGATGGCCGTGACGTAGCCGCCCGGACCGGATCCGATGACGATGATGTCGAAGCTCTGCTCGGCCATAGCGCGTGCGCCCCTGGTGCTCTGAGAGGAACTGAGAGAACAAGCAAAGCCCCGGCCGATCAGACCGGAGCCCGAGGTCTCATTAAACGTATTGGATGGAGCCGCGCCAGCCCGGACGAGGCGGCAACCTCAGACGTGGCAGCGGGCGCCCAGGTACTGGTTGAGGAGGGCGTTGTAGCGGTCCACGTCAGCCCTGGCCGCGGGGCTGATCGGCTTGCCGGCCGTCGCACGTTCGACGTTGCCTTGCACGCCCCTGCCGAGAAGCCGGTTGAGCTCCTGCTGGATCGAGCCGCAGCTCTGGCCGGAGGCCAGCGGAGTCGGCCCAGGATCGCCGCCCATGCTTTTGGTGTCGGCGCAGCCGGCCAGCATCAGCCCCGTCGCCACCAACACCGCCAGTCTCCGCAACGTTGCGTGCGCCACGAGTATCTCCCTCTCCCTGCCCGCTCGCGGTGCAGGCCAGAATGCACATACACGCAATGCAATCAACCGCTTGAGGCCGCAGTGTGGCTATCGCGCATCACTCTCGTGCCAAGCTTGCATCGTGACCTGCCCGGGAGCACCGGTCGGCCTCTGCCACACTGCACCAAAAAACAACCGCCTCCCCCCACAGGAGGCGACTGTTCCGGTCGACATGGCGCACTCACGCGCGCCCCGGCAATCAAGGAGTCTTGGTAGCGCTGGCCTTGGCCGCCTTCTTCGGCGCGGCATTGTCGGCCGCAGGTGCCTCGGCCGCCGTCGGCCTGGGCGTGATGGTCGAGCAGCGAGCCTGGAACTCGGCGCTGGCTTTGGTGAGCTGGTCGGCCTTGCCGAGGTCGGCCTGGGTCATCTTGTAGCGCTTGGCGGCAGCCTTCTCGATCTTGTCCGGGATGCCATCCTTGCGCAGCGTCTCGATGCGCGACGCCAGGGTGATGCAGGCAGGATCGGCCTTCGGGTCCGCGGCAGCCGTGGAGCTGCCGGTGAGAGAGCCCGTGGTGAAGAGGCCGTCGCCTCCCTCCATCGCGCACCCGGCCAGCATGAGGCCTGCCACTACAAGTGCCTGCGACGAGGCACGCTTGATGATTGCCATGAACGAAACCCCCGAGGATGTTGCTTTCCGACTCGTGCGTACGCCGCGCGCCTACTGACTGGTGCGATTCCGCGTGATTCTTAGGTCCGATTTGGGGCAGCGGCAAGCAATCGTGGGCAGGGGGAGGTTCCGCCTCCGATATCGAAGGGGCCGAATCTGTGGAAAGTTGCCAAGGCGCCACGCCCCTATCACGCGCTGAAAACGGCAGGCTCGGATGGTTGCGGATGCAGCTAGACCAGCATCCGCACCGGGTCTTCGATCAGGCTCTTGAAGGCGTTGAGCAGTTCTGCGCCCACCGCGCCATCGACCACCCGATGGTCGCAGGACAGAGTGCACGACATCAGCGTGGCGACCTTCACCTCGCTGCCGACGACGACGGCGCGCTTCTCCCCGGTGCCGACGGCGAGGATGGTGGCGTGCGGCGGGTTGATCACCGCGTCGAAGCTCTTGATGCCGTACATGCCGAGGTTGGAGATGGACGTGCTGCCGCCCTGGTACTCGTGCGGGGCGAGGCGACGCTTGCGGGCGCGCTCGGCAAGGTCGCGCATCTCGTTGGAGATCTCGGAGAGCGACTTGAGCTCGGCGTGGCGGACGATGGGCGTGAACAGGCCGCCCTCGATGGCCACGGCCACGCCGATGTCGGAGTATTTGTGGCGCAGCGTGCCGCCCTCCGTCCACGTGACGTTGGCGGCGGGCACCTGGGCCAGCGCCAGGGCGAGCGCCTTGATGATGAAATCGTTGACGGAGAGCTTGTAGGCGCGCGGGCCGTCCTTGGGCGAGGCGGCGTTCATGCGCTCGCGGGCCTTGAGCAGCTCGTCGATTGCGCAATCGACCGTCAGGCGGAAGTGCGGGATGGTCTGCTTCGACAGCGTGAGGCGCTGAGCGATCACCCGGCGCATGTTGTCGTGCGGGACGACCTCGTAGGAGCCCTTCTCGTAAAGGGTCAGGATCTGGGCGTCGGCCATCGCCGGGGGCGGTGCCACTGCTGGAGTGGGCCGCGCCATCATGGCGGTGCCGGCCTTCGGTGCGAGCTGCGCGGCGCCGTTCCTGGCCGCAGCCTCCACGTCGCTCTTCACGATGCGGCCGTGCGGCCCCGAGCCCGTGAGCGCGGCGAGATCGAGCCCCGCCTCCTTGGCGAGCCGCCGCGCCAGTGGCGACGCGAGGATGCGGCCGCCGCTGTTGGGGGCGGCCGGGCGCGCTGGCTGCGGAGCCTGGGCCCTCGCGACTGTGGGGGCGGCAGCGGCGGCAGGCTGCGCTGCTCCGCCACCCGCGATGCTCTTGGGGGCCGCGGGCGGTGCCGTCGGCTCGGGGCGGGGCGCTGCGGGCTGCGAAGGCTGCGGCTTGGGCGCCGCGGCGGTGGCGGCGCTCTCGCCTTCGGCCAGCAGCACGGCGATGGGCGTGTTGACCTTCACGCCCTCGGTTCCTTCGGCCACCAGGAGCTTGCCGACCTTGCCCTCGTCGACCGCCTCCACCTCCATGGTGGCCTTGTCGGTCTCGATCTCGGCGATGACGTCGCCGGGTTTTACGTCTTGGCCCTCCGCCACCAGCCATTTGGCGAGCTTGCCCTCCTCCATGGTGGGCGACAGCGCGGGCATCAGGACTTGCGTGGGCATTTGTGTCAGAAGGGGTCAGCCCCCCTCGCCTCTACGTCTCGTTTCAGTCTCTAACGCTTACGCGAGGGGTCTGACCCCTTCCACACGACCTCCGTCGGCGTCCACATGGCCTTGCGGCGGGCGATGCGCTGCTCCGGCGTTTCGCCGTCGTAGACCCTGGGCTCAGCCGTGCGGTCCTTGAGCTCGGGAACGGCAAGGCCGCGCGCGTTGAGGACGGACCAGATGTTGTCGCCGTCCTGAATGATCACGCCAGCGTACATGCCGCAGCGGTTGCAGATCAGGCTCATGCCGGTCCGCGTCTCGAACTGGTACCAGGACAGCGCCGCGCCATCGATCTCGAAGCGGGCGCGCCCGCGGGGATCGCTCACGGTCTTGGCGCCGTGCCGGGTGCAGAACGAGCACTGGCAGGCGCGCACCTCCAGCTCCCCAGCCGGCTTGGACGCCAGCAGCGTCGCGCGGATGGCGCCACAGTGGCAGGACCCCTCGTAGTGAAGCGCGTCAGCCATGGACGGTCACCTCGGCGCCGCGGGGGGCGTTCCTGGACTGCCAACGATAGAAAAAGGTGAGATAGGCGAGCGCCAGGTAGACGCTGAGCGCGATGACCCAGCCGAGGATGACGCCGGCATCCTGCATCGAGATGCCTCCCGGCAGTGCCACGGG
>JBIOWI010000203.1:0-15014 GCA_044868325.1 Hyphomicrobiaceae bacterium
GGCCTCGACGTTGGAGTTTCAACCGCGCCGCCGGTGGCCAGGGGTCTGACCCCGTCTACCCCCGACTGCCGACCCCCGACTGCCGATTTATCACCGCGCGTAGGCGTGGCCAGCGGGCAGGGGCAGCACCGGGTCGGCGGTGCGGATCGATGCCGGCCAGGCGATCTTGGTCTCGCCCTTGATGTACTGCATCACCACCGGCGAGGAGCGCTCATTCTGGCCTGCCATCCTGTGGCCCGGCGGATTGAACTTCACGCCGTAGCCCTGGACCGTACCGCCGTCGGGAATGTCCGTCTCCAGCGCCGCCTTGCGCAGGGCCTCGGGATCGAAACCGCCGTGCTTCTTGATGGCGCGCGGCAAGACGTCGGTGAGGAAGATCCAGGCTTGGTTGAAGCCCATCGAGACGTGCGGCGGCACCTCGTTGGCCTTGGTCTCGGCCTTGTAGCGCTTCACCATCTCGGCGGTCAGCTCGCCCAGTCCGGGTTTGAGGGTCTTGGGGTCGAGCAATTGGGCGGCCACCGGGTCGACGTTGTAGACATAGTTAACGTCGTCCTTGAAGGTGTCGATCAGCTTGTCGATCTGGCCGTAGCCGGCGCCGTGGCCGATCAGGGCGGACCACTTGAGGCCCGCCTCACGGGACTGGCGCAGGAACAGGGTGATGTCGGGGTTGTAGCCGGTGTGCAGGATCACGTCCGGCTGGGCGCGGCGCAGCTTGGTGACGAGGGCCGACAGATCGGGCGAGGTGGCGGCGTAACCCTCCTTGTGCACGATCTGCAGGCCCAGCTCCTTGCACTTGGCCTCGTTGCCCATGGCCACACCCACGCCGTAGGGCCCATCCTCGTGGATGATGGCGACCTTGACCGCCTTCGCGTCCTTCTTGAGCTTTCCTTGCGCGTTCTCGGCAACGAAGGTGCAGGACGCCTCGCCGAACTGGTCGGAGTGCACCTGCGGGCGGAACACGTACTGCAGGTTCTTGTCCTTGAAGACCGCCGAGGCCACGCACACGTTGGCCCACATGAACTTCTTGGCGGCGTCGACGCGCGCGCCCATGGGCACGCAATGGGCGCTGGAGTAGACGCCCATCAGCAGGTCCACCTTGGCGTCGTTCAGGAGACGCTCGGCCTCGTTGATGGCCACGTCGGTCTTGGACTGGGCGTCTGCCTCGATGGCGACGATCTTGTGGCCCTCGACGCCGCCCTTCTCGTTCACCATGTCGATGGCGATCTTGTTGCCGATCGCAGCGGCCTTGGAGCCGCCGGCGGCGAACGCGCCGGTGTGGTCGTAGATCACGCCGATCTTGATGTCGGCTGCCGCCGACGAGGCGAAGAGCAGCAACGCCGCAGCGAAGCTGGCGGCCGCGCGGGCAAAACCCATCATGTGTCTCCTCCCGGGAGCTGACCCCGTTGTTCGCTTCTTGGGAGGGAGTGTGCGAACCCGCGCCGCCCCGTGTCAACCACAACGTCGCTGCACAACCGCGGCGCGGCTATCCGACGAAATGCTCGGCCGCAACGCCCCGGCAGTCCATCTCGTACTCGAGGCCGCGCACCGGCGGCCGGCACAGGTGCCACGTGAGCCCCGCGCGGGCGGCGCCGCGGCGGACGATCTCGTCGGCGAGGAACGGGTAGAGATCGTGCACCGTATAGACTTGGCTCGCCGTGGTGTCGCTCCAGCCTCGGCCGAGGAGGCCAAGCCGCCGCTCCATCTCGCCCAGCACGAAGGTGGCCTTCTCGCGCATCGCCTCCGGGCTCGTCTCGCCGTAGCGAACGGTGCGCTCCCGGTAGGTGGCGCCGCCCTCGCGCGCCTCGCCGCTGCCGGACACGACGAATGTCGGCATGCGCTCCTGCGACGGCACCGTGAAGCAGAAGGCGTAGAGGCTGGGCTCGGCAGGCGGCGCGATGTCCGGGCAGACGTTGCTGCGCGCGACCGGATTGGTGGCGCCGTCGTAGATGCCCCACCCGGCCAGCGTCTCGACGTAGTGCCGGTTGAAGGCGCGGAAGCCGTCGTCGTCGAAAGGCAGCGGCGAGCGCAACTCGCAGGCGCAGAACGCCGTGGGCGGCCGGCCGCGCGCCGCCATCAGCGCCTCGGCGCGCTCAAATCCCAGAGCCAGCGGCAGAGGCTCCCGGAACGCCACCCGCTCGATCTGGAACCCCGGCTCCGCCGCCACGCCGCCCGAGTACTGGAAGACCGCCGGAATGAAGCGGTAGCCGCCCGGCGTGAAGACTGCGATGCTCATCGGTTCGCATCCTCGCTTTTGATTTCCCAACGACAAGAAGGCGGACCCGAGGGGTCCGCCTTCCACGGAAGGCCCTGGCGGGGGCGCCTACTTCGAGGCGACCTCGGCGTAGGTGCCGTCCTTCTTCCACTCGTAGAAGACGTAGTCGATGGTGGTGATGTCGCCCTTCTTGTCGAAGCTGATGGGACCGAGCACGGTGTCCCACTTGCCCGAGTGCATGGTCTCGGCGACCTTCTTGGCGTCCGTCGTGCCGGCTTTGGTGGCTGCCTGCGCCCAGATCTGGAGTGCGGCGTAGGTGTAGAGCGTGTAGCCCTCGGGATCGTACCCCTTGTCCTTGAACTTCTTCACCACCGCGGCGGCCGTCGGCTTCTTGCGCGGGTCTGGGCCGAAGGTCATGCGCACGCCCTCGCCGATCGGTCCGGTGATGGCCCAGAGCTCGTTGGTGACGAGCGCGTCGCCGGAGACGAGCTGCGCCTTCACGCCCTGGTCGCGCATCTGGCGCAGGATCAGGCCGGCCTCGGTGTGATAGCCGCCGACATAGACCGCATCGATGTTGGCGGCCTTGATCTTGGAGACCAAGGCCGTGAAGTCCTTATCGCCCTGGGTGTAGGCCTGATACAGCTTCTCCTTCACGCCGGCCTTGTTGAGAGACTTCTGCGTCTCGTCGGCCAGGCCTTTGCCGTAGGTCGACTTGTCGTGCAGGATGGCGATGTTCTTGCCCTTGAAAGTTTTGGCCAGATACTGGCCGGCGACCAGGCCCTGCTGGTCGTCGCGCCCGCAGACGCGGAAGGTGTTCCACAGCTTGCGCTCGGTATACTGTGGATTGGTCGAGGCCGGCGAGATCTGCAGCACGCCCCCCTCGTTGTAAGGCTCGGAGGCCGGGATCGAGGAGGAGGAGCAGAAGTGGCCGATCACCACCGGCACCTTCATGCTGGCGAGCTTCTCGGCGACGGCGCGCGCCTGCTTCGGATCGCAGGCATCGTCGCCCATCTCCAGACGGAGCTTCTTGCCGAGGACGCCGCCGGCCGCGTTGATGTCGGCCACCGCCTGCTCGGCACCGTTCTTGAACTGCAGCCCGAAGGTTGCGTACTGCCCGGTCATGGGACCGGCGTAGCCGACAACCAGCTCTTGCGCCGCGGCCGCCCCGGCTAGGCCCGCCACCCCCGTGGCGAGCGTGAGTACGGCAAGTAGTCTCTTCATGTGCTTCTCCCGATGGTACGAAACACGCACTGCCCCCGCCGGCACGCCACGCGGGCGGCCCGGACGGCCCCATTCTGGCGGGTTTTGCGCCGATGTCATCCAGAAAGACTACGGGTCCGCGGCTTCCCGCCGGCGCCCCGGGAGCGCCAAGTGACGGGGCTGGTGCGCTCGTAGAGCCAGCTGTACTGGGTGACCATCCGTGTGGTGCGCATGACGCGCCAGGACAGGCAGCCCACGGCCGCCAGGTAGGCCGTATCGGCCAGGTACGATGGAAGGGACAGCAACTCGCCCTCGAACAGGGCAAAATGAAAGAACCGCACCGCCGCCCCCAGCAGCAGCATGTAGGCCAGCACGTGGGTCATCGGCCGCCAGGTGTCGGCGCAGGCGCGCCCCGTGAGCCACGCCGCGCCGCCGCCGAGGATGCCGGTGACGAACAGCACCTGCGGCCAACTCTCGGTTGCGTAGAGCTCGCCCAACCTCGCCTCCGCTTCGCTCAGTGGCGTGCGCCCAGATAGGCGGCACGCACCTCGGGCCGGTCCAGCAGCTCGCGGCCGGTCCCAGCCATGGTGATCAACCCGTTCACCAGCACGTAGCCGCGGTCGGCCAGATGCAGCGCGTGATAGGCATTCTGCTCGACGAGCAGGATGGTGAGCCGGTCGCGCTTGTTGAGGTCGCGGATGACCGTGAAAATCTGGTGCACCAGCCGCGGCGCCAAGCCGAGCGAGGGCTCGTCGAGCAGCAGCAGCCGCGGCCGCCCCATCAGGGCGCGGGCGATGGAGAGCATCTGCTGCTCGCCGCCGGACAGCGTGCCGCCGCGCTGGTCGCGGCGCGCCTTCAGCACCGGGAACAGCCGAAACACCCGCTCCAGGTCCTCGTCGAAGTGAGCGAACTCGCTGATCGCCGCACCCATCTGCAGGTTCTCGAACACCGTCATGCGCGGGAAGATGCGGCGGCCCTCCGGGGCCTGGGCGATGCGCGCTCGCGCGATCTCGTGAGGCGGCATGGCGGTGATGTCGCGTCCGTCGAACCGGATGCACCCCTCGCGCGCCCGCTGCGCGCCGCTGATCGTCATCATCAGGGTGGACTTGCCGGCCCCGTTGGAGCCGATCAGCGTGACGATCTCGCCTTCGCGCACCTCGATGTCGACCCCCTTCAGCGCGATGACGCTGCCGTAGAAGGTCTTGACGCCCTCGACGCTCAGAAGCGGGCCGCTCACCGTTCCACCTCCGCGCGGGCCTCTTCCACCTGCTCCTCGGGGACGCCGAGGTAGGCGGCGATCACCTTCTCGTCGTTGCGCACCTCCTCCGGCGTGCCGTCGGCGATCTTGCGGCCGTAGTCCAGCACCACGATGTGGTCGGAGATGCCCATCACCACCTGCATGTCGTGCTCGATGAGCAGGAGCGAGGTGCCGGTCTCGGCGCGGATGCGCAGGAGCAGCTTGTTGAGGTCCTCCGATTCCCGCGGGTTGAGCCCCGCCGCCGGCTCGTCGAGGCAGAGCAGCTCCGGCCCCGTGCACATGGCGCGCGCGATCTCCAGCCGGCGCTGGGCGCCGTAGGGCAGGTCGCCGGCCGGGTCGTCGGCACGGTCCATGAGGCCGACCCAGTCGAGCCAGACCTTGGCGCGCTCGATGGCGGCGGCCTCAGCGCGCCGGTAGGAGGCGGCGCCGACGAGCCCGAGCAGGGTGAAGCCGGAGGCGTGCATCAGCGTGTTGTGCTGGGCCACCAGCAGCTGCTCCAGCACCGTCATGCCGGCGAACAGGCGCACGTTCTGGAAGGTGCGGGCCACCTTGGCCTCGGCGGAGATGCGGAAGTCGGGCAGCCGCTCCAGCAGGAACTCGGCGCCGCCCGCATGCTTGAGACGGACCATGCCCTCGGTCGGCCTATAGAAGCCGGTGACGCAGTTGAAAACCGTGGTCTTGCCGGCGCCGTTGGGGCCGATCACCGCGGTGATCTGTCCGCGCCCGGCCTGCATGGAGAGATCGTCCACCGCCACCAGCCCGCCGAACCGCATGCTCAGGTGCGCTATGTCGATAACGGGATCGCGCGCCCAGGGCGTCATGCGCGGCCCTCCGCGACGTACTCCGCCGCGATCGTCTTCTTCTCCTTGAGGTAGATCGACGGCTCGCGCGTGGCCATCAGCCCGCGGGGGCGCAGCACCATGATGCCGACCATGGCGGCGCCGAACACCAGCATGCGCGCCTCGGCCAGCTCGCGGAACAATTCGAAGGCGCCGATCATCACCAGCGCGGCGATGGCGACGCCCACCTGGCTGCCCATGCCGCCCAGCACCACGATGGCCAGGATCAGGGCCGATTCCCCGAAGACGAAGGACTCCGGGCTGATGAAGCCCTGGCGGGTGGCGAAGAAGGCGCCGGCGAAACCGCCGAACATGGCGCCGATGGCGAACGCCGTGAGCTTGGTGTTGGTGGTGTTGATGCCGAGCGACCGGCAGGCGATCTCGTCCTCGCGCAGCGCCTCCCAGGCCCGGCCGATGGGGAGCCGGCGCAGCCGGATGGTGACTAGGTTGGTGATCAGGGCGAGGAGGAGGATCACGTAGTAGAGAAACACCACCCGATGGGTGGGACTCCACTCGAGCCCGAAGGTGGCGGCGAAGCCGTCGTCCGTATTGGTGAACGGGATGCCGAAAAACGACGGCCGCGGAATGCCCGAGATGCCGTTGGGGCCGTTGGTGAAGCTCTGCCAGTTGATCAGCACCAGCCGGATGATCTCGCCGAAGGCGAGCGTGACGATGGCCAGGTAGTCGCCCCGCAGCCGCAGCACAGGGAAGCCGAGGATCACCCCCCAGAACGCTGCGAGGATGCCGGCCACTGGCAGGCAGACCCAGAACGACAGGCCGGTGTGCTGCGCCATCAGGGCGTAGGCGTAGGCGCCGACCGCGTAGAAGGCGACGTAGCCGAGGTCGAGCAGCCCGGCGAGGCCGACCACGATGTTGAGGCCCCAGCCAAGCATCACGTAGGTCAGCACCAGGATGCCGAGGTCGAGGTAGTAGCGGTTGGAATAGAACAGGAAGGGCACGGCCAGGGCGAACAGCAGCAGGCCTGGCCCCAGAAGCCATCTCACCAGAACTGAGAGCCCCTCCTTGGCGCTGCTGGACGCAAACAGCCGCGGCACGAGCGAGAGCACCCCGCTCTGGTACAGGAGGACGACTGCCAGGCGCCCCACGAACACGAGCCCCACGACCCAGGCCAGCAGCCCAGGCCGGGGCAGCAGCTCCAGGGCGCCGACTGGGCCGGTCTCGGTGCGGAAGCCCAGGATCAGGTTGAACAGGCCGAGCGCGACCAGCGCCGCGATGGCGGCGTCCTTCAGGGCCGCTGCCAGGACATGCCCGGCTCCCGCTGTCGGGCGGCGCTCGGCAACGGCCTGGGAGATGTCGGCCACGGGCTCAGACCTTCTCGACTTCCGGCCGGCCGAGGATGCCGGTGGGGAGGAAGATCAGGACCAGGACCAGCACCGAGAACGCGGCCACGTCCTTGTACTCGATGGTGAAATAGGCCGACCAGAAAGTCTCGATCAGGCCGATCAGCAGCCCGCCCAGCATGGCGCCCGGGAGCGAGCCGATGCCGCCGAGCACGGCGGCGGTGAACGCCTTCACGCCGGCGACGAAGCCCATGTAGAAGTCGATCACCCCATAGTAGAGAAGGTACATGAGCCCGGCCACCGAGGCCAGCGCAGCGCCGATGACGAAGGTGAGCGCGATGGTGCGGTCGGTGTTGACGCCGAGGAGCGACACCATCTTCAGGTCCTGCTCGCAGGCGCGCATCTCGCGCCCGAGCCGGGTGCGCGACACCAGCCAAGAGAAGACCGCCATCAGCGCCACCGTGATCGCCACAATGATGACCTGGATGTTGGAGATCTGGACGGAGAAGCCATCGTGCTCGATCAGGGTGTGGGCCCCGGTGACGAGCGGCGGCAGCGGCTTCACGCGCGCACCCTGGGCCACTTGCATGTAGTTCTGCAGCACGATCGACATGCCGATGGCCGAGATCAGCGGCGCCAGCCGGAACGAGCCGCGCAGCGGCCGGTAGGCGAGCCGCTCCACGGTCCAGCCGTAGAGCGCGGCCAGTGCCATGGCGGCGAGGAGCACGATCAGGAGCGCCAGCGGCACCGCGGTGACCCCGATCGCGACCAGCGCCAGGAAGGCGATCAGCGCGATGAACGCGCCCACCATGAAGATGTCGCCGTGGGCGAAATTGATCATGCCGATGATGCCATAGACCATGGTGTAGCCGATGGCGATCAGGCCGTAGATGGATCCGAGGGTCAGTCCGTTGATGAGCTGCTGAAGGAAGTATTCCACGGGTAAGGGCCCTGTGCCGAGAGGCGGCAAGCTAGCAGACCCTATAGGGTTCTCACAACGCACCACGTATTGCGGCACATGCAACATCAGAGGGCAACATCCGCGGGCGGACTGCCCAGGAAGCGGGCGCCCAAACGGCCACGGGCCGGTCAGTCCAGCAACCGGCGCACCTCGCGCCGCAAGGCGGGCAGCATCTCGCGCTCGAACCAGCGATTCGCCGTCAGCCACGCGTTGTTGCGCCAAGACGGATGCGGCAGCGCAATATGCCGCGGCGTCTCGGGCGAGGTGAGGCGACCCTGCCACGCCCTTACGGTTTCCGTCATGCCCGTTCCGTTTAGCAACCCCAGGTGCCAACGCTGGGCGTAGCTGCCGACCAGCAGGACAAGCTCAAGCTGAGGCATGGCGGCAAACAGCCGAGTGTGCCAGCGGGCGGCACACTCGCGTCGCGGCGGCAGGTCGCCCCCGGCGGCGTCGTGGCCGGGGAAGCAGAAGCCCATGGGCACGATGGCCACCCTGGCCTGGTCGTAGAACTCCTCAGGGCCGAGCGCCAGCCAGGCCCGCAGCCGGTCGCCCGAAGGGTCGGTGAACGGCACGCCCGAAGCGTGCACCCGCACCCCAGGCGCCTGGCTGCAGATCGCCAGCCTCGCTGTCGCGCTGGGGCGCAGGACGGGGCGCGGCTCGTGCGGCAGCGGCGGACCTTGGGGCGCCTCGCGGCAGATGCGGCAGGCCTCGATCTCGCGCACCAGCCGCCCCAGCTCTCGCTCCAGCCCGCTCATACGTCGTCGAGGACCAGCCCATCCTCGGCCAGCACCACGCGCGGATCGGCCACCTCCGCCCGCCGGGCGAGCATCCCAGCCGCCATATGCGTGAGCAGCACGCGCTTGGCGCCGATGCGGTCGAGATGAGATTGGATCGTCCTCCAGCTCATGTGGTAGCGGGGCTCGCCTTCGAGCTGGTAGCACTCCATGATGTAGAGATCGGCGCCGCGCCCCGCCGCCACCAGGCTCTCCACCCACTCGCTGTCGCCCGTGAAGCTCAGCACCTTGCCCTCGGCCTCGAAGCGCAGGGCGTACGAGGGCGCCCCGGAGGGATGGCTCACCTCGAACGGCGTCACCGCGACCGGCCCGACGGTGCGGCGCTGCTCGCGGGTCAGCTCGACGAAATTCAACTCGTGCCGCAGGGCCACCTGGAACGAGCCGGGGAAGAGGGCCTCGGCCGCCGCCCTGAGCCGCGTCTCGATGCCCGGCGGACCCACGATGGTGAGGGGGGCGGTGCGCTTGCCCACGTGCCTGGCGTGGATCAGCCACCACACGAGCCCGGCGAAGTGATCGCCGTGCAGGTGCGAGATGAGGATGGTCGGGACGGCGTTGGGGTCGAGCCCCAGCCGGTTGATGCCGATGAGCGCGCTCGCCCCGCAATCGATCAGGAACCGCGTCCCCGCCGCCTCGACGAGATAGCAGGTCTGCAGCCGCCCGCCCGACCCGAACGCATCGCCGCAGCCGACAACGGTGAGCCTCATGGCGAGCCTCCGTGCTGCCTCACGCCTTGGCGCTGGGCCGGGACGAGACCTCCTGGTACCAGCGCTCCAGGTTCTTGAGCTCCGGCGGGCGCTGGATGCGGGCGGGCTTCATGAAGTCCACAGCCACCAGCGCCGTGATATCGGCGACGGAGAACCGGTCGCCGGCAATATACTGCCGGCCGGCCAGCTCCCGGTCCATGAAGCCCAGGACCTCCAGCGCCCTCGGCTTGTTGGCCTCGCCCCAGGCGGGAACCTGCGGCACTTCCAGGTGTCCCATGGCCGGGTGCAAATGCCGGAACGCCTGCGCCACGCACAGGAAAAGGCCCAGTTCCACGCGCCGGTTCCACATCTCCACCGTGGCCCGCCCCAGCGCCCCCGTCCCGAACAGCGCCGGCTCCGGCTTCGCCTCCTCGAAGTAGCGGCAGATGGCGATGGTCTCGGAGATGGCCGCGCCGTCGTCGAGGACCAGCACCGGCACGCGCTGGAACCAGTTCACTTGGGTGAACTCCGGCGTCTTCAGCGCGCCCTTCATGAGGTCCAGCTCCTCGTAGGGCACCTCGACGCCCTTCTCGGCGAGAAAGATGCGCACGCGCCGTGGATTGGGTGCCGTGCGGGTTTCCATGATCTTCATGAAAGGACGCCCCTCCGATCAGGTTTCAGGTGTCAGGTGTCAGGTTTCAGGTTTCAGTCACTAGGCCCTGATCACGAAAACTGGCCCTGCTAGGACACACTATCAGGGATCAGGTTTCAGGGACCAGGGGTCAGGCTCCAACGGCACATCGCGAGGTTCTGAAACCTGAAACCTGACACCTGACACCTGGTCGCATAAACCCGACCTTAAGAGTTTGCCCGGCAGATACATCGCGCCAACGTCCTCCAGTACGGCGATCTCTTGTCAGATGTCCGAGCTTCCCGAGCCCGCGTGCCTGAGCGATGGTGCCGCGGAAGCCGCTTTTGTGCATGGTGACGCCAGGGACCGGCGCGCCAACGCCCGTCAGAAGGTGCGCGAGATCCGCAACCGGCTGGCCCACGGCCCAAGCCGCAAGCCCGACTTCGAGCACGACCTTCTGTGCATGTTTGCGCGCAAGGAGCTGTCCGCGCGCGTGGCGCTGCCGCTGCTGGCCACCATCTTCTCGCTGGCCTCGACGTTCTGGGCGCCGGTGCCGCACGCCGCCGTGTGGCTGGCCGCCGTCATCGCCATGAAGCTCATCGTCGTGACTGCCTGCCGCAGGCTCCTCTCCCGCCCGCGCCTGGAGGTGGACGTGCCGCTCTGGCGCCGTCGGCTCATCTGCCTGGAGCTGGCGAACGGCATCGCCTGGGCCGGCATCGCCCTGGTGGGGCTCGGCACCGCCGACGCCACCGGCCACGTGTTCATGCTGGCCTGCCTGATCGTGCTGCTGGCCATCCGCATGACGTTCGCCTCCGCGGTCATGACCGTGCTGTGCGCCGGGACTGTCCCTATCACGCTTGCGGTGGTGGCCCGTCTGCTGGCCCAGGGCGACCCCTTCCATTTCGCCATGGCCGCCATCGCCGTCGGTCTGCATGCCTACTTCATCGTCCTGGCCCGGGGCCTCAGCGCTACGGCGCTCGCCATGCTGGAGTTCCGCGCCGAGAAGGACGCGCTGATCGCCGAGATCGAGGGCGAGAAGGCCATCTCCGACGAGGCGAGACGCCGCGCCGAGGCCGCCAGCGTGGCCAAGTCGCGCTTCCTGGCCACCATGAGCCACGAGCTCCGCACGCCCTTGAACGCCATCCTCGGCTTCTCGGAGGTCATGAAGGGCGAGCTGCTGGGGCCTGTCCGCAACAGCAGCTACAAGGAGTACGCCGCCAACATCCACGACAGCGGCCGGCACCTGCTGCAACTCATCAACGAGGTGCTGGACCTCTCCCGCATCGAGGCCGGCCGCTACGAGCTGCAGGAAGGGCCGGTGCGCCTTGCCGGCGTGGCCGGGGAGTGCCTGCGCCTCCTCCATCTGCGGGCCGAGAGCAAGGGCCTGCGCGTCGCCCTGATGGTGGGCAAGGACCTGGAGCCCCTGTGGGCCGACGAGCGGGCCATCCGCCAGATCTGCCTCAACCTCCTCTCCAACGCCCTCAAGTTCACCCCCAGCGGCGGCGAGATCGCCGTCACGGTTGCCGGCACGCCCGAGGGCGGCCAGATGCTGGCTGTGAAGGACACCGGACCCGGCATCCCCAAGGAGGAGATGCCGCGCGTGATGCAGGCCTTCGGCCAGGGCTCCCTGGCGCAACAGACAGCGGAGGGCGGCACCGGGCTCGGCCTGCCCATCGTGCAGAACCTCGTACGGCTGCACGGCGGCACCTTCCGGCTGCGCTCGGCGTTGCGCAAGGGCACCGAGGCCATCGTCTGGCTGCCGCCCAGCCGGCTCCTGAGCGCCAGGACGGAGCCGGTGGCACGCCGGCTCGGCGAGGCCGAGCCCCCTCCGAGCCAGGGCCTCGTGGACCCCGAGCCATGGTGGCGCGTCCGCGCGGGCAGAGCGGCACAGCAAGCAACCACAGGTTGTTGAAACGCTTGCCAACCTGGATTGTCATGCGCCCGGACGCCCCCTACATCTTAAGCCTCATGCTCGCGCGCGTCCCGGTGCCACCGCCCAACATGCCGCAGCCCATCCACTCGCCCTGCACCCGCGTCTGCGCCATCGATCCAGGCACGGGCCTGTGTGCCGGCTGCAGCCGGACCATCGACGAGATCGCGCGCTGGTCCCAGATGACCGACGACGAGCGGCAACGCATCGTGGCGAGCCTGCCCGCCAGACTTATGCCCGATAGGCGTGTTGCGGGGAGGTGAGCATGGCTGCGTGGGTTGCCTTGTTGCTGCTGGTGATTGCAGGGGTGGCGCTGCTGATGCGCGCCGACATCGGCTCGATCGGCGGCTACGACCCGTCCGACTTCGCACTCGTCGTCTCGGGCCTCGCCTTGCTGATCTTCATCGCCTCGTCCGTGGCCGGCAGCTACCGCGGCCGGGCCGGCCAGGCGCTCCGCGATATGCTCGTGTGGAGCCTGCTGGGCGTTGCCCTCTTCGCCGGCTACAACTACCGCGAGAGAATTGTCGGCTTCGGCCACCAGGTCCTGGGCGACCTGCTGCCGCCCGACAGCCCGCTGCGCGCCGACACCCAGGTCGACCAGGAGCGGTCCGTGCGCATCCGGAAGCGGCCGGACGGCCACTTCATGGTGCACACCGAGGCGAACGGCGTCTCGCTGCCGATGCTGGTGGATACCGGGGCCTCCACCGTGGTGCTGCGGCCGGAGGACGGCCGGCGGCTCGGCTTCGACGTGGACCAGCTGCGCTACGTGGTGCCGGTGCAGACGGCCAACGGCACCACCTATGCGGCGAGCGTCCGCCTGAGCACCCTCAGCGTCGGCAGGATCAAGATGACCAACGTCGAGGCCCTAGTGGCCAAGCGCGGCACGCTGCGCGAGAACCTGCTCGGCATGAGCTTCCTGAACCGTCTCAACTCCTACGAGTTCTCCGGCGACTACCTGACGCTGCGCAAGCTGTAACGCGGGGCGGCCAAGTCCGAGGCCGGTTGACCTGAGCCAAGGCGTTTGCCACGTAGCCGCGGAGGGGGCCGCGGAGGGTCAGACCCCTTGCGCTGACATTTTCGAATAGAGCATGACCGTTCGAGCAAGGGGTCTGACCCCCGCATCTCGATTTGAGCACAACCCGTTGGAGGCAAGGGGTCTGACCCCTGCAGCACAGGAAGAGGATGCATGTTCCCGAAGCCGCGCGCCGATTTGAGGCCCAACACGCTCGATTTCGAGCGCCTGCCCCTGGTCAAGCCGACGGGCTTCCGCGAGTACGATGCGCGCTGGCTGTTCCCCAAGGACATCAATCTGATGGGCCTCAACGCCATCGGCCTCGGCCTCGCCACCCTGGCGGGCGAGCGCGGCGTGCCCAAACGGTTCGTGGTCGGCCACGACTTCCGCTGGTACTCCTCGGCCGTGAAGCAGGGCCTGATTACGGGCCTCTTGGCCGGCGGGGCGGAGGTGCACGACATCGGCCTCGCCCTGTCGCCGATGGCCTACTTCGCCCAGTTCGAGCTCGGCGTGGAGGGCGTGGCCATGGTCACGGCCAGCCACAACGACAACGGCTGGACCGGCATCAAGATGGGCCTCAGCCGCCCCCTCACCTTCGGCCCCGAGGAGATGACGGCGCTGAGGGAGATCGTGCTCGGCGGGCGGTTCAAGGCCCAGGGGAGCACGATGGGCGGCGGCCGCTACATCTTCGTGCCCGACTTGGCCGAGCGCTACATGCAGGCCCTCGCCGACCGGCCCAAGCTGAAGCGCAGGCTCAAGGTGGTGGCCGCCTGCGGCAACGGCACCGCCGGCGCCTTCGCGCCCAAGGTGCTGGAGGCCATCGGCTGCGAGGTGATCCCGCTCGACTGCGAGCTCGACCACTCGTTCCCGCGCTACAACCCCAACCCCGAAGACATGAAGATGCTGCACGCCATGTCCGAGGCGGTGCTGGCCAACAAGGCCGACGTGGGTCTCGGCTTCGACGGCGACGGCGACCGCTGCGGCGTGGTGGACAACGAGGGCCACGAGATCTTCGCCGACAAGGTGGGGGTGATGCTGGCGCGCGACCTCTCCGCCCGGCACCCGAACGCCGTGTTCGTGGCCGACGTGAAATCGACGGGCCTGTTCCTCACCGACCCGGTGCTGCAGAAGAACGGCGCCAAGGCGCTCTATTGGAAGACCGGCCACTCCTACATGAAGCGCTATTCCTATGAGCAGAAGGCGCTGGCGGGCTTCGAGAAGTCCGGCCACTTCTTCTTCCAGCCGCCCTTGGGCCGCGGCTACGACGACGGCCTCGTCACGGCCATCGCCGTCTGCGACCTGCTCGATCACAACGCCGGCAAATCCCTCGCCGACCTGAAGAACGCGCTGCCCAAGACCTGGGGCTCGCCCACCATGTCGCCGCACTGCGACGACGAGGCGAAGTACGGCGTCGTGGAGAAGATCACCGCACAGTACAAGGACGCGGCAGCCAAGGGCGCTGCGGTCGCCGGCCAGAGGATCCGCGACCTCGTCACCGTCAACGGCGTTCGCGTCACCCTGGAGGACGGCACCTGGGGCCTGGTGCGCGCCTCCTCCAACAAGCCCGAGCTGGTGGTGGTGGTCGAGAGCCCCACGTCCGAAGCCAACATGCGCGCCATCTTCGCCGACATCGACGCGCGCTTGGCCAAATGCCCGGAGGTGGGCGAGTACAATCAGAAGATCTAACGACCCACATGAGCAGCCAAGCCTCCAAGGCATCGCGCGGCGGCGCCGTCAAGCGGGTGCAGGACTATCTCAGCTCCGGCGCCTTCGAGGCCGAGCTGGCCCGCCGCGTGGCGATCAGGACGGAGAGCCAGAGGTTCCCCGATGCGGGCGCGCTCGCCGAGTGCCGCCGCTACCTCGACGAGGAGATGGCGCCCGCCTTCGCGGCCATGGGCTTCACGTCGAAGATTTACGACAACCCGATCGAGGGCCAGGGGCCCGTGCTGCTCGCCACGCGCATCGAGGACCCCGCGCTGCTGACCGTGCTCGGCTACGGCCACGGCGACGTGGTGCGCGGGCTGGAGGACCAGTGGACCAAAGGCAAGGGGCCGTGGGCGACGGCGCGCGAGGGCGACCGCATCTACGGCCGCGGCACCGCCGACAACAAGGGCCAGCACACCATCAACATGGCGGCGCTGCGGGCCGTGATGGACGAGCGCGGCGGCCGGCTCGGGTTCAACGCCAAGTTCA
>JBIOWI010000204.1:0-7584 GCA_044868325.1 Hyphomicrobiaceae bacterium
TCGGTGCTGCTCGCAGGTGTCGTCGGGTTCGGTCTTCTTGTCTGGAAGCGCCGGCAGCCGTCGGCGGTCATCGCAGCGACGCCGTAGCGATCAGGCTCCTGGCGCAGTCGAGCACGGTTTCCTCCAACGGACGCGGTCGCCAGCCGAGCACGGCTTGCGCCTTCGCCGACGTGAAATCGCGCTTCTGGCCGAGGCGGGGCACGGCCGCCCGCAGCTCCTTGTTGAAGAGAGCTGCCAGCCGAACGAGAAGGTCCGGGACCCGGCGCGTTGGAACCTTGCTGGCCGCATCGCCGAGGCGGGCGCGCAGGAGGGTTGCGAGGTCCGCCATCCAGCCGAAGGTCCCGGCTGCGATGAACCTCTGCCCGGCAGCCTCGCGCGCCGTCATCGCCCGCACATGCAGGTCGGCCACATCGCGTACGTCGACGAAATTGAAGCCAAGCCTCGGGATGCCAGGCACCCTGCCAGACAGCAGGCGCTCCACAACCTGGACGGACGCCGAATAGTCGCCGCTGAGGACGGGCCCGAGCACCACGGATGGATTGACCGTGGCCAGCGTGGTCGCGCCCCCCGACGAAGCGATCAGATCCCACGCCATGCGCTCGGCCAAAGTCTTGGACCGCGTGTAGGCGCTGACGTTGGGATCGTCGAGGTCGGTCCAGACGGTTTCATCGCTGAGACTTTCCATCAGCTCAGCATCTCTGCTTGCCGCCGCCACCGACGACGTCAAGACGACGCGCTGCACGCCGGCTTTGATGGCCGCATCGACAGCGCGCCGGGTGCCGTCGCGGGCTGGAGCAATGAGCTCATCGGGGTTCCTCGGCTGGGAAATCACAACCGGGGATGCGACGTGGAGCACGAAATCGCAGCCGCTTGTGGCCGCGTCCCACCCGGCGTCCGAGGTGAGCTCGGCGGCGTGGAAGCTGAGGCGGTCCTGCACATCGACCACCCTGCCGAGTGCCGCGCGCACCGAATGCTCGCGAGCGAGGCTCCGTACCGTGGTGCGCACGGTGTAGCCCTGCTGAAGCAGTCCGATCACGCACCAGCCGCCAATGAACCCGGATCCGCCCGTCACCAGAACTGTCTTTGGGCCGCTCATCCCAGCCTACTCCGCTGCCGCGGCAAGCGTGCGCAGCTCCGCGGGCGCCGCGGCAGGCGGCGCCGCCGCGTGCGCAGGCTCCTCCTCCGCCGGGCCGACGAAGCGGCTGAACGCATGCCAGGCGAGGCGGCCGATGTCGTCCATCACGGCGAACACGGCGGGCACGAACACCAGCGACAGCAGCGTGGAGGAGAGGAGGCCGCCGATCACGGCGATGGCCATCGGGGCGCGGAACTCGCCGCCGGAGTCGAGGCCGACGGCGGCCGGCACCATGCCGGCAACCATGGCGATGGTCGTCATGACGATGGGGCGGGCGCGCTTGCGGCCGGCGTCGACGATGGCCTCGGTGCGGGGGGTGCCGCGGTGCATGGCCTCGATGCCGAAGTCCACCAGCATGATGGCGTTCTTGGTGACGATGCCCATCAGCATCAGGATGCCGATCACGACCGGCAGGCTGATCGACTGGCCGGCGACGGCGAGCGCGACGATGGCGCCGCCAATGGACAAGGGCAGCGAGAACAGGATGGTGATGGGCTGCAGGAAGCTGCCGAACAGCAGCACCAGCACGGCGTAGACCATCATGATGCCGGCACCCATGGCGGCGGCGAAGCTCGCGAACACCTCGCCCATGATCTCGGCGTCGCCGAACTGCCTGAGCTCCACGCCAGCCGGCAGGCTCTTGGCAGCCGGCAGCTCCAGCATCGCATCCACGGCCTTGCCCAGCGGGGCCTTGCCGACAAGGTCGGCCCCCACCAGCACGCGGCGCATGCGGTCGTAGCGGTCGATGGCCGTTGGGCCCTGGGCCAGCTCGAAGCGCGCCACCGCCGACAGCGGCACCGTGGCGCCCCCCGCGGTGGGCACCTTGAGGGACTCCAGCACCTGCCGGTCGGCGCGGGCGCGCTCGTCGAGCTGCACGCGGATCGGCACCTGCCGGTCGCCCACGTCGAACTTGGCGAGGTTGGCGCCCACGTCGCCGATGGTGGCGATGCGCACGGCCTCGGCAATGGCCTCGGTCGAGACGCCGAGGTCGGCCGCTACGTCGCCGATGGGCACCACGCGCAGCTCGGGCCGGTCCAACTCCGCCGAGGAGACCACGTTGGCGATCAGCGGGATGCGCTTGGCCTGGCTCGTCATCTCGGCCGCGACGCGGTTGACGGCGGCGGTGTCGCGGCCCGACACCACCAGCTGGATCTGCTGTCGGCCGTTGTCCAGCAAGAACCAGAAGCGGATGTCGGGCACCTGGGCCAGGCTGCGGCTGATCTCCTGCTTGATGGCGGCCTGGCCGAGCTTGCGCTCCGCCCTGGGCATCAGGTTGATGACGAGCGTGGCCTTGCGCACCTCCGCGCCGCCGCCCGCCGCCCCGCCCATGAGGCGGCCGCCGTTGACGAACACGCTCCTCACGTCGGGCCGGGAGCCGATCTCGTGGGCGATGGCCTCGGTCACTGCCTTGGTGTCGTCCAGGCGCGAGCCGGGCGGCAGCTCGATGGCGAGCAGGGTGCGGCCGGTGTCCTCGGTGGGCAGGAAGCCCGAGGGGAGCAGGAAGAAGCTGCCGACGGAGCCGGCGAAGATGGCGAGCCCCAGCGCCACTGCCACGTAATGGTGCCTCACCGACCAGCGGACGAGGCGGGTGTAGGCGCGGAGCAGCCAGCCCTCCCGCTCGGCGTGGCCCTTGCTGCGCATGAAGTAGGCGGCGAGCACCGGCGTGATGAGCCGCGCCACCAGGAGCGAGAAGAACACGGCGAACGCCACCACCAGGCCGAACTGCTTGAAGTACTGGCCGGCGATGCCGCCCATGAAGCTCACGGGCACGAACACGGCGATGATGGTGAGCGTGATGGCGATCACGGCGAGGCCGATCTCGTCGGCGGCCTCCAGTGCGGCGCGGTAGGCGCTCTTGCCCAGCGCCATGTGGCGCACGATGTTCTCGATCTCGACGATGGCATCGTCCACGAGAATGCCGGTGACGATGGTGATGGCGAGCAGGCTGACGAGGTTGAGGGAGAAGCCCGCCGCGTCGATGGCCCAGAACGCAGGGACGATGGAGAGCGGCAGGGCGACGGCCGCGATCACGGTGGCGCGCAGGTCGCGCAGGAACAGGAAGACCACGGCGATGGCCAGGATGGCCCCCTCGATCAGCGTCTTCATGGTGGCCTTGTAGGCATTCAGCGTGTACGCCACCATCGTGTCGATCTCTTTGATCTCGACATCGGGATGGGCCCGCTGCAGCTCCTCGACCTTCTTGGCCACCTGCTCGGCGACGACCACGTCGCTCGCGCCCTTGGCGCGGGAGATGGCGAAGGCCACCACTGGCCGGCCGGCCAATGCCGCGAAGGTGCGCTGCTCGGCGGTGCTGTCCGTCACGGTGCCGAGCTGGTCGAGGCGCACCTTGCGACCCTTGGGCAGCCCGATCATGGTGGCGGCGAGGTCGGCCACCGACTGCTTGCCGGCCAGGGTGCGAATGGCCTGCTCGCGCCCGCCGATGTCGCCGCGCCCCCCGGCGAGGTCCACGTTCGTCGCCCTCAGCTGGCGGTTCACGTCGCCGGCGGTGATGCCGTAGGCCTGCAGCCGGTCGGGATCGAGGGCGATGCGGATCTCGCGGTCCACGCCGCCCTGGCGCTCGATCTGCGACACGCCCTTCACGCCGCGCAGCGCGCGCATCACCACGTCGTCGACGAACCACGACAGCTCCTCGGGCGTCATGCCCGGCGCGCGGGCCGCGTAGGTGACGATGGGCAAGCCCTCGATCTCCACCCGCGTGACGACCGGCTCCTCGATGGTGCGCGGCAGCTCGGAGCGGATGCGGCCGACGGCGTCCTTCACGTCGTTGAGGGCGCGGTCCTGGTTCACCTCAAGGTGAAACTCCACGGTGGTGATGGAGGAGCCTTCGGCGATGACCGAGGTCTGGTGCTTCAGCCCGTTCACGCCGGCAATGGCGTCCTCGATCTTCTTGGTGACCTGCACCTCCAGCTCGGACGGCGCCGCCCCCGGCTGGTAGACGCGCACCTGCACGATCGGCACATCCACGTTGGGGAAGCGCGTGACCGCGAGGTCGCCGAAGCTGACGTAGCCGAGCGCAACCAGCACCAGGAACAGGACGAGCGCCGGCACCGGCCGGCGGATCGACCAGGCGGAGATGTTCCAGTTCATCAGTGCGTCTCCGCCTTGCCCGTCGCCGCAGCCGGGACCGGCCGCACCGTGTCGCCGTCGCGCAGGAAAGTACCGGCGCGGGCGACCACGAGGTCGCCGTCGGCAAGGCCGTCGCGCACCTCGACGAGCGCTCCGGCGGCGAGCCCGGCCTTGATGGCGCGGGTCTCGACGCGGTTGCCGCGCACGATCTGCACCGTCGGTCCGTTGGGGCCGTAGAGGACGGCGGACGCCGGGACGGCCAGGCCGCTCGAAGCGGCGGTCTCGATGCTCGCCCGTCCGAAGGAGCCCACGCGCAGGCCGGGGTTGTCGCCCAGGAAGACGCGGACGCGGCCCAACCGGGTGCTCTTGTCCACCTCGGGCGAGACCAGGCGCACGGCGCCCGTCACCTCGCCGAGGCCGGCCACCTCGACGCGCGCCCGCTGGCCGGCGGCGATGGCCCCGAGCCGGGTCTCGACCACCTCCGCATCCAGCTCCACCTCGCCATTGGCGACGATGCGGAACATGGGCTCCGCGGCCCCTGCGGCGTGGCCTCCGACGCGGGCCATGCGCCGGCTGACGATGCCGTCGGCGGGAGCCTTCACCTCCACCCGGCCGCGCCGCCACGTCAATTCGCGGCGCTGAGCCTCAACTTGTGCGCGCTCGGCCTCGGCCACGCGCAGGCCGTCCTGGGCGGCGGCGAGCTGGGCCTCGGCGGTGCGCGCGGCCTGCTCGCGCTGGTCGAAGACGGCCTCCGTCATGTGCCCGCCCTGACGCAGCGGCTTGGCGCGCTCGTAGGCGTTGCGGCTCTCGGCAAGGCGCGCCTCGGCCTGCACGATGGAGGACTTGGCCTGGGCGATGGCGGCCGCCGTGCGGGCGAGGGCCGCGTCGTTCTGGGCGACCTGGGCGTCGAGGGTGTCCGCCACCAGACGGGCCAGCGCGTCGCCCTTCTTCACGCGCTGGCCCTCGTCGGCCAGCACCTCGGTGATGCGCAGGCCCTCCACCTCGGGGCCCACCAGGATCTCCTCGCGCGCCACCAGCGAGCCGGTGGCCAGCACCGTATCGATGAACTCCGCCGGGGCAACGCGAGCCACAGTGACGACTGCCGCGAACAGGTCGGCCGCTGCAGCCATCTCCTTGGCGGCCTGGCTGTCCGTGGGGCCTGTGGGTCGCGGCAGCGAGCGGCCGACCATGGTGAGCGATATCATCGCGAAGGCGAGCGCCAGAACGACGCCGATCAGCATCTTTCTCATGAAAGATCCCCACGTGAATCGACTGTTTCCGTCTCGGCCGGCGGCACCGGCTTGAGAAGCCCGATCATCACGTCGAAGGCGGCTGGCACGGCCACCGTCCCGTCGAAGTCGGGGTCGACGGCGCGATGCCAGAACATGCCGTCGGCGATAATCGAGAACATTCTGACCAGCACCGGGATCGGCAGATCGGGGGCGATGCGGCCCTCGTCCTGCATGCGCTCGAACAGCTTCTCGAGGCTGGAGGTGATGAACTCGTCGACACCGCGGCGAATCTCGCCCACGCGCGAGTTGCGCGTGGATTCCGCGCCGATCTCGATGCACAGCAGGTGCTTGTAGGCAGGCTCGTGCACGAAGTAGTGCTCGCCCAGGTCCCTCAGCGACCGGAGGAAATCCGGTGCCTCGGCAAGAGCGGCGAAACGCTCGGCAAACTCGGCGCGGTCGCGCTCGCAGATGCCGGCGATCAGCGCCTCCTTGCTGTCGAAGTAGACGTAGAGCGCGCCGGGGCTGACAGCGGCCTCCTTGCAGATGTCCTGCATGGTGGTGCGGTGGAAGCCGGCGCGGGCGAAGCACCGCTCGGCCGCATTGAGGATGTGGTCGCGCCGGGCCTGCTGGATGGCTGGTTTGAGCTTCGGCATCGCTGCTCCCCTGTGGCGCTCCCGGCCGGCTTGGTGCCGGGCTCGCCGCTATCGAACTCGCACCTATCGGGCTCACGCCTATCGGGCTTGCATCGCTCGGGCTTGCCTCGTTTGATCTGGCCTCTGCCGTGACCCCATCGGCCCTTGCGACGGCCGTCGCCGCCTCCCACGTGTACAGCCCAATGCAGCCCACTCCTCGGACGATGCGACACTCCCCCCCACCCCTCGGCGATCCTGAGAAGTCCGTCGCATCGCGTTGCATCAAAAAAAACGAACGACCGTTTTGTTTGCAGGAAAACGGCCGAATTAAGGCGGGTCTGCGAAGCGGATGTAGAGCCGACGCGCATTTCCGTTGAAGTTGCAGCGCAGCATCCGACGGCTCCCTCCTGACGGGTTCATCCCGCGGGCGGCGCGACGTGGCTCGTGGCACAGCGGCCTTCCAAGGGAAGCCTCCGACCTACCCGTGCGCAGCGTCGCGCCTTCGGTTGTGCACGGCCCCGGTTTCCGCCGCATCTCCCCAATGTAAAGTTTCGCAAAGCTGCGCAGTGGCCGCCCGGCGTACGGGTGGGGCGCGAGCCGACACCGAGGGCGGCGGGGTCAGACCCCTGCGGGTCTGACCCCATGGCAGGACCTCACGACGGGCGGTTCTACGGAGACCGCGTCGATGCCGATACTGCGTGATGCGTGCCATGCCAGGGGTGGGTTCGGCCTCACCGCAATATCGAGGTCGGAGCATGGGGTCAGACCCGCAGGGTCAGACCCCATTGGTCTTCCGACCTGTTTGGCCGCTATGATCGTCCGTGTTATTCCTTGCTGCGCTTGACCGATTGCAGTGTGAGGGGATTGTCATGAAGATCTTAGTCATAACCGTGGGCGCGTTGTTCTTCGCCTTCTTGGCTTTGGAAGCGGCGCCGGCTCTGGGGCAAGTGAATCGCAACCCTGTCGTAAAGAATCCAAAGCTGCCCTGCCATGCCGGGTGGAAATGGGATCGGTGTGTGGCCGCCAATCTGCGTGCCGGCCGCTCCAAGGCCGATGCCGAGCGTTGGTGTGACGAGGGTGCTCGTCGCGTTGCGCAGGGGATTCCCTTCACTGACTGTCCAAAGAAGTAGTGCCGACCATCACGTCCGATGTCTTGACAATGGCAGGGTGTCGAAAGGCAGCCCGCTGGGGCGGGAAACCGCCCCTCATGGTTGCTGAGTAGGCGCGCGCGTCCCCGTCGCACCTCGCCGGCGCCGTCGGCGGGGTTGGCGTTGCCTGGGCATGGCGTCATGAGCATCCGGATCGCGCGCCTCGCGCAACTCCTCGGCAGCGCGACGGACCGCCTCGGAAAGGTCGGTGAGCTGGCGGGCTAGGGGGCTGGTCTTGCGCCAGATCATGCCGATGGTGCGCGCGGGCTGGGGGTCCTCGAAGCGGGCGACCGAGACCGGCGCCCGGCGCGTCTCCACCGGCACCGCCATCTCCGGGATCAAGGTGACGC
>JBIOWI010000205.1:0-15845 GCA_044868325.1 Hyphomicrobiaceae bacterium
GGGCGGCGACTGCTGCGCCGATCTCGAGGAGCGGGTGGCCGAGCTGGAGGCCACCACCGCCCGCAAGGGCAACCGCAAGGTGTCGCTGACCATCTCGGGCCAGGTCTCCACCGCCCTGATGGTCTGGAGCGATGGTAACAACGCGGCCAATGCGGACAGCGGCGACCTGTACGTGGTCGACAACACCGCCGCCGGCGGCTCGTTCATCGCCTTCTCGGGCTCGGCCGCCATCAACCCGAACCTGTCGGCCGGGTTCAACGTCACGCTCGGCCTGTGCGGCGGCGCCCGCAGCCACCACGTCAACCAAGCCGACGACGATGCGGGACAGCCGGGCGGCACCTGCTTCAACGCCGCGGGCGACACCACCAACGTGGTGACTCTGGCGAACTGGTACCTGGACCACAAGCAGATGGGCCGGGTTACGGTCGGCCGCATCAACACCGCCACGGCCGGCATCAGCACCATCGACCTGGGTGGCGCCGGCGTGATCGCCAACTCCCAGATCGGCTACTGGCAGCGCGGCATGAACCTGTCCAACGACGCGACCGGTGCTTTGCTAGCTCCCACTTGGACCTCGGTCCTGGGTGGCAACTCGGTGAACGGCGCCGGTCTGAGCCGCGCCAACGCCATCAGCTACACCTCGCCGACGCTCGGCGGGTTCTCGGTGGCTGCGGCCTACGGCGAGGACAACGTCTGGGATGTCGCCCTGCGCTACGCCGGCGAGTTCTCCGGCTTCCGCGTCGCGGCCGGCATCGGCTACATCAGCAACTCGACCGGTCTGGACGAGGTTACCAACGACCATGAGGAAGCGGGCAAGTGCGTCGCTCCTGCTGCCGGGGCCACCGTTCAGTGCACTCCGAGCCAGGTGAAGGGATCGGCCAGCATACTGCACGTGGCCTCCGGCCTGTACCTCACCGGTACTTACCTGAGGCAGGACAACGACACCCTTACCAGGACCCTTGGTGGCAACCTGATCAGCCGGCCCGATACCCATCTGTACTACCTGCAGGGCGGTGTCTCCAAGAACTGGACGGGCCTCGGCAACACCGTACTCTACGGCGAATATGCCAGGATTGAGGATGGTGCGACCGGCCTCCTGGCTGCGCAGTTCGGCGCGATCGACGACTTCGTCTTCATCAGTGACTCCAGTGCAACCGTGTGGGGCCTGGGCGTTGTGCAGCACATCGATGCTGCGGCGATGGAGCTCTTCCTGTCCTATCGCCGCTACAGCGCGGACCTGACGGGCTGCGATACCTTCGGCGGCGTTGGCTGCGGTCCTTTGAATGGCGTGGCCCCCATCGCCGACTTCGACGTGGTGATGGGCGGCGCCCGCATCCGGTTCTGATCCGGCAAGGTGTCAGGCCTCCGGGTCTGACACCACCCCCAGTCTCTCGGGAAGGGCCGCATTCGGGCGGCTCTTCTGCTTTTCGCGGACCCCTCAGATCGGCTTCTCCACGCCCCCGACGACCGAAATCTCAGGATCGACCAGCCGTAAACGCGCTGGATCCTGAACCGCGTTCAGCAAACAACCCGATGTAACCCCAGGGTAACCACGCCTTTCGCCAGGGTGGTAAGGATGAACGATGTTAACCTATCGATTGGCAATTGAGGGCCATGGCTAATCGTCCTTTCATTCAATCGGCAATTCGATATTCCCCGTTGTGACCTTGCGATCGAGATTATCAAACAAAAAAATGCGTGACTTTAATGGTAAGAAATTACAGCCTCGTAAGGCGCATGTGGCCGTCCAGGCACATGCCCGACTACAAGATTTAGGTCATCGCCATTCCGCGGGCGCGAGCATTTTGGTCGCCAGGATCGCATTTGCCGGCAACGAAATGGGGCTGCTCGCTTTTCTGGGTGGTAACCTGGCCGATCCCGGCCGGGCCTGCCCCTGTCGCCCTCTGCTCGAGGCCGAGAAGCGGACGAGCGGTTGCGGTCCTCTGCAAGCTCGTGGAGGGCGGCCGGAGCGAGGTGGTGGACGGCATTGGCGGGCCGGATGGGATCGAACGGGGAGGACGTATGTCATTGCAATCCCTGTGTGATTTCCCGTCACCCAGGCCCTATTCAGCGTCGGGCTCGCGGACTCGCGGTCATCCGGCGGCGGCCGTTCGCGGCCTTCCCAGCACCCAAGTGGCAACCGGTCGGCGATCCGATCCGGCCACCATAGGGCTGGAGCCGTCAGGTCACGAGCCTGAACCCCACTGCTGCAAATTGGTGGTCGAACGTATAGGCGATGCGGATGCGGGCGCGCTTCATGATGGCAAAGCTGGTCGCATCGACGGCCGACAGCCTGTGCAGGTCGGCGCGCCGGAAATAGTCCCACGACAGCTCCAGATCGGCGAGCTCGCAAGGGAGCAGCGTCACGGTACCTGGCCGATCGATCTGCTCCCTCCATGCCAACGCCACATCGCGATTGGCGTTGCGGTCGAGGAAGGTGAAGGTCTCGATAACGACGGGCACAGAGGTGTGAAGCCGTGCCCCTGCGCCCTTCAGCAGCTCCCATTGCTCGCGCGCTCGCCCATGGAGCGGGTCGCGCGACAGAGCCAGGGCGATCCATGCGCCGCTATCGACAAAGACGGCTTGTCCATGCCGCATCAGAGGGCCGCATCAGTGGGGCGCATCAGGGCTCGTCGTAGATGCTGTCGTGGTCCACGGATGCGCGCTTTGGCCGACCATCCCAAATTGCAACGGGACCGCTAGCCTGCGGCTTGAGGACAACCTGGCGGATAGCATCGCGTATGATCTCAGCGATGCTTCGCCCCGACCGTGCCGCTGCGTCGCGCAGCGCGTCGAGCTCTTCCTTCGGCAGATAGACTTGGGTCTTCTCCATGTATGTCAACTTAGGAGCATAGTTGACATACGTCAATGGCGGTCCCGGCAGGGCTTGAACCCGCAACCTCCGCGTTCGAAGCGCGGCACTCTATCCAGTTGAGCTACGGGACCGGCTTGGGTCCAGCCTTGCCGGTGGCCGCCGCAAAAATCAAGCTTGTCCTTGCACGCCATCCAATCCCAAGAGGCGACGGAGGATGCCAAGCTTAGGGTGGCAGCACGCACGGTACGGCCTGTCGGCCATGCCGGCGGTAGATTCGGAAGTCGGAGTCGGTGGTCAGAACAATGGGCTCCGCGAGAAGCTCCGTCATCCGCACGAGGCAGGCATCGGCGAAACTCATGGGTACATCCACATACTTGCGCATCAGCGCAATCACGGCCTTCTCCTCCCCGGCGAACTGGAAGGAGGGCTCGCACGGCGCCGCGATCCACGAGCGCTGCCAAGGCAGGGCCGCCGCGCTGCCCCACAAGGAAGAATGCCTCGGAGAGGGCGGACTCACAAGTCCGCCATGGTGTGAGATGCCGCGCAGCCTCATCGAGCGCCCAGGCGTGGTGACGCTCACGCCGGAGCAGCAATGCTGCGAGGAAGCTGGCATCAACGATGGCGCTTACGGCCATAGCCCCAAAGCCGCAGGTAGTGCTTCTTGCGTGAACTCAGATCCTTCGGCAGGTCGTCATCGACCGAGCCGATCAGGTCCGCAATATCCTCCAGGTGGGGCGGGAGCTTGGTTTCATGCGTTTCCCGCCTTGCGCGCTCCAGTCGCTCGCGAATGACATCGGACTTCGACACACCGCGCTCTTTCGACTCGGTCTCGATCTCGTCAGCCAGCACTTCGGGTAAGCGAACCGTCACGGTCTTCATGTCAGTCCATGTATTACATGGTCGTGCACAGCGCAATACATCCGACGGGCGCCCTGCGGTGCGCTCCCTTGTATTGACGCGCGTTTGGCTTTAGGCCGACACCCTGGTCGAACCCAAAGCAGCAATATGATTCAGACCGTCGTCACACGCTTCGCCCCCTCGCCCACCGGCTACCTCCATATCGGCGGGGCGCGGACGGCGCTGTTCAACTGGCTCTACGCGCGCCGCATGGGGGGCCGGTTCCTCCTGCGCATCGAGGATACCGACCGGGAGCGGTCCACCGAGGCGGCGGTGAAGGCCATCCTCGACGGGCTCGACTGGCTGGGGCTCCAGTGGGACGGCGAGCCGCTCTACCAGTTCCCCCGCGCGCCGCGCCATCGCGAGGTGGCCGAGCGGCTGCTGGCGGCGGGGAACGCCTACCGCTGCTACCTCACGCCCGCCGAGCTGAAGGCCATGCACGACGCCATCGCGGCCGAGCGGGAGCTGGCGCGGGCGGAGAAACGGTCGCCGCGCGGGCCGCAGGCCGTCCAGAGCCCCTGGCGCCACCGCGACCCGAAGGAGGCTCCCCCCGGGGTCGCGCCTGTGCTGCGGCTCAGGGCGCCGCGCGAGGGCGAGACGGTGATGGACGACGTGGTGCAGGGCCGGGTGGTGGTGCCCAACACCCAGCTCGACGACATGATCATCCTGCGCAGCGACGGCACGCCCACCTACAACTTCGCCGTCGTGGTGGACGACCACGACATGGGCGTCACCCACGCGATCCGGGGCGTGGACCACCTCACCAACGCGGCCCGGCAGGTGCAGATCTACCGGGCGATGGGCTGGGAGGTGCCGGCGATGGCGCATATCCCGCTGATCCATGGCCCCGACGGGGCGAAGCTGTCGAAGCGCCACGGCGCGCTGGGCATCGAGGCCTACCGGGCCATGGGCTTCCTGCCGGCTGGCCTGCGCAATTACCTGGCGCGGCTCGGCTGGAGCCACGGCGACGACGAGATCTTCTCAACCGATGAGATGATCGCGTGGTTCGACATAGCGGACATCAACAAGGCGGCGGCCCGGCTCGACTTCAGGAAGATGGCCGACGTGAACGCCCACTATATCCGCCAGGCCGACGACGCCGAGTTGCTGCGCCGCATCGAGGACGTACTGCCCGAGCTCGATCGGGGCCTCCTCCTCAAGGCGGAGATGGAGGCCGGGCCACCGAAGGACGCGAAGGCCGCCGCCCAGCCGGCGTCCCGCGGCAGCATCCCGGAGCGGCTCGATGCGGGCGCGCGCGAGAAGCTTGAGGTGGCCCTGCCGGGCCTCAAGGGGCGGGCCAAGACGCTGCTCGACCTGTTGGACGGCGCCCGTTTCCTGTTCGATGAGCGCCCGCTGGCGCTGGAGGAAAAGGCCGCCAGGGCGCTGGATGCCGGCGCGCGCGCCCTGCTGGCGAGGCTGCTGCCGTTCCTGGAGATTGCTCCGGATTGGCGGGTTGCAGCCCTGGAAGACCTGATCCGCGCATTTGCCGAGCACGAGAGCGCCAAGCTCGGGGCGGTCGCCCAGCCGCTCAGGGCGGCGCTGACGGGCAGGGCCGTCTCGCCCCCCGTGTTCGACGTGATGGCGGCCCTGGGCCGCGAGGAGGCGCTGGCGCGCATCCGGGACCAGGCGTCCTGAAGCGCGGCAGGGCCGGCAACCTTGGCCGCGGGCCTGCCTATTCCGCAGGCAGACGCGAACGCGCGAGTTGACGCCCCAACTCCACCGTTGGCATAACTTGCCGCACTGCAAAATGTATAATAGGCAATCGACCTGCTCAACCCTTCCCCAGGTCTGCTTAACCGCACGCCAGCGCGTCTAAGGGCGGATGCGGAGCGGACTTGGCCAGGAGGTGGGCCAGAGCTGCAGATAGAGGACAAGCCCCTATGAGCTCCAAGGACGCCGACGCCGGCAAGAAAGCCACCCTGTCGCTCGGCAGCAATCAGCAGGCCCACCTGCCGGTCCGTTCCGGGACGATCGGTCCCGATGTGATCGATGTCGGACGGCTGTATCGCGATACCGGATGCTTCACCTACGATCCTGGCTTCACGTCCACGGCCAACTGCTCATCGAGGATCACCTACATCGACGGCGACAAGGGCGTTCTTCTCTACCGCGGATACCCGATCGAGCAGCTGGCGCAGCACTCCGACTTCATCGAGGTCTGCTATCTGCTGCTGAACGGCGAGCTGCCGAACAAGGCGGAGTACGAGGCATTCCGCAACACCATCACGCGCCACACCATGGTGCACGAGCAGATGACGCGCTTCTTCACCGGTTTCCGGCGGGACGCGCATCCGATGGCGGTGATGTGCGGGTCGGTGGGCGCGCTGAGCGCATTCTACCACGACTCCACCGACATCAACGATCCCTACCAGCGCGTGGTGGCGAGCCACCGCCTGGTGGCGAAGATGCCGACGCTGGCGGCCATGGCCTACAAGTATTCCATCGGCCAGCCGTTCATCTATCCGCGCAACGACCTCGACTACACCTCCAACTTCCTGCAGATGTGCTTTGCGGTGCCGTGCGAGCCCTACATTGTGAACCCTGTGGTCAGCCGCGCGCTCGACCGCATCCTTACTCTGCATGCAGACCACGAGCAGAACGCCTCCACCTCCACGGTGCGGCTTGCCGGCTCCTCCGGCGCCAACCCGTTCGCCTGCATCGCGGCCGGCATCGCCTGCCTGTGGGGGCCGGCGCACGGCGGCGCCAACGAGGCGGCGCTCAAGATGCTGGAGGAGATCGGCACGGTCGACAAGGTGCGCCAGTACGTGGACAAGGCCAAGGACCCGAGCTCCGAGTTCCGCCTGATGGGCTTCGGCCACCGCGTCTACAAGAACTACGACCCGCGCGCCAAGGTGATGCAGCAGACCTGCCACGAGGTGCTCGATGCACTGGGCGTCAAGGACCAGCGCATTATGGAGGTGGCGATGCGGCTGGAGGAGATCGCGCTGAAGGACGACTACTTCATCGAGAAGAAGCTCTATCCCAACATCGATTTCTACTCGGGGATAACGCTCAGGGCGATGGGCTTCCCGATGGCGATGTTCACGGTGCTGTTCGCGGTGGCCAGGACGGTGGGCTGGATCTCCCAGTGGAAGGAGATGATCGAGGACCCGGAGCAGAAGATCGGCCGTCCGCGCCAGCTCTACATCGGCCCCGCCGAGCGGCCGTACGTGCCCGTCGAGCAGCGCGGGTGAGGGGGTGTCAGACCCTCTGAGTCTGACACCATCGCACGTCTGACACCATCGCACGCCCCAACGCTGGAATTCATGGTGTCAGACCCTCCGGGTCTGACACCTACTTCCGCCCGTTCTCGGCATAGTCCAGCACGATCCCGGCGGCGGCCTCGCTGGGCGTGAGGCCCTCCACCTGCAGGGCGGCGGGGATCCTGGCTAGAAGGGCGGCCTGCCGGGTGCGCTCGGACGTGTCCGCGAGCAGCGGTGCCAGGGCATCGGCCAGGTTGGCGGGCGTGCAGGCCTCCTGGATGTACTCCGGGTAGACGCCCTCGCCCAGCACCAGGTTCGGCAGCACCACGGACGGCGCCTTGATGAGGCGCAGGGCGATGGCGGCGATGACCGGATCGGCCTTGTAGGCGACCACCGTCGGCACGCCGGCGAGCGCCAGCTCCAGGGTGACCGTGCCGGAGGCGGCCAGCGCGGCGGTGGCCAGCTTGAAGGCGCGGAACTTGTCGTCCTCGCCCTCGACGACATGCGGTCGGAAGGGCCAGGCGGCCAGCCGCTGCTCGATCATGCCGCGCACCGAGGATACCGCAGGCATCACCACCTCGAAGTCGAGCCCATGGCTGCGGAGCTTCTCCAGGACTTGGCCGAACGGCTGCATCAGCCGCGACACCTCCGACGTGCGGCTGCCGGGCAGCACGATCAGGACAGGGCGGTCCGGCGTCAGCCTGAGGCGCTGCGCGAGGGGCGCCGGGTCGAGGGCGGCGAGCCAGGAGTGGCGCTCGATGAGCGGGTGGCCCACGAAGCTGCAGGGCGGCCCGCCGAGGCGCGCGTGCACCTCGGGCTCGAACGGCCAGAGGCCCAGCACATGGTCGATGTAGGGGCGCATCCTCCGCGCGCGGCCGGGGCGCCACGCCCACACGCTGGGCGAGACGTAGTCGATGATCGGGATGTCCGGCCGGCGCCGGCGGATGCGCCGGGCGATGGGGTGAGTGAACTCTGGGCTGTCGATGACGACGACGGCGTTGGGCTCGGCGGCGATGGCTGAGCGGGCCGTGCTGGAGATGCGTCTCAGAAGCAGGGGCAGGCGCGACAGGATGGCGCCGAGGCCCATCACCGCCACATCCTCCAGCGGGAACTGCGACACGAGCCCCTGGGCCGCCATAGCCCGCCCACCGACGCCGAGATAGCGGATGCGCCCGCGGCGCTCGTTGTTGAGCGCCTCCATCAGCTTGCCCCCCAGGCTGTCACCGGAATGCTCGCCGGCCACCAGGAACAGCCGCAGGTCCTGGCCTTCCGCAGAGACGCTGCGCTCACGCACGGGGCTGCGTGCCACGTCCGTCATGGATGCTCCTCCCGCGTCGCCAGAACGAGGCCGTGCCGGTCGGCGAGGCTGCCGGCGTCCGCGAACGGCGCCAGTGCCGCAGCCGGCCCCGCAGCGGCAACCCCGCTGAGACCCTGCGCCGCCGCGCGGTCGAGCAACTGCGCGACGCAATCTGCGTCCCAATCCGCCCCGTCCGCGCGGCACGCCGCCACGCCGACGCGCCGCTTGGCCCCGACGCCCCACTGGCGCAGCGCACGCGTGCGCTCAAGCATTGCGAATACGGACTCCGCGGCGGCAATCGCCAGGATGTACGCCCGCGCCACCACCACGGCCTTCCCGGTCTGGAACGGCGCCAGGCGCTCGATTGCGGCGAGGCCTTTCTCGATGTCGGCAGAGGTCCGCGCGTCCGGCTGCAGAGCGCCCACGATGCGCACTGCTGGTCGCCGAGTTTCGGCAGCCCGCTGACCAGAGCTCGGACGAGATTCCCCCCCACCCTGTCCCTCCCCCACAAGGGGGGAGGGGACCCTGCGGCCCGCTCCCCGTTCCATGACGAGGTCCAGCTTGCCTGATGGATCTGAGATAAGCCCCTCGATGGCCAGGCCGTGGGCGTCGGCGGCCTGCACTGCTTCGGCTCGGTCGAGCAGCAGAACGGCGCCGGCCTGCACGGCCATGCCGGCGAGGCCAGCTGCTGCTGCCGCTTCGACGGTGCGAGGGCCGATGGTCGGCATGTCGACGCGCAGCTCCTGTCCGGGCTTCGGACCCTTGGCAAGCACGCCGCTCCGCGACGCGCCCCCACTTGCGCCCCGCAACTCGGCGACCCGGCGCAGCATCGCATCGGTGCCCTCAGCGCCTTCGATGGCCAGCACCCGGCCGCCCTCCGTCACCACGGCCTGGCCCGCATCGAGCGCCCCCAGCGCCGCGCGCACGGCGAAGCCCAGCTCCGCGTCGGCGAGACTCTGGCGGCCGAGCGACTGCGCGCCGGCCGGACCGCCCAACACCAGCAGGCTGGGTGCCACCTCATGTGCGCCGCGCACCGCGATACCCTTCGCCTCGAAGAAGCGCACCACCCGCGACAGCACCGAATCGTCCCCGCCCGCGAGCATCTCCAGGATCTGCGGCAGGCTGACGAAGAAGCCCCAGTCGGGGCGCAGTTTCCACAGATTCGGACGGCGCACGCCGCCCACGATGACCAGGGCGTCCGCATGCTTGCGCAAGGTCGACACCATGCGCCCGACATGGCCCCAGTTCACCCAGGTGTGGGGATATCGGGCAATGCTCGGATCGGCCTCGCCCTCGATGGCAACGATATGGATGCTGCCGCCGCGCTCGATCACGCTCTCGGCGATGGTGAGCGGCAGCCGGCCACCGCCCGCCAGGATGCCGATCCGGCCCGGCGATGCCGCCGGTGCGCCGGCAGGCGGGCGCTCCGCAAGTCTCGCCGCGGGCGCCGGTTCGCTCATGTCTCGGCGTGGGGGACGCACAGCCCGCGCTTGCCGCGGGCGCGGATGAAGGCCACGATCTCCGTGACGATCGGGTGGTCCTTGAACTCCTTCTCCACGTCCTCTGTGCGCTCCACCAGCGTGCCCTCGTCGGCGAAGAGCAGCCTGTAGGCCCGGCGCAGCGAGTGGATGTCGTCGCGCGAGAAGCCGCGGCGCTGCAGGCCCACGATGTTGAGCCCCGACAGGTGTGCGCGGTTGCCGAATGCCATGCCGTAAGGGATGAGATCGTGCTCCAGGCCCGACATGCCGCCGAGGAAGGAATGCGCGCCCACACGCGCGAACTGGATCACCGCCGCGCCGCCGCCGATGCCGGCATAGTCGCCCACCGTCAGATGGCCGGCCAGCATGACGTTGTTGGAGCAGACCACATTGTTGCCGATGCGGCAGTCGTGGCCGACGTGGGAATTGGCGAGGAACGCGCAGCGGTCGCCGACGATGGTCTCCATGCTGCCCCCTTCGGTGCCGGGGTTCATGGTCACGCCCTCGCGGATCAGGCAGTCGGCGCCCACCGTCAGCGTTGAGGGCTCACCGTGATACTTCAGGTCCTGCGGCTGGTGGCCGATGGAGGCGAACGGGAAGATGCGCGTGCGCGCGCCGATCGAGGTGCGCCCGGCCACTGCCACGTGGCTCACCAGCTCCACGCCCTCGCCCAGCGACACCTCGCGGGCGACATGGCAATACGGGCCGATGCGCACGCCGTCGGCGATGCGCGCCCCGTCCTCGACGATGGCCGTGGAATGGATCTCAGATTTTGCTGGCATCGTCGCGATCGATAATCATTGCGCTCACCTCGGCCTCCGCCACCACCTGGCCGTTGACCTTGGCCTCGCCGTAGAAGCGCCACGCGCGCCCGCGGCTGCGGACCTTCCGCACGTGGTAGTGGAGCTGGTCCCCCGGTAGCACAGGCTTGCGGAACTTGGCGCGGTCTATTCCCATGAAGTAGACGAGCTGTGGCTTATAGGTGGCAGCCAGGTGGTGCACGCACAGCGCCCCGGCGGTCTGGGCGAGCCCCTCGACGATCAACACGCCCGGCATCACCGGGAAGCCCGGGAAGTGCCCCTGGAAGAACGGCTCGTTGACGGTGACGGCCTTGATGCCGACGGCGCTCTTGTCGCGGTCCATGTCGACAATGCGGTCCACCAGCAGGAACGGATAGCGGTGCGGCAGCAGCTCGAGGACGCGCCGGGTGTCCGCGGTGGCGAGCGTTCTCTTCTCAGGCCCGGGTTGATCCATCGACGTCTGGCGCTCCCGCCTCCAATTCAGAATACGGTCCTGTCTCTAAAGCAATTTCCCGGCGATTTGAAGCGGGAGCGGCGGCGTTGTTGGGTTAGACCCGTCGCATCGACGTCCGCTATCGGGGCGCTATCGGGGTCAGACCCCTCGCATCTACGCCCGAGTTTCGCTGAGACGTTGGAGGCGAGGGGTCTGACCCCGACCTCATACCTCGACCTCACGCCCGGCCTCACGCGAGTTTCATCCGACCTGCAACCCAGGCTTGGTGGATGGCAATGGTCCGCGGGTCGAAGGCCACCAGGTCGGCGCGGAATCCGGGCGCGATGCGGCCCAGAGTGCCGGCCAGCCCCAGGAACGCCGCCGGCTCCATCGAGGCGTAGCGCAGCGCCTCGGTGAGCGGCACGCCCAGCATCTCGACGCAGTTGCGCACCGCATCCGCCATGCCGATGGCGGCGCCGGCGAGGGTGCCATCGGCCCTGGTGCAGCGGCCATCGCGCACGCGGATGTCCGCCCCGTTGAGGGCGAAACGCGACTGTCGCCCACCGACGGGAGGCATGGCATCGCTGACCAGCATGGGTCGCCCGGCGCCGCGCAGGGCGAGCCGCAGCATGGGCGGCGCGACGTGGTGGCCATCGACGATCAGGCCGAACCAGGCGTCGGGCGTCTCGATCGCCGCGGCAATCGGCCCCGGCTCGCGGCTCTCCAGGGGACGCATGGCGTTGAAGAGGTGCGTGAAGCCGGTGAGCCCCTCGGCCAGCGCCGCCTTGGTCTCGGCGTAGGTCGCTGCGGAGTGGCCGAGCGACACGCGGATGCCGGCGGCAGTGAGGCGCTGGATGAATCCTGCGGGCACGCGCTCCGGCGCCAGCGTCACCACCATGACAGCGGTGCGTGCCTCGATCAGGGTGGCGGCATCCTCGTCGGTTGGCACGCGGAACAAGGCGGGGTCGTGCACGCCCGGCTTCTCCGGCGAAAGGAACGGCCCCTCAAGGTGAATGCCGAGCACGCCGGGATTGCCCGCCGCGGCCTCGCGCACGGCACCCAGTGCAGCACGCATCTTGGCCGGCGTGTCGGTGATCAGCGTCGGCAGCAGCGCCGTCGTGCCGAGCCGCAGATGCGCGGCGGCGATCCGCTCGATGGTCTCCGCCGTCGGCGCATCGTTGAACAGCGCATCCCCGCCGCCGTTGACTTGGGCATCGATGAACCCCGGCGCCAGCCAGGCCCCCTCCGGCACAGCATGAACCGGAATGCCGGCCGGCACCTCGTGTCGCGGCAGGAGCGCCGCGATGCGGGTCCCGTCGATGACAACCGCACAATCGTGATGCAGACGGACCCCGTCGAACAGGGTGCCGGCCGCGACGGCGTGCCGGATCGTTGACGACTGGCTCATGCCAGCTCGCAGTGGGCGAAACGCCTAGTCGGAGGCTCCCCGCTCGCCCTCAGGGGCGGCCGATGAGTTGACTGTCGCTGGCCACGGGCGCGACGGGATTCCCCTCCCCCTTGTGGGGAAGGGTTAGGGGTGGGGGGAACCCCGACATCCGAGGTTGGGGATTTCCCCCCACCCTGTCCCTCCCCCACAAGGGGGGAGGGGACCCTGCGGCGCTGGCCTCGCTCAGTTCCGAGGATCTGTTCGCTTGCAGGCATCGTCATCGCGTGCGGGTGACCTTCTGCAGGTGGCGGGGGCGGTCTACGTCCATGCCGAGGCGCTCGGCGAGGCGGATGAGCATGGCGTAGAAGCTCTGGACGAGGCACACCGCGTCGGTCTCTGGATGTTGGGACGGGAGCGCAGGGAGCCGCCCGGGGGCGGCATCGCCCGGCTCGGTTGTGAGCAGCGCGGCGCCCTTCCGGCGCAGATCGGCCGCCAGCAGGCGCATGCCGGATGCGGCCTGGTCGGTTGGCATGAACATGAGGATCGGATAGCGCGCCGCGGCGAGCGCCACCGGCCCGTGCAGGAACTCCGCGCCGCTGAAGGCCTCGGCGTGGAGGTTGCACGTCTCCTTGAGTTTCAGCGAGGCTTCGCGCGCGATGGCGAGCGTCGGCCCGCGGCCGATGGCGACGAGGCTCCTCGTGCGGCTCAACGCATCGATCGCCTCGCTCCAGTCGAGTGCGGTCGCCTCGGCCAGCCGCTCCGGCAGGGCGTCCACGGCGCGGGCCAGCGCGGCATCGCCCGTCCACGCCGCAACCAGCCGCTGCACCGCCGAGACCGTGGCCACGAACGTCTTGCTGGCCGCCACGCTCAGCTCCGGCCCGGCGTCGATCGGCAGGACGATATCGCACGCGCGCGTCAGAGGCCCGTCGGTGGCGTTCACCACGGCGACGGTAAGCGCACCCGCGGAGCGGGCGCTGAGCGCCATCTCGATCAGGTCGTCGCTGCGGCCTGACTGGGAGATGGCGAGAAACAGCTGGTCCTTGAGGCTGAGGCGCCGGCCGTACACGCTGGCGATGTTGGGCGCGGCCTCGGCCACCGGCGCGCCGATGGTGCGCTCGATGAGGTGCTTGGCGTAGGTGGCGGCATGGGCGGAGCTGCCGCGCGCGCAGGTGACGACCACCTGTGGCGGCCGCCGCTCGAGCCGCGCCACCAGCTCAGCGATGGGCTGCGCGAGGCTCGCGGCCTGCCGCGCGACCGCCTGCGGCGCCTCCGCAATCTCGTGCGCCATGCGCGCCTGGACGCTGTTCATGGCACGCTCCTGACGGGGTCAGACCGGTGGACGGGGTCGGACCCCTCGCCACCAGCGTCGTGAGCGGGGTCAGACCCCTCGCCTCCAACGTCGAGATTCTGGGCGCAGGTCTTCGCGAGGGGTCTGACCCCGCTCCGCGCCAACCGCAGCGCGCCGTCGAGCGCATCGCCGGCAGGTCGCACCAGACGCGCCCGCGTCGTGGAGGCAAGCCACGGCTCGATGCCGGCGGCAAGGCCGCCCATGAGAGCGAGGCGCACGGCGCCGCGCTCGGTGAGGCGGTCGGCGATGGCGTCGATATGGCTACCGGCGAGTCGCACGATCTCCGTCGCCGCCCTATCGGCGTCGCCGGCATGGCCGAGGACCAGTGGGGCCAGCCGCCCGAAGTCGCGGGGACGGGCAGAGCCCATCCAGCGCACGATGGCGTGCGGATCGGAGCCGAGCTCCTGCGAGACGCGGCGCAGCAGCGGCGTCCAGGCGGCGCGCCCGTCGTACGCCCACAGCGTCCGCCGCACGGCCTCGCAGCCGATCCAGGCGCCGGCGCCCTCGTCCGACACCGGGAAGCCCCAGCCGCCGACGCGCCAGCTCCGGCCGCCGCACACGGCCCAGCCGATGCTGCCCGTGCCCACGACGATCACGCCGCCGTCCTCGCCGCGGTGGGCGCCTACGCACGCCGCATGAGCGTCTGTGGTGACCAGGACGCGGCGGAAGCGTGTCTCGAAGGCCGTCTGCGCCGCTGCGGCCTCCCTGGGCTCGCTGGCGCCGGCCAGCGCCAGGCAGGCGACGATCGGGTCGCCGAACGACGCGCCGGCCTGCGCCAGGCACTGCCCGGCGGCATCGCACACCGACTGCACGCTTTCCTCAAGGCCGATCCTGATGTTGGCCGGCCCCGCGATGCCCTCGCCGAGGACTGCGCCGGTGCAGTCGGCAAGGCGGGCGCGGCATCGGGTGCCGCCGCCGTCAACCCCAAGACGAAGAAGCTTTTCGCCCACCTGCAACTCTCGCCCCATGCCGCCTATCTATGTTCTAAAGCGCAAAGATCCAAACGACTGGAACGGGTTAGGCCAAGGTCATGGTTAAGGCCGCAGACAGCCCCATAGACTTGCGGCGCTCGGAGCCGAGGCCCACGGACACGGAGCGCTCCTGCCCCCGGTTCTCCGGCATCGACGCCTGGGAGCCGCAGGACGCGCTCGACGCCATGATCGAGGCCCAGCTCGCCGCCGTGGCGGCCGTACGCGCCGCCCGCGGGGCCATCGCCGACGCGGTGGCGGCGATGGAGACCCGCCTCGGCGAGCACGGGCGGCTCATCTATGCGGGCGCCGGCACCTCGGGGCGGCTCGCGGTGCAGGACGGCGCCGAGCTGATGCCCACCTTCAACTGGCCGCCGGAGCGGCTGCTGCTCTTCATCGCCGGCGGCCGCGAGGCGCTGCTCCAGGCCGTGGAGGGCGCCGAGGACGAGATGGCCAAGGCCGCAGAGCTGGTGGAGCGCCATGCCGTGCGGCGGAGCGACGTGCTGATCGCCGTGGCCGCCAGCGGCACCACGCCCTTCACGCTGGCCTGCCTGCGCGCGGCGAGGCGGCGCGGGGCCCTGACCGTCGGCATCGCCAACAACCGCGATACGCCGATCCTCGACGAGGCGGACCACCCGGTCTTCCTGGACACCGGGCCGGAGCCCATCGCCGGCTCCACGCGCATGAACGCCGGCACCGCGCAGCGCATCGCTCTCAACCTCATCTCGTCGCTGCTGATGATCCGGCTGGGCCGCGTCTACAAGGGCCTGATGGTGGACGTACAGGCCTCCAACGCCAAGCTCGCCCGCCGCCGCGAGGCCATCGTGCGCGACCTCACGGGCCGGAGCCGGGCAGATGTGCGCGATGCGCTCGTGCGCGCCGGCGGCAGCGTGAAGCTCGCGGTGCTGCTGCTCGACGGCTGCGACCTGGAGGTGGCGAGGGAGGTCCTGCAGCGCGCCGGCGGCCGTCTGGGAGCGGCCATCGCGGCGCATCGTAGGTTGGGTTAGCCGCGAAAGCGGCGTAACCCAACATGGCATGCTCCAACGGCTTCCATGCTCGACGGGATGGCAAGCTCGGACCGTCGAGCCTGCCAATGATCGCGGTAGGGACGTGAGTTACCTCACGCCCCCCGCACAGATCCGTACGTGCCCAATTAAGGCATACGGCTCCCACCTCGGGTATTTGGCGGCAAAGCGGATGCTCGGCCATGGGTGTCGGA
>JBIOWI010000206.1:0-2694 GCA_044868325.1 Hyphomicrobiaceae bacterium
GAATAGGGAGTGGGGAGTAGGGAATAGTGCGCGCGGAGAGCACGAGGCTCCCCTACTCCCTATTCCCCACTCCCTACTCCCCTCTTCTCGGAGCGCGCCATGGCCTCGGTGACGCTCGATAACGTCAAGAAGGTCTACCCGGGCGGCGTGGAGGCCGTGAAGGGCGTGTCGCTTGCCATTCCCGACGGCTCCTTCACCGTGCTGCTGGGGCCCTCGGGCTGCGGCAAGTCCACCTTGCTGCGCATGATTGCCGGCCTTGAGACCATCACCGCGGGCACTGTCTCCATCGGCGGCAAGGTGGTGAACGAGGTGGAGCCGGCCGAGCGCGACATCGCCATGGTGTTCCAGAACTACGCGCTCTACCCCCACATGTCGGTCTACGACAATATGGCCTACGGCCTGCGGAACCGCGGCGTGCCCAAGCCGGATATCGAGCGGCGCGTGGCCGAGGCGGCCAAGCTGCTCGCCATCGGCGACTTCCTGAAGCGCAAGCCGCGCGAGCTCAGCGGCGGCCAGCGCCAGCGCGTCGCCATGGGCCGGGCCATCGTGCGCGAGCCGCAGGCGTTCCTGTTCGACGAGCCGCTGTCGAACCTCGACGCCAAGCTCCGGGTGCAGATGCGCATCGAGATCCGCCGCCTGCACAACCGCCTCAAGGCCACCTCCATCTTCGTCACCCACGACCAGATCGAGGCCATGACCATGGCCGATAGCATCGTGGTGATGAACCAGGGCCGCGTGGAGCAGACCGGCGCGCCGGGCCACGTCTACCGTTTCCCGGCGACGCGCTTCGTCGCCACCTTCATCGGCTCGCCGGCCATGAACCTGCTGCCGGGGCGCATTGCCGGGCCGGGCGAGGCGGAGACTGCCGGCGGCGGCCGCATCGCCTTTGCGGCCGGCGCCTTCGCGGCGGAGCAGGGCCGTCCGGTGGAGATCGGCATCCGGCCCGAGGACCTGCGGCTGGCCCAACCCGGCGCCGGCGCGCTGGCGTTTGCGAGGGATTTCACCGAGGAGCTCGGCGCCACGCGCCTCATCCACGGCATGGTCGAGGACGCCTCGGTGACCGTGGCCCTGTCGGGGCCGGCGCCGGCGGGCGACAGCTTCGGCCTCACCGCACCGCCCGAGGCGGTGCATCTGTTCGATCCGGCCTCCGGCGACAGCCTGCGCATCCCTTCCGCTCGTTCTGCGTGAGTAGAACGCCCCGTTGCGCCCGGCGCTCGCGCGCTTATCCTGGACGGGACAGGAGCAGGAGACCGCCCCCATGATGAGCGCGCAGGAGAACGAGCTGATCACCCGCATCGGGCCGGGGAGCCCATGCGGCGCGCTCATGCGCCGCTACTGGCAGCCGGCGGCGCTCGTTGAGGAGCTCGCCGGCCCGCGCCCCGTGAAGGCGGTGCGGCTGCTGGGCGAGGACCTCGTGCTGTTCCGCGACGACCAGGGCCGCCACGGCCTTCTCGCCCGCCACTGCCCGCACCGCGGCGCCGACCTCGCCTTCGGCCGGCGCGAGGACGGCGGCCTGCGCTGCTCGTTCCACGGCTGGCTGTTCGACGTGACGGGGCAGTGCCTGGAGACGCCAGCCGAGCCCGTCAACAGCCCGCTCTGCCGCAACATCAGGCAGCCGGCCTATCCAGTGGTAGAGAAGGCGGGCATCCTGTGGGCCTACATGGGTCCCGGCGGTCTCGCCGCGGCGCCGGCCTTCCCGGCCTTCGACTGCTTCGTGGCGCCCGATACCCACACCTTCGCCTTCAAGGGGCTTTGGGAGTGCAACTGGCTGCAGGCGCTCGAGGTGGGCATCGACCCGGCCCACGCCTCCTACCTGCACCGCTTCTTCGAGGACGAGGACCGCGCTCAGTCCTACGGCAAGCAGTTCCGCGACGCCTCGCTCGATTCCGACATCCCCATGACGCGGGTGATGCGCGAGCACGGCCGGCCTTCGATCGAGGTGGAGCCGACCGAGTACGGCCTCAAGATCGTCACCACCCGCGACCTCGGCAACGGCCGCACGCACGTGCGCGTCACCAACCAGATCTTTCCGCACGCCATCTCCATCCCCTTGAGCCAGGAGATGATGCTGACGCAGTGGCACACGCCCGTCGATGACGTCAGCTGCTATTGGTACACGGTCTTCACCAGCTACGGGAACCCGGTGGACAAAGCCGCCATGCGTGCCCAGCGCCTCGCCGTCTACGAGCTGCCCGAGTATCGCTCCAGGAAGAACCGCTCCAACGACTACGGCTTCGACCCGCACGAGCAGCAGCACAAGACCTACACGGGGCTCGGCGAGGATATCAACGTCCACGACCAGTGGGCGGTGGAGAGTCAGGGCCGCATCCAGGACCGCACCAAGGAGCACCTGGGCGCCTCCGACAAGGCCATCTCCGCCTACCGCCGCCTGCTCAAGCGCTCCATCGACCAGGTGAGGAAGGGCGAGCCCCCGGTGCTGGCCGTAGGCCCCGAGCAGGCCTCCCGCCTTACCGGCCCTCTCACCATCGACGGCATCGCCGCCACCGCGGCAGTGGCGACCTACGCGGCGGAAACGGACCGGCGGCGGCGCCAGGGCGCCACCTGGCCGGCAGTGGCCGCGGAATAGACTAAGGAGGTCCTCGTGGCGAGAAATGCCGCTGCATTCGGGCGCGAGAGCGCCGTGCCGACTCCCTCTCCCCGCCGCCCTCGGGCCATCCACAAGGGAAACCTAGC
>JBIOWI010000207.1:0-4919 GCA_044868325.1 Hyphomicrobiaceae bacterium
CCTCAGGGTCTGACACCTTTCTGCCGACAGCCGACGGGGCGACACCCCGTTTGGCCAGCTCCGCCTCGTCCACCAGAAGATCGAGCCGGCGCTCCTTCACGCTGAGGCGGATCGGGTCGCCGGATCGCACCAGGGCGAGCGGGCCGCCCACGGCCGCCTCGGGCGCCACGTGCAGGACGATGGTGCCGTAGGCGGTGCCGGACATGCGGGCGTCGGAGATGCGCACCATGTCCTTCACGCCCGCCGCAAGCAGCTTCCTCGGGATCGGCAGGAAGCCGGCCTCGGGCATAGCGGCGGGGCTCCGCGGACCGGCGTTCTGCAGGACGATGAAGTCGTCCGGCATAACGTCGAGAGCGGGGTCGTCGATGCGGGCGGCCAGGTCCTCCAATGAGGAGAACACCAGGGCTCGGCCGGTCTTCTCGAACAGCGCCGGCGTGGCGGCGGAGCGCTTGAGGATGGCGCCGTCGGGGGCCAGCGAGCCGAACAGGGCGACGAGGCCGCCCTGCGGCTCCAGCGGCGCGGCGGCGGATTTGATCACCCGGCGGTCGACGTAGACGTCCTCCTCGGCGGCCAGGCGCTCGCCCAGCGTCTCGCCGGTGACGGTGAGGCAGCCGAGGTTGAGGGCCGGCTTCAGCTCGCGCAGCACGGCGCCGATGCCGCCGGCGGCGAAGAAGTCCTCCATGTAGAACTCGTCCCCCACCGGCTTCACCGCCACCAGCACCGGCGTGGTGTCGGACAGCGCGTTGAGGCGCGCGAGGTCCAGTCTCAATCCGACGCGGCCGGCGATGGCGGCCAGATGGATCACCCCGTTGGTGGAGCCGCCGAGCGCCAGCAGCACTCGCGCCGCGTTCTCGATGGCGCCGGCGGTGACGATCCGGTCCGGCGTCAGGTCCGACCGCGCCAGCGCCACGGCGCGCGCGCCGGTGGCTTCGGCGGCGCGCAGGCGGTCAGCGTGGACGGCGGGGATGGCGGCGGTGCCGGGCAGCGTCATGCCCAGCGCCTCGGCGATAGCGGCCATGGTGGAGGCGGTGCCCATCACGGCGCAGGTGCCGGCGGTGGTGACGAGGCGGCTCTCCACCGCCTCGATCTCCGGCCGGCTCAGCCTGCCGGCCCGGTATTGCGTCCAGAACTTGCGGCAGTCGGTGCAGGCGCCCACGCGGTCGTCCCGGTAGCGCGAGGTCGTCTGCGGGCCGCCGATCAGCTGGATCGCCGGCTTGCCGGCGCTGGCCGCGCCCATCAGCTGCGCCGGCACGGTCTTGTCGCAGCCGCCCATCAGCACCACCGCGTCCATGGGCTGGGCGCGGATCATCTCCTCGGTGTCCATGGCCATGAGGTTGCGGAACTTCATGGAGTTGGGGGCGAGGGTGGATTCGTGCAGGGAGACGGTGGGGAACTCGAGCGCGAGGCCACCGGCCGCCGTCACGCCGCGCTTGACGGCGTCGAGCAGCTCGGGGAAGTGGCGATGGCAGGGGTTGAAGCGCGAGTAGGTGAAGGCGATGCCCACCACGGGCCGCGCCAGCTCCTCGCCCGAATAGCCCATGGACTTGGCGAACGCGCGCCGCATGTAGATGGAGAAGTCGCGGTCACCGTAGCTCTGCAGCCCGCGCAGGAAGCCGCGCTCGGCTTGATTCTGATCGGATTTGCCCATGTGCCCTCGCGGTGTTTCTGAGCACTCTAGCACCTGGGCCTCGGTTGCCCCTAGAATGGTTCCGACCCGTACTAGTCGAGCGCGCCGCCACTACTTCAGCAGCTGGAACGAGGTCATGAAGGCTTCCACGTCGGCCTTCGCCTCGGTGCCGAACGGTCCGGCGTAGACGGCCTGGTAGAGCCGGTTGCCGACCTGGAACAGGCGCTGGCGCATCACCGCGTTGTCGGGCAGGAGGGTGACGACCTCGCGCCCGTCGATGCCGTCCTGCTCGATCCGGGCCTGGTGCACGAGCTTGCCCTTGGTGGCGGCCAAGAGGCCCATGATGTTCTTGTCGTAATTCTTGACCGGCGGGGTCCTGTACTCGGTGTAGGTGACCGAGAAGTGCCGGTCGTCCACGTCCACCTCCCAGGTGTAGTGGACGTGGGGGCCGGAGGCCGAGGCGCCCTCGCGCTTGTCGAGCGTGGGCTCGGCGGGGAACACGGCCGCGAACTTGCCCACCTCGTCCTTGAAGCTGAAGGCGCTCGCGGCGCCCGCTGCGAGGAGCCATGCCGCCCCGGCGCACGCGGCGATGACCCAGGTCCGAGCCGGCCGTCTCCACGTCGTCATCTATCCGCCCCCTGCTGGCGCAGATGCCGCGCCCTAAGCCCGCTGCCGGACCTCTTTGCCGAGCGCGCCGCAGAGGCAGCCCGGCGGCACGGGTGTATCATTCTCCGCCACAGGGTCGCAGGCATTTTCCGCAGTACTCTTCGATTTTTGCTGTTCCCTTTTTGTTCCATGGATGCTAGAAGACTCGCACGCTGCCTCGTGAGCCAAGAGCGCCCACCCCCTTGCGCCTCTCCCTCGGCTTACGGCAGCTCTTTGCCCCGCCAGATCGCCCCGGCGCGCCCCCGCCGGGGCGATCGTTTTTTTTTAAGCGTATACAGTATTTCCGTAAGCTTGCAGCATCAGGGGCGGTTGGCGGCTGCGCGCACGATGGCGGTGCACGACAGGCGCCAGCCGAGACGGCGCTTGCGGCCAGCCGGATGCCGGAACCGCCGACCGGAGCCTGCGTTGGGCAAGGGCAGGCAGAGAGTCGCCTGCGGCCACTCCTCCCTCCACCTTTTTCCCACCGCAACCGTCTGCTAGCCTCGGCGCCTTGCTCGATCCGTGGACGCATGCATGGTGGACGACAGCTCCCGCAGGGATTTCTTCATTTCGCACGCCGACGCCGACAGGGCGGTTGCGAAGGCCGTCGCACAGGTTGTTCGCGCCGCCGGGTTCACGACGTGGCTGCAGGACGAGGACTTCGGCTCCGCCAGCTTCATGGCGCGCATGGCACAGGGCTGGTCGGAGTCGGAGCGGCTGATCTGTCTCCTGTCGCACGCCTATCAGAGGTCCGAGCACTGCAAGAAGGAGTACGAGGTCGCGCTGAAGGACGACCCGCGCAACCTGAAGGAGCGGGTGATCGTGCTGCGCGTGGAGGACTGCGTGCCCGTCGAGCACCTGGCGGACCTAGCCTACACCGACCTGGTACCGGTCCTCAACGACGCCGAGGCCCTGGCGAGGGTGGTGTGCGGCGCCGTGTCGCCCGACCGCGACCGCACCGACGCAGACTTCGCGGCGCTGCATCGCCGCGCGCCGCAGATTCTGCACCACGAGGTGAAGGCTGTGCCGGGCTTCGCCGGCCGCGAGGCGGAGCTGGCGGCGCTGGAGGAGGCCCTGTGGAGGCAGGGCGGCACGGCCGCGCTCACAAACGCGCCGGCCTCGGCGGCGGCGGTAAAGGGCCTCGGCGGCGTGGGCAAGTCGGTGCTGGCGAAGGAGTACGCCTGGCGCAACCGCGCGCGCTACCAGGGGGTGTGGTGGATACGCGCGGAGCGGCGCGAGACGCTGGCCGACGACCTGATCGAGCTGGGCGCGCGCTTCATCCCCGGCCTCAAGGAGGTGCCGGAGCGCGACAAGGCGGCGCGCCGGGCGCTCGACTGGATCGAGGGCGCCGGGTTCGAGAAGCCGTGGCTCCTCGTCTACGACAACGTCGAGGAGCCGGGCCACATCGATGGCCTGACACCGCGCACCGGCGCGCACGCGATCCTCACCACACGCTGGTCGGACTGGAGCAGGGCGGCGGCGCCCGTGGCGGTGGGGGTGTTCCCGCCCGACGTGGCGGCGAATTTCCTGCTGGAGGGCACCGGCCGCAGCGACCGCGCGGGTGCGGAGAAGCTGGCGGCGGCGCTGGGCCATCTGCCGCTGGCGCTGGACCACGCCGCCGCATACGTCCGCCGCACCGGCATAGACTACGCCGCCTACGAGGCCCTCGCCACCGAGCTGTTGCAGAAGGCACCGAAGGGCGTCGACTACGACACGCCCGTGTTCGCCACCTTCTCGCTCGCCATCGACAAGGCCTCCGAGGCCTGTCCCGAAGCGCAGAAGCTGATGGGGCTCAGCGCCTTCCTGGCCCCCGACCGCATCCCGCTCTCCCTGTTCACGGACGATGTGCTGAGCGAGATTGCGCGCGGCGAGGCCGTGGCGGCCCTGCAGGAGGTGTCGCTCGCCACCCTGGACCCCCTGGACGATGGCTCCCCGGGCATCGGCATGCACCGCCTGGTGCAGGCGACCATGCGCGGGCGGCTCAAGGAGATGGGCGAGCACGACAACGCCGCCGCGCTGGCGACGGAGCTTGTGGCGGATGCGTTCCCTAGCCCTGGGGACGACGTGCGGAACTGGCCAGCATGCGCCCGCCTCACCCCACATGCCGTGGCGGTATTCGAGCACGCACCCAACAAAGGCAGTGGTGCCGATAAGACGGCACGCCTGCTGAACAAGACGGCAATCAACTACGTATCGCGGGCCGCATATGGAGAGGCCGAACCACTTTGCCGGCGCGCACTGGCCATCGACGAGGCCAACTATGGCCCCGACCACCCCACCATCGCCGCAAGCCTAAACTGCCTGGCTCGGCTGTTGCAGGACACCAACCGCTTGGCCGAGGCCGAGCCCCTGATGCGGCGCGCGCTCGCCATCGACGACACCAGTTTCGGCCCCGACCACCCCAGCGTCGCTATCAACCTCAGCAACCTGGCCTCTCTTCTGCAGGCAACCAACCGCCCAGGCGAGGCCAAGCAGCTCAACCGACGCGCTGTCGAGATCTTCGAGAAGTTCGAGCGGGACACGGGCCATCGGCATCTGCACCATGAGGCCGCCCTCCAGAACCTCGCGGCGCTGGAAGCGGCGATGCGCGATGCAGGGGCATCGGCAAGCTCCGACGACAGCACCATGGGGTCAGACCCGCAGGGTC
>JBIOWI010000208.1:0-12191 GCA_044868325.1 Hyphomicrobiaceae bacterium
CATCGGCCAGACCGCGGCGGCGCACGAGCTGTGCACCGGCCTCAAGCCCTACATGAAGCGCCACCACCTCCAGCCCGGGGTCGGCCACTACGGCGTGTTCAGCGGCAGGCGCTGGGAGACCCAGGTCTACCCCATCGTGCGCAACACTATCCTCGCCAGCGATTGAGCGCGCAGCGCCTATTGCGCCGATCTCCCCTCCGCCGGTGATCCCTGCCATCGGTGCAATCGCGCTGACGCACGATTGCACCCTGCGATTCCTTTGAACCGGATTGCCCTTTGCCGCGACGCATGAGCAGGCGCCCGTGACGGGCGCGCAACCGGCCGGACACAATCCAGCGTAGAGCGCGGAGCTTTCTCGATGACCTTCATCAACAGGAAACTGACACTGAGCGCAGCTGCTATCGCAGCGGCACTCGTATTCGCCCCCGGTTCGGGGATGTCGACCACTCTCGGCGTCGTATCTGCGGCCCCGCCCGGACCGCAGGCCGTTTTCGGGGCGGATTCCGGCGCGGTCATCCTGGCCAAGGACAAGGGGCCTGGCGGCTTCAAGTGCTGCGGCAACGGGCCAGGGCCAAAGCCACCTATCGGGCCGGGCGGCTTCAAGGCCGGCGGCGGTGGTGGCGGCGGCAAGGGCGGCAAAGGCGGCGGGCATCACCATCATGGCTGGGGTGCCGGTGCCGCGGTGGTGGGCGGCGCCATCGTTCTCGGGCTCGGATACTGCGCCGCCCAGTCCAATCGCTGCGAGGCTGAGTACGGCGACGGCACCTACCGCTACTGGCGCTGCATGCGCCGCGCCGGCTGCTCGGACTGAGACCTTCCCAAGGCCCTGCCCCAACTCGGCCGGCTCCCCTGGAGCCGGCCCTTTTTCGTTATCGGTGCCATCCAGCCACGGCCGGACGGTGCGCAGGCGCCACAAAAGCCCGGACAGGCCGTTAAGGTGCTGGTCAGATGCTAGCCGGCCGCTATGAATAGGCGGGTGAATCGCCTCCGCCCAGCCGCGTCCGCCGGTCGATTCGGACGAATGGGTGGGCCGGCGCCGGCTTTTCCGAGCCCTCGACGAATTTCCGATGCCCACGATGAACCTTCGTTCAGACCGGAGCGACAGAGCCTGCACCAGGCCCTCGGACGGGTCGCTCGCATGAGCCGGGCCGCCCAGGACCTGCAGCTGATCCGGCGCGTCGCCGCCGGCGACGAGGCCGCGCTGCGTGCGCTCCTCGCCGCGCACCAGGCGCGTGTGTACCGGTTCGCCCTGCGGCTCGTCGGCAACGCGGCCGTGGCGGAAGAGGTGACGAACGAGGTGTTCCTGGAGGTCTGGCGCAATGCTGGCAAGTTCGAGGGCGCATCGGCGCCAGGCACATGGATCCTGTCGATCGCCCATCACCGGGCGGTCAGCCGCCTGCGCAAGCGCCGCGAGGAGGGTTGGGACGAGGACGCCGCCGGCCAACTTGCCGACGCGGGCGACGACCCCGAGGTGGCGGCGCAGAAGGCCGACAAGGGCGCGATCCTGCGGCTCTGCCTCGACAAGCTGTCGGCCGAGCACAAGGCGGTCATCGACCTGGTCTACTACCACGAGCTGTCGGTGAGCGAGGTGAGCGTGGTTCTCAAAATCCCCGAGAACACCGTGAAGACGCGGATGTTCTATGCGCGCAAGCGGCTATCCGAGCTGCTGAAGGACGCGGGCGTCGATCGAGGTTGGCCATGAACGAGCCGTCTCTCAAGGAAGTCGAGCGCGAGGAGATAGAGATGCTCCTCCCCTGGTACGTCACCGGCCGATTGGACGCGGCCGATACGGCGAAGGTCGAAGCTTTCCTGGCCGTCCACCCGCACGTCGCCCGCCAGCTCGACATGGTTCGGGCCGAGCGGGACGAGGCCGTGGCCTCCAACGAGGCGCTGGGCTTTCCCTCTGCCGCCGCGACGGAGCGGCTGATGGCGTCATTGCCCGCCGCCCGGCCCGGCTGGGCGGCGCTGCGCACCGTCAGGGGCGGCCTTGAGCAGGTCCGCAACCTGTTCGTCGCGCCGACGGCCAACGCCGTGCGCTGGGCCGCCGTCGCGGCGGCGGTGCTGGTGGCTGTGCAGGCGGTGGCAATCGGCACGCTGCTCAGCGAGCGCAGCGCCACCTACCGGACCGCGTCGGGGCCCCAGACCGGCGACGGCATCGCCGTGCTCGCGACCTTCGCCGAAGAGGCGAAGGCGACCGCCATCTCGCAGCTGCTCACCGACTTCGACGCCAGCATCGTGGACGGACCGAGGGCGGGCGGCGTATACAAGATTAGGCTGCGGACAGACGACCGCTCCCCCGCCGCGCGCGAGGCGCTGGTGCGGCGGCTGGCCGAGCGACGCGACATCGTGCGCGCCGTGCTGCCGAGCAGGGATTGAAGCACCATGGGCTTTCTCAGGGGTCAGACCCCTCGCCTCCAAGGGACGCGAGTCAAACGAGCCGTCGAGGCGAGGGGTCTGACCCCTTTGCTCGGCCTCGCTCTCCTTTCGTTCGCACTCCCCACTCCAACATCGGCTTCGATGCTGACTGGCGGGCTCAAGGCCGCTCCCGCCGCGACCAGCGCGGTCGAGCCGGCGCAGTACGTTCGGCGTCCGCTCTTCGCCAAGCTGAAGAAGGGAAAGCTGCCACCCCGGCTGAAGCCGGGACGCCTCTCGCTCGACCACAAGCTGCCTCACAAGGCGCCGCACCGGAGGCCGGACAGGGTTCCTGGCGGGACGCACGACAGGCCGACACACGCTGGGCCGACGCACGACGGGCCCCGGCATCCCAAGCATACGCGAGACCCGCGCCATCCCCGGTTTCCGCCCCTCGTCATCCTTCCGGGTCTGCCCGTCGAGCAGGCCGAGGTTCTGCAGTCGCTGCCGCGCCGCATGCAGGAGCGTCCGCAGGACCGGCCGCCGCCGGTGCGGGTCTCACGCGAGATTCTCGTGCTGGTCGATCAGACGCGCCCGCCGTCGCTGGGAGCCGAGCTGGCGCAGGCCTACGGCCTGGAGCTCCTGTCGAGCCGCCCCATCGCCCTGATCGGCGCCCGTTCCGAGCTGTTCCGTGTGCGCGCCGGCCGCTCGGAGACGGTCGCGCTGGCGGCGCTGCAGCGCGACCCGCGCGTCCGTTCCGCCCAGTTCAACTGGCTCTATTTCCATTCGAGCGACGGCCAGCGCGAAAAGGCCGCCATCCCGCAGTACGGGCCCCGCAAGGTGCACCTGCCGGAGGCGCATCGGCTGGCGCTCGGCCGCAGCGTGCCCGTAGCGGTGATCGATTCTGCCGTCGACACGGCTCACCCCGACCTGAAAGGCATCGTCATCCGCTCCTTCGACGCGGTCGGCGGTGCTGACGCTGCGCCCGACTTCCACGGCACCGCGGTGGCCGGCCTCATCGCCTCGCGCGGGGTGGTGGAGGGCGTGGCGCCCGAGGCCGAGATCCTGGCGGTTCGCGCCTTCCGCACCAAGCCCGGGGCGCCGCCGGAGACGACCACGGAAATCCTGCTTGGCGCCATCGACTGGGCGGCGAGCAACGGGGCCAAGGTGCTCAACCTGAGCTTCGTCGGCCCACGCTCCGGACACCTGCAGGAGCTCCTGGAGGCGGCGCGCCGCAAGGGCATCGTCGTGGTGGCTTCGGCGGGCAATGCCGGGCCGAAGGCGCCGCCGGCGTTCCCCGCGGCCTTTCCGGGCGTGATCGCGGTGACGGCGGTCGATGCCGCCGACCGGCGCTACCCGCAGGCCAACCGGGGCGGCTACATCGCCATTTCCGCGCCCGGCGTCGACGTCCTGGCTCCGGTGGAGGGGGGGAAGCACGAGCTGCTGTCGGGCACGTCCTTTGCCACCGCCTATGTCAGCGGCATCGCCGCCCTGCTCCTGGAGCGCGATCCCAGCCTGGATGCCGCGTCCGTCGGGCAGCTGATTGCCGCCGGCGCCGACGACCTCGGCCCCGCCGGCCGCGACGAGGACTTCGGCGCTGGTCGCGTCAACGCACTCGCCACCCTCAAGTCCGTGCGCGAGGTCGCCGCCGCTGCTCGGTAGGGTGCAATCGCGCTTTTGCGCGATTGCACGGATGCACCGGCCAATCACGCATTCGCCTCGCTGCGAGCTTGCCCAGGGAGCGGATTGAACCGAGGCGCTCCCACCCGCGACCAACCGTCGTCGGAACGGCAGCGACGGGAGGTGCGCCGTGTGCTGGGACCTTTGCGGCTATGTCGCGTCCGGGCTCGTGCTGGCCGCCTTCTACATGAAGGATATGGTCCCGCTGCGGCTGGCCGCGCTCGCCAGCAACCTGGCGTTCATGGCCTATGGCCTGGCCCTCGATCTCACGCCGATCTGGCTGCTGCATGCCCTGCTGGTGCCGCTCAACGGCTGGCGCCTGGTGCAGGCCGCGAGAAAATCGTAGGGCGATGCTGCGTCGGCGGCATCGCGCCGACGCGCCCTCCCGTTCGGTCGATGCCTTGGAGCGATGCGGCTCGGCGCAAGCGCGCTTCCCACGCTTGCGCCCTACGGTGTGGCGCGCCGGTATGGCTGCCGTGCGTCGTCGTGCGGCGGCTTGACACGTTCGCGTTTCCCCCGCTGCTTGAGCCGGGGAAACGTCAGCCCGCCGTGCCGAGGGAGGAGCGAATGGCCCGTCAACGCAAGCCGCAGCACCAGCCCGCCGCCCAGCTTGTCGCAGCGGCGCCCACCGCCGGCGATGTGCTGCTCGCCTCGTTGCGGCGGCACGGGATCGCGCATCTGTTCGTCAACCCCGGCACCGACTTCCCGCCCATCGTCGAGGGCCTCGCGCGTGCCAGGGAGACGGGCGCCGAGGTGCCGCGCGCCGTGCTGGCGCCGCACGAGAACCTCGCCGTCGCCATGGCGCACGGCGCCTACCTCGTGACGGGCGCGCCGCAGGCCGTGATGGTGCATGTCAACGTCGGCACGGCCAACACCGTCAACATGCTGGCCGATGCCAGCCGCGACCGCATTCCCCTCCTGCTGATGGCGGGCCGCTCGCCGATCCTGGAGGAAGGTGCGTTCGGCGCGCGCAACCGGTCGATCCACTGGGCGCAGGAGATGTTCGACCAGGCCAGCATGGTGCGCGAGCTGGTCAAGTGGGACTACGAGCTGAGAAGCCCCGAGCAGGCGCACCTGGTCGTGCCCCGGGCGCTGGAGGCGGCCCTGGCAGGCCCGAGCGGCCCCGTCTACCTCTCGCTGCCGCGCGAGCCGTTGTCGGCCCCCGCCGCAGGCGAGGCCAGCGTTCCGCCGCGGACTCCGCCAGCGGCCGCGCATCCCGATCCGGCGGCCATCGACCGCTTGGCGGGCTGGATCGCCGACTCCAAGCGGCCGCTCGTCGTCGCCTCCAACGTCGGCCGGCTGCCGGGCGAGACGGAGGCCCTGGCGCGTCTCGCCGAGCGCTTCGGGCTGCCCGTCGTCGCGCAGACGCCGCGCTTCCTGTGCCTGCCCACCGACCATCCCATGCATGCCGGGTTCGATTCCGGACCGTTCCTGGCGGAGGCCGATCTCATCCTGGTCGTCGAGTGCGATGTGCCCTGGATGCCGAGCGTCAGGGCGCCCAACCCACAAGCGCGCATCGTGCACATCGGCGAGGACCCCGCCTTCCTGCGCTATCCCATGCGCAGCTTCCGCAGCGACCTGTCGATTGCCGCCGGCGCCAGGCCGACGCTGGACGCCATCGAGGCGGCGCTGCGCGCGCGCGGCGTGCGCCGGGATCGGGAAGGAGAAGGAGCCTGGGGCAAGCGGCCCGGCAGGGCGGCCGATGCGGGGGCGTCCCACATCACGCCGGAGTACCTGAGCCGGTGCATCGGCGAGATGGCCGGTCCCGACGGCATCGTCGTCAACGAGTACCAGCTGCGCCCCGACCACTGCGCCCGCACCCGGCCGGGCACCTACTTCGCCATCAGCCCAGCGGGCGGACTGGGCTGGAGCGTGGGCGCGGCGCTCGGCGCCAAGCTCGCCGCTCCCGACCGCTTCGTCGTGGCCACCATCGGCGACGGCGGCTTCGTGTTCGCCAACCCCACCGCCTGCCATTGGGCGGCTGAGGCGCACAGCCTGCCCATCGTCATGGTGGTCTTCAACAACACCCGCTACGCGGCGGTGCGCAACGCCACGCTCTCCATGTTCGCCGCCGGCGCCGCCGGCCGTGAGAACGGCCTGGGGCTGGCCGATCTCTCCCCGAGCCCGCCCTTCGAGAAGATCGCCGAGGCCCACGGCGCCTTCGCCGCCCGCGTCGAGCACCCCGCCGACCTGCCCGGCGTCCTCGCCGCCGCCCGCGACGCGGTCCTGAAGGAGAAGCGCCACGCCCTGGTCAATGCGATCACGCCGTATTAGGTATTTGTTTCGGTGCAATACACGCTAACGCGCTCTGCACCCTACGGCTCCTACGGCTTCCGCTCGCCGCAGCGATTGGAGTCAGACCCTGCGGGTCTGACCCAGGGCAAATCCTCACGTTCTGCGTCATCCACGCGCAACACGGTAGGGATGCCCTATCGTCCGTTCCGACCACTGCTGGGTCGGCGCAAAAATTTGTCCGGCGCATGCCTGGAAGGTTGTGCCATGGGGTCAGACCCGCAGGGTCTGACCCCGACTGCCGCACCCTACGGCTCTCGCCTTTACGCCGTGTCAACACTGTTGGCGATTGCCGCAGCGGCGCCGTATCCTCGGGTGCCCGAAGCTGCCAGGTCGGCGGGGCGATCGTTGCCTGCAACGTTATAACGTCTTATACCCTGGGACGGTGGGTCATGCTACGGAGTGCGGCCGCAGCGTCGGCCCGCTTCGAGATGGACGGCCGTATCGGACCCACGTTGGGCACGGCACGAGCCAGGAGGATCTGAGCATGCGGACACGGGTGTTGCTTGCCGTCGGCTTCGGCTTGGCGGTGGCAGGGGCGGGGCAGGCGCAGCAGCGCCAGGCGGGCGCGCACGAGCACGGGCGAGGCACGCTCAACATCGCCATCGAGGGCTCGCGGCTCAGCATGGAGCTAGAGGCGCCGGGCGCGGACATCGTGGGCTTCGAGCACAAAGCCAAGACGAAGAAGCATAAGGCTGCCATCGAGAAGGCCGAGGAGCAGCTTGAGGCGGCTGAGGCGCTGTTCCAGCTCCCCGCTGCGGCCGGATGTGTCCTCGAAGCGTCCAAGGTCGCCCTCGAAGGCGAAGATCACCACCACGATCACGGCGCCAAGCACCACGGCGGCAAGGACCATGGCCCCAAGGAGGGCGCCAAAGGCGGCGGCAAAGGTGGCAAAAAGGAGGGACACTCGGACGACCCGCATTCATCCTTCAGGGCCGAGTACGCCTTCGAGTGCAAGGCGCCCGCCAGTCTCACGAGCATCGGCTTCGGCTATTTCAAGGTGTTCGCCGGCGCCCAGAAGCTCGACGTCACGGTCGTCACCCTCAAGCAGCAGAGCCGGTTCGAGGTGAGCCGCGCCAATCCCCGCATTGACCTGGGCGGCATGATGTAGGGCACCGCCATGGCCGTGGCCTTGGCCCAGCCCGTCGCCGACAAGACGCAGGCTATCGTCCGGCTCAGCGGTGTCCGCTTCGCCTGGCCGGGGAAGGGCGCCTTCTCGCTCTCCGTGCAGGACTTCGCGCTCCCGGCGCGCGAGCGCGTTCTGCTGATCGGGCCGTCGGGCAGCGGCAAGTCCACGTTCCTGAGCCTCATCTGCGGCATCCTGGCGCCGCAGTCGGGCCGGATCGAGATCCTGGGGCAGGACCTCGTCAAGCTGAGCGCGGCGGCGCGCGATGCGTTCCGCGCCGAGCACTTCGGTATCGTATTCCAGATGTTCAACCTGCTGCCCTACGGGTCGGTGATCGACAACGTGCTCCTGCCGCTGAGTTTCGCTCCCAAACGCCGCCGGCGCGCCACCGCCAACGCCTCCGCGGCCGAGGAGGCCGAGCGTCTGCTGGCCCGGCTCGGCCTGGAGCCGGCACTGCTGCGCGGCCGGTCGGCCGCCAGCCTGAGCGTGGGCCAGCAGCAGCGGGTGGCCGCGGCGCGGGCGCTGATCGGCTCGCCCGAGATCGTCGTGGCCGACGAGCCGACCTCGGCACTGGACCGCGACCGGCAGGATGCCTTCCTCGACCTCCTGTTCGCGGAGACGGCCGCGGCCGGCGCCGCCCTCATCATGGTGAGCCACGACCAGAGCCTCGCCCCCCGCTTCGACCGGGTGCTGCGCCTGGACGAGATCGCGCGCAGCGGGTGAGTGGTGAGGTGGTGAGATGGTGAGTTTCGGTAGCGCTCGGATCGTGCGAGACGGGATAAGATCGATCGTAATTGAGCGAGACGGTGAGCTTCGTGGACCTCGCACGGAACCGGACCAATTGGAGGCGGCATCTGACACCTCAGGACTGACGCCCTCGTGGGGTGTCCTACGGTTTTCTTGTCGCCATACACTGCCACCTGCGCCAACCGAAACTCACTCACCATCTCACCACTCACCATGATCGTCTTGCGCCTCGCCCTCAAGTCCCTCATCAACCGCTGGGTCACGGCGCTGCTCACTATCGCCACCATCGCCGCCAGCGTGGTGCTTCTCCTGGGAGTCGAGGAGGTGCGCAGGGGCGCGCGCCAGAGCTTTGCCGACACCATCTCCGGCACCGATCTCATCGTCGGCGCCCGCAGCGGCAACCTGAACCTCCTGCTCTACTCCGTGTTCCGCATCGGCAACGCCACCAACACCATCACCTGGGAGACCTATCAGGACGTCGCCAAGCGCCCCGAGGTGGCCTGGATGGTGCCCCTTTCCCTGGGCGACAGCCATCATGGCTTCCGCGTGCTCGGCACCACGCCCGACTATTTCAAGCACTACAAGTACCGCCAGACGCAGGGCCTCGCTTTCCGCGCCGGCGCCCCGTTCTCGGACCTGTTCGACGCCGTCGTCGGCGCCGATGTCGCCGCCAAGCTCGGCTACAAGGTGGGCGATGCTATCGTCATCGCCCATGGGCTGGGCTCGGTCTCCTTCCTGGAGCACGACGACAAGCCGTTCCGGGTGTCCGGCATCCTGGAGAGGACCGGCACTCCCGTGGACCGGACGGTGCACGTGAGCCTGGAGGCCATCGAGGCCATCCACGTGGACTGGCAGAGCGGCGCCCGCGTGCCGGGACAGTCGGTCTCGGCCGACGAGGTGCGCAGGATGGACCTGACGCCGAAGGCCATCACCGCCGCCCTGGTTGGCCTCAAGTCCAGGCTCGCCGCCTTCCGGCTGCAGCGGGCCATCAACGAGTACCGGGCCGAGCCGCTCTCCGCCATCCTGCCGGGCGCCGCCCTGCAGGAGCTGTGGGAGCTGGTCGGCACGGCCGAGACGGCCCTCAAGGTCGTCTCCGCCATGGTGGTGGCCACGGCCATCCTCGGCATGCTCACGATGATCCTCTCCACCCTGAACGAGCGGCGCCGGGAGATGGCGATCCTGCGCTCGGTGGGCGCCCGGCCGCGCACCGTGCTGGGCCTCCTGATGGCCGAGGCCGGGGTGCTGACGGCCGCCGGGGTTGTCCTCGGCGTCGTCCTCCTTTATGCCGCCCTATTCCTGGCGCGGCCTTACGTGGATGCGGCCTACGGGCTCAACCTCGCCATCGGGCCGCTGAAGCCGGAGGCCTGGGCGACGCTCGGCGCCATCGTCCTGGCGGGCTGCGTCGCGGGGCTCCTGCCTGCGCTCAGGGCCTACCGGCTGTCGCTCGCCGACGGCATGACGGTGCGAACGTGATGGAAGCGGATGGAATGAGACCGGATGCAATGCGCGGAAGATCGGGATCGGCCATGAGGTCCGGGCGCCTCCGCGTGCTGGCGGCATTGGCCACCTTCGTCCTGTTCCTGGGGCTCGTCTCCCCCGGCCCCGCGCCGTCGCATGCGGTCGAGCAGCCGATCGAGCTGAAATGGAGCCAACTCGTCCCCCCGGCGCCGCCTGGGCTCCCCAAGTCCTTCTTCTCCGGCCGGCCGGCCAATCCCGGCAATCCCGCCAACCCGCATGATGGCCCCGCGCCGCCGACCGCGCAACCCGAGGGCCGCTGGATGTCGGGCCCCCTGACGCAGAGCGAGGCGCCGGCGCCCGTGGTGGCGGCGCTCGACGGCAGGCGTGTGCGCATCGGCGGCTACGTAGTGTCGCTCGACTTCGACGCCACCAAGGTCAAGGAGTTCCTGCTGGTCCCCTTCGTGGGCGCCTGCATTCACGTGCCGCCGCCGCCGGCCAACCAGATCGTCTACGTCAAGAGCGCCGAGGGCTTCGAGGTGACCGGCCAGTTCGATCCTGTGTGGGTGACGGGCACGCTCAAGGTCACCACCGCCTTCACCGGCCTCGCGGAGGCCGGCTACAGCCTGGTAGCCGACACGGTGGAGCGCCGATGAGGGCGCCGAGCACAGTCCTTCGGCCGAAGGAACCCCAGTCCTTCGGCCAGGGGGATCGCCGGGCGTATCGGTGCAATACGCGCTAACGCGCAATTGCACCCTACGGCAACCCGGCTTCCGAACTCTGTCCCGGCTGCTGCGGCGGAGGCGGCTTGGGACGGCCGCTGAAGACCGAGCGCAGGAACGCCGGGCCGTCGGTGGCGAGGCGCTGGACCACGGACGTCACCTGCTCCACGTTGCGGATGGCGCTCTCGCCGCGCCTGAGCCTGCGGTCGAGCGCGGCCATGGTGCGGGCGTGGCCGGGGTCGTCGTCCTCCAGCCAGGTGCGGAACACCGAGGCGTACACGGCGGCCAGTCCGGTGACGCGCAGGCTGCCTCCGGCGCCGTCGGTGCCGATGCCCGCGGCCTCGAGCATCCACTGCATGGAGGCGAGCACCGGGCGGGCCAGCGCCAGGTCGGCCGGCCCCGAGGCATGGATCGATTTGAGCGCCGGCTTGTAGGGCCCGAGCACATCGAAGCGCGTCATCACGATGTCGAACAGGGCGTCGCGCGCCGTCTGGCCTTCGCTGCGCTTCGGAGCGCGCTTCAGCACCTCGTCGTCCACGGCGCGCATGAGGCCGGCCAAGATGCCGGTCTTGGAATCGAACTCGTTGCGCAGCTCGGCCAGCGGAAGCTTGGCGGCCTCGGCGATGTCGAGCAGGGTCACCTCGTCCCAGCTCTTGGCGGCGGCGCACTCGAGGGCCGCGGCCAGGATGCGGCCCTTGGGCGTGAACTGGTCGAACATTGGGCTCCTCTTTCTGCCGGCTGGACCGTCGGAAGTATACCACGCAAGGCGAAGCGGCGTAGGGCGCAATAAGCCGAAAGGCGCATTGCGCCGAACCAACCTCGCCGCACTCGCCGCCGGAAAATTGGGCGAGGGTTACCGGCGCAATGCGGCTATCGCCTTATTGCGCCCTACATTCGCGGCCCGTCACCGGGAGGCTATCCTCACCTGGACGACTTGTGATATATCACGTGTGTATCATCCGGGTCTGGGGCACGGGGGATTGCGTGAGCACCTTCGAAGGCAGGCGCACCATCGACGGCCTGGTCGTGACCGTGGACGGCCGCCGGCTCGACGAGCACTACGGCGTCAAGCGGTTCACCTCCTGGGGCTTCGAATGGACCTACGAGGGCGACAGCCCGCGCCAGCTCGCGCTCGCGCTGCTGGTCGAGCACCTGCGCGACAACGACCGGGCGCTGCGGCTGACGGAGCCCTTCATGCGCAAGGTCGTCGCCAACCTCGACAACGACTGGGTGCTGACCGGTGCCGATATCGACGCCGCGATAGCGGACATCGAGGGGAGGGTCTGACCCCACTTCTCTGGGTCGGCCGAGGCGGTCGGGCACAGAGCCTAGCTGAGAACCAAATCAAAGCCCGTCCGAGGAAACGCCAAAAGGAGTGAAGCAATGGCATCGAGATTTGAGAGGTTCCGGGGGAGACTGCCGGGGGAATCGCTTGCCGACTCGAGGCTCCGGCTCCCGCTCGCAATCGCCGGCCTGTCGGCGGCCTTGCTGGCGCTGGCCGCTCCGCGGGCGATCGCCGCCGAGCATAGCTGGAAGATGCAGACCGAGTGGGCGGGCGGGCCGCTGATGGAGCTCGGCGCCAAGGCCTTCGCCGACCGCATCAAGCTCCTGACCGACGGCCGCATCGAGATCCAGGTGCTGCCTGTCGGCACCCTGGCCAAGGGCCTGGAGTCCCGCACTGCCGTGGCCAACGGCGTCGCCGAGGCCTGCCACACCTGGATCGGCTACGACTGGGGCAAGGACAAGACCACGGTGCTGTTCGGCGGCTTCTCCGGCTCCATGGACAGCGAGCGCATGCTGCACTGGATCTACGAGGG
>JBIOWI010000209.1:0-12978 GCA_044868325.1 Hyphomicrobiaceae bacterium
AGGACCAGGCCGACCGGGCGGTGGCGTTCCTCAAGGCCGAGTTCCCGGCCTGCTTCGGCAATGCCAAGATCCGCTCCTACGGCTTTCCCGGCATCCGCCAGACGCGCTGGATCAAGGGCGTGCACCAGCTCACGGAAGGCGAGGTGCGGGCCGGTACGCGCTTCGACGACGCCATCGGCCGCACCGCCTGGCCCATCGAGCTGCACGACCATGCCCAGGGCCACCACTGGCACACCTTCGACGAGGACCACATGCACTATATCCCGCTGCGCAGCCTCGTCTCGCCCGATGCCGACAACCTGGTGGCGGCGGGCCGCTGCATGGACGGCGACGCGGCGGCGCTCTCCTCCACCCGCGTGATGGGCCCGTGCATGGCCATGGGCATGGCCGCCGCCCATGCGCTCGACCTGGCGGGCAGCGGCAGCGTGCACCAGATCGACCTCGCCGCGCTGCAGGCGAGGGTGAAGGACAACGTTGAGGCGAAGGTGTATCGCTGGAGCAGGCGCTGACTCGAATCCCCTCTGCCCGCGCTGACGGAGTGTGGGGTGAGGCTGGCGATGCGCGGGGAGAGGGAGAACCCCTATGAACCTCACCGACGCCGAGAAGGCCATGCTCGACGGGCGCGAGGGGCGGGCCAAGGCAAGGGCCATGGAGCTGCTGGTGCGCTACGGCGAGGCGCTCGGGGCGGAGCGGCTGGTGGAGACACGCAACGTCGCCGGCACCTGGGCCGTCTCGCGCTTCATGGCGGACTTCATAGCCCGCGGCATGGACGCGGTGTTCTCCGAGTTCAACCTCGACAGCGACGAGGTGGTGGAGACGCCGCCCACGGTGGTCTCCTCCTGCCAGCTGATCGCCGGCGTGGACCACCGCAACTGGCGCATCCAGGGCGTGCCGGAGGAAGCCGCGCAGGCCCAGGCGCGGGCGGAGGAATTCTTCGGCCGCCGCGGCATCCAGCAACTCGCCACCTGCACGCCCTACCAGGTCGGCAACGTGCCGGTGCGCGGCGAGCACTGCGCCTGGATGGAATCCTCCGCCGTCGTCTACTGCAATGCGGTGCTGGGCGCCTGCACCAACACCGAGGGGCGCGAGAGCACCGGCGCCGCCAGCATCACGGGGCGCATCCCCTATTGGGGCTTCCACATGCCGGAGCGCCGCTTCGCCACCCACGAGGTCGAGGTGGAGCTCCCAGTGGACGACATGATGGACTGGGGTCTGCTGGGCTACCACATCGGCGAGACGGTGGAGGAGGACATCCCGCTGCTCACCGGCATCCGCCACACGCCGAGCTTGATCAAGCTCAAGCATTTCGGCGCGGCGGCGGCCTCCTCGGGCGGCGTCGAGATGTACCACATTCCCGGCACCACGCCGGAGGCGCCGACGCGCGAGGCGGCGCTGGGCGGCAAGGCCCCGCGCCGGCGCTTCAAGTTCGGAGAGCCCGAGCGGCGCCGGGCCTACGAGAACCTCAATACGTCGGCGCGCGACCGCGATGTCGATTTCGTCATGCTGGGCTGCCCGCACAACTCCATCGAGCAGATGTGGCTGATCGCCAGCCTGCTCGACGGCCGGAAGGTGAGCCCCAACACCCAATTGTGGGTGCACACCCCGAGTGCCATCCGGACCGTCGCCGACCGCAGCGGCTACACCAAGGCCATCGAGGACGCCGGAGGCGTGGCGATGAGCGACACCTGCCCGGCCATCTCCCGCTTCATGCCCAAGGGCACCCGCGTGACGGCCACCGACTCCGCCAAGCAGGCGCACTACCTGCCGGCACTGACGGGTGTGCAGACCTGGTTCGGCTCGGTGGCGCACTGCGTCGACGCCGCCGTTACCGGGCGATGGAATGGGGGGCTGTGATGAAGGGCACAATCGATCCAACGCGCACGACGGGATTCCCCTTCCCCTTGTGGGGAGGGGTTAGGGGTGGGGGGAACCCCGACACCGGATGTTCTGGAATCCCCCCCACCCTGTCCCTCCCCCACAAGGGGGGAGGGGACCCTGCGGCGCGCACATCGCGCAACAGGTAGCGGGAGCGTCGCTCGATGAGAAAGATCATCCTCAAGGGCCGCAAGGTGGTGGGCGGGGTGGCGGAGGGCGAGGCGTTCGTGACGCGACACACCATCTCGGGCTGGGGCGGCATCGACCACAAGACCGGCACCATCGTCGAGATGCGCCACGAGAAGCGGGGCCAGAGCTTCGCGGGCAAAGTGCTGGTGTTCCCCGGCGCCAAGGGCTCGTCGGGCTGGTCGCACTACTTCCATATGGCGCGCATCGCCGGGGTGGCGCCCAAGGCCATGGTGTTCAACGTCATGACCACCAAGGTGGCGCTCGGCGCCGTGGTGGTTCGCGCCCCCGCCGTCACCGACCTCGACCAGGACCCGCTCGACGCGATCGAGGACGGCGACTGGGTGAAGGTGGACGGCGACAACGGCATCGTCGAGGTGACGAAGCGGGCCCAGTAGTGGGGTCATTGGCCGTCAGCACGCTGGCAAGGCCGCAGAAGCCCTTTGCACTGGTGCCAAGTCCACAGGCCACGAGAAAAGCGCCTGTCGGGAATCGAATTGCTGGAGATATGCAAACGAGAATGCAACCCGGCTCGGCCCATCGGCGTTCAGGCGGGCATGAGCCTGCCATGGAGAGACTGGGTGACCACGCGGCTGGTGCCGTCGTGGGCGTACTACGCGCGCCGCCTCGCCGACGAGCAGGCCTGGGGCGAGCACGAATTGGGTCTGCTGGGCGACATCGTTCGGCCAGGCGGGACCGCGGTCGATGTGGGCGCCAACCAGGGGGTGTTTGCGTACGCCTTCTCCCGGATCGTGGACCGGGTTGAGGCGTTCGAGCCGAACCCGGACTGCGCCGACTTCGCGCGGCGTATGCTGGGGGCTCGCGCCCACGTGCACCAGGGTGCCCTCTCGATCCACGAGGGCTCGGCCGATCTTATCGTGCCCGTCTCCGAGGATGGGACGGTCCTGCATCTGGGAGGCTCCCTGAAGCCCACCGGCACTCCGGATGCCCGTACGGTGCGCCTGACCGTCGAGGTCCGCACGCTCGACAGCTATCGGTTCCGCGACGTGCACGCCATCAAAGTGGACGTGGAGGGAAGCGAGATGGAGGTGCTGGAGGGTGCGCGCGAGACCATCGCCCGCGACCGTCCGCCGCTGATCGTCGAGCTGCTGACGGGCGCCCATGCCGATCCTCTCGCGCGGACGGAGCAGATCTGCGCCGGCTACGGCTACGAGGCCTGGCTTGTCACCGCCGACCGCAAGACGGTGGAAGCAGGCCCGGTGCTGCGCAGCCTGGGCAGCAACACCACCTGGGGATCGCCGATCCGGAATCGTAATGTTCTTTTCCTTCCCAGGGCTTAGGACTAGACCGCCAGCCTGGTGACGATGTGAAGACCCCTAGCCTCCGGGCATGGAGTAAAATTGCGGGGGCAGGTCGCGAGGTGCTGCCCCCCACGCTGCAAAAAAATCGTCATAGGCACAGGAACCGCTGCCAACGTTGAGCGTTGCAATGTAGCACGTCCTGGACGTGTTGCGGGGTATGCATCCTAGCGGATGCGACGGGCGCCCCTGCCCTCCGGGGGCGCCCGATTTCTGCTTGGCGCGTGAGCAAAGTCCGCGCGGGCTCCGGCAACCGGTGTGGCCGTCCTGCGGTGCGCGTATCCGCCACCGCCTTCCTCCTTCCGTTCTGTTCCCCGGACCGCCGATGCCATGATAGGGGTGTAGGCTCACAAAGCCTGGCCGTGGAGCATGCCGCTAGCTTCGCGAGCGAGGGGCAGAGCGGCGGCGGTGCCTGGGGTCTTAGCGTGCTCGGGCGGAAGGCACCGGCAGGGGAGCGGGACGCAACATGCTCGATGGGTGGTGGATGGTGGCGGCGGCCGGATGTCTGCTGCTCGTGGCGATCAATGCGCCCATCCTGCTCCTCGCGTGCTACGAGTACGGCACATCGTCCAGGAAGCACCCCTGGCTGCGATGCACGCAGGTGCTGGGGGGCACTGCCGGCAACACGCGCTCCACGGTCATCCTCCTGCACGGGTTCGGCGGCACCCCCAGAGATGTCCGCCACCTCGCCGAGCGGCTCGCCGCTCACGGCTGTCGGGCGGTCGTACCCGCCATCCCGGAGCAGACCGGCACGACGTTCGCCTACAGTCGGGGACGCCTCTCAGCGGCCGACTACACCGATTGGCTGCTCGACCTGATCGGAAAGGAGACGGCAGCAAGCGGCCGGCCGCCTAGCCTTGTCGGCTTCTCCATGGGTGGAGCCCTGGCGACGGTGGCCGCGGCCGAGGTCCCTGTCGCCAAGCTGGTCCTCGTCTCCCCCTACTTCGAGCTTCCGGCCAGCACCCGATGGGTCGCGGGCACCGCCAAGTGGCTTAGGTGGATCGTTCCCGTCGTGCCCAAGGCGGCCAGGGGGCAGATCCTGGACCCGAGCGGCTACCGCGAGTATGCGACCGGCTCCTACCTGATCTCCATGCGGGCGGTCTTGCGGCTGGCGGAGCTCGCGAAGGTAGCCAGGGCCAAGGCCGCGCGCATCGAGCTGCCGATCCTGGTCCTTGCGGCCGAGAAGGACACCGTAGCGTCGTTCGAGGTGACCGAGGGCCTGTTCCGCGGGCTCGGCAATGCCCGGCTGGTTGCCTGCAGCCGGAGCAATCACATCGTCACTTACGATTTCGACCGGGACCGCGTGGTGGCGGAGGTCCTGGCGTTCCTGACCGCGCCGCCGCAGGGCGCTGCCTGAATGCCTGCAGACTAGCGCCGTGGCCCCTCTTGGCTGCATAGTGACAATATCGCGGCTTGCAGCCTGAGGGAGGGGGACGTGACATCGACGGTGACAATGCCGGTGTGGGTCGCCGTCGCCGTGGTGGGGCTGGCCGTTGTCGCCCTCATCGACCGGCTGTTCGGGCCGGCGTTGGGGTGGTGGCTGCGGCGGCGGGCCAACCGCGCCATCGACGAGCTGAACCAGCGCCTCAGCCTCAAGATCCCGCCCTTCAAGCTGGCGCGCCGGCGCCAGCTGATCGAGCAGCTCATGTTCGACCCCGAGGTGCTCAAGGCCGTCGAGGACGAAGCTGCGGCGCGGGGCGAGCCCAAGGGCATCGTCCACGCGCAGGCGCGCCGCTACGCCCGCGAGATCGTGCCCGCCTTCAGCGCCTACGCCTACTTCCGCATCGGTGCGGGCCTGGCCAAGCGGCTCTCCACTGCGCTCTACCGGGTGCGCGTCGGGGCGCTGGAGGAGGAGGCGCTCGCCCAGGTGCCCGAGGACGCCTCGGTGGTGTTCGTCATCAACCACCGCTCCAACATGGACTATGTGCTCGTCACCTACCTGGTGTCGGAGCGGTCGGCGCTCAGCTATGCCGTGGGCGAGTGGGCGCGCGTGTGGGCGCTGCAGAGCCTGATCCGCGCCATGGGCGGCTACTTCGTGCGCCGCGACTCCTCCAACCCCCTCTACCGCAAGGTGCTGGCGCGCTACGTCCACATGGCCACCGCCTCTGGCGTGGCGCAGGCGCTCTTCCCCGAGGGCGGCCTGACGCGCGACGGGGCGCTGCGCCCGCCCAAGCTCGGCATCCTGAGCTACATGGTCTCGGGCTTCGACCCGCACGGGCCGCGCGACGTGGTGTTCGTGCCGGTGGGCCTCAACTACGACCGCGTGCTGGAGGACCGCATCCAGCTGGCCGCCGCAGGTACGTCGGCCGGCGAGCGGCCGCGCTTCGCCTTCAACCCGCTGGTGCTCGCCAGCTTCCTGTTGCGCAGCCTGTGGCTGCGCCTGCGCGGGCGCTGGTACCGCTACGGCTACGCCTGCGTCGGCTTCGGCCGTCCGCTGTCGCTGCGGGCTTACTTGCGCGACCGGGCCATCGACCTGCGCGCCCTGTCCGCCGAGCAGCGTCACGCCGAGATCGACGCGCTGGGGCGGCGCCTGATACGTGAGGTGGGGGCCGTGGTGCCGGTGCTGCCGGTCTCCCTGGTGGCGACAGCCGTGATCGCTGCCGGCGACCGCGGCCTGTCGAGCCTGGAGCTCAAGGGTGCCGTCTACGAGCTGATGCAGCGTCTCGGTGCCACCGGAGCGCATGTGCACATCCCGCGGCACGACCAGGAGTATGCCGTGGAGGTGGGGCTGCGCATGCTGCTCCTGCGCCGGATGGTGCTGCTGGAGGACCGCGTCTACCGAGCCAACCCCGAGGAGCGGGCGCTCCTCGCCTACTACGCCAACGCCATCGCGCATCTTAACGCGGGTGCGCCGCAGGCAGTGCCGGCGCCGTCTCCCGCCGCCGGCGCTACGCAGGGCTGAGCGGGGGCGTCTCGGGACCAGGCCGCCTGCCGTCCTGCTGCTGTCGTGCAAGCCCGGCGAGATAGGTGCCGATCAGGTCGTCGATCAGGCGGCCGGCGGTTTCCGTCGTCACCACCGTGAGCTTGTCGGCCGTGGAGAGCGAGGTGATGCCGTGCACCCCCGCCCACAGCGCGCGTGCCGCGCGCCGGCGCTCGTCCTCGCTGCCGGGCGGGAAATGCGGTGCGAGCGCCCGCTCGATCTGCGCCGTCAATCCTTCGAGCTTCTGGCGGTACCAGGCCGGCAGCTCCATCCCGCGCGGCATGTGGTGCTCGAACAGCAGGTTCCACAGGCGCGGCTTCTCCTGGGTGAAGGACAGGTACGCGCGGGCGATGCGGATCAGCCGGTCGTCGGCGTCGGCAGCGGCGCCGTCGTTGCCCGGCTCCACTTCGGACAGCCGCTGGTCGAGGGCGTCGAGCACACGCGCCTCCACGTTCAGCACCACATCGTCCAGGTTGGCGAACATGTTGTAGATAGTGCCCGGCGAATAGCCGATGCGCCGCGCAATCTCGCGCGCGGAAAGCCCCGCCAGACCCTGCGCCTCGATGATCTCCTGAGCTGCGTCAAGGATCAGCGCGCGGATCTGTTGTGGCGTGTGCGACGACCGTCGTCCCATGGCCTAGTGGGCGCTTGCCCCAAACATGCTAATGGCGACCAGCATAGGTGGGATGTGGCCTCATGGGCAATCGGGGGGCAAATCGGGGGGCGATCAGGGCTTTCCTGGCCGGGCCAGAGAGTCGGAGCGTGCAGCGAACATCCCGTCACGGCTCATTGTCCCAGGATGTGGAATTATGCGTTGCTCTTGGTTTGGAATTAACCGGTCATTGAGGATTTCGCGTTCACATTCAGGCGGCTGGTCAGGCTTCCTCGGCGCGCGTTTCGGTTGTTATGGATCGATGCTGCAATCTCCAGATGTGGATATCGCCAATGGCTGGCCGAGCGTGCCTTTTCGCGTGAAGCCCGAAGAGGCCAAGATCATGACGCGCCAACCAGAGCTCCGCCGGCAACCCGCGCCTGCCCGGCTCGCGCCGTCGGGGCTGGTCGCGCTGCCACCCCCGACGGAGAGCCGTCCGCCGCGCCATCTGCCCTCGCGCGATCGGCCCAGGGGCGAAGCATCCGCATCCGCGCCGGCGCGGGCGATCGCCGGCATCTCCATCCAGGCGTTCTGCGAGGCCGAGAGCACGGCCGCGGCCCTGGAGGCGGCCGGCTCCGACCGGCGCCTCGCCAAGGTGCACATGGAGGTGAGCGGCGGCGGCATCGATGCGGCCCTTGCCGAGTGCGCCGGTGCCGAGGCGCGGACGCCAAACGTGCTCGTCGTGGAGACGACGCTGGCGCGCGGGCAGATGCTGGCCAAGCTGGCCAGGCTCGCTGACCGCTGCGATCCGGCCACCAAGGTCATGGCGATCGGCCACGTCAACGACATCCCGCTCTACCGCGAGCTGATGAAGCGCGGCGTCGCCGAGTACCTGATCGCCCCCGTGTCGCCCTCGCTGTTCATCGAGGCCGTGGCGGGCCTGTGCGGCGCGCCCGCTGGCGGCCGCGCCGGCCGCCTCATCGCCTTCATCGGCGCCAAGGGCGGCACAGGATCGAGCACGGTCTGCCATAACGTGGCGTGGGCGATGTCGGAGACGCTCAAGTGCGAGGTGGTGGTGGCCGATCTCGACCTCGCCTTCGGCACCGCCGGGCTCGATTTCAACCACGAGACCATGCAGGGCGTGGCCGAGGCGCTGCAGGCGCCGGAGCGGCTCGACGAGGCGACGCTCGACCGGCTGCTCACCCGGTGCTCCCAGCACCTCAGCATCCTGGCTGCGCCGGTGGCGATCGACCGCGACTACGACATCTCCGCCGCCGCCTGCCGGGCCGTCCTCGATGCGCTGCGCCAGCATGCGCCGTTCGCGGCCGTCGACCTGCCGCACGCCTGGACGCCGTGGCTCAAGCAGGTGCTGCTGGCGGCCGACGAGGTCGTCCTCACCGCCGCGCCCGACCTCGCCAACCTGCGCAACGCCAAGAACCTCGTCGACCTGCTGGAGGCCCACAACGGCAGGCCGCCGCGCCTCGTCGTCAACATGGCAAGGCGGCGCAAGCGACCGGACCTGACGGTGGAGGAGCTTTCGTCGGCGCTCGATCTCGACCCGGCGCTCGTCATCGAGTTCGACGGGGACACCTTCGGCGCCGCCGCCAACAACGGCCAGATGATCGAGGAGTACTCCCGCAAGGCCCGCGCCGCCCAGCAGTTCCGCACGCTGGCGCTGGCGCTGGCGCAACGTGCCGAGCCGAAGGCCGCGAGCCGGCCGTCGCCGCTGGCACCGATCCTGGACAAGCTGCGGCTGAGGGTTCAGCTCTAGGGAATGGGGAGGCGCAACGCGGAGAGATCGGGGTCAGACCCTGCGGGGTCTGACCCCGGTTGCCGCTCCGTAGAACCCCGCGCCTTGACATCTCGGACCGGACGCCGTGTGTTGCGCCTGCACGTGCTGGACACCACGTAAATCGGAGCGGCTCCGCAACCCCGGTCTCACGGCGCACCGTCCGGTTCGATGCAGCTACCACATCGCCATGTACCCCCATGCTCCCGCCCGTCCCATGATCTCGGTGATCATTCCGACCCTGAATGCGGAAGCCGGCCTGGCGCAGACGCTGGCTGCGCTTGTGCCGGCGGCGCTCGACGGGTTGATCCGGGAGGCGATCGTCGTGGACGGGGGCTCCAGCGACCGCACCGCGGAGATCGCCGACGAGGCCGGCGCCACCTTGATCGCCTGCAGCGGCGGGCGAGGCTGCCAGCTGGCGGCGGGCGCGGCGCAGGCGCGCTTCCCCTGGCTCCTGTTCCTGCACGCCGACACCGTGCTGGAACCCGGCTGGGAGCGCGAGGCGACGGCCTTCATGGAAGCGATCGACACCGGCAGGCGGCGGCCCGCCGCCGCCGCGTTCCGCTTCGCGCTCGACGACGACGGGCTAAGGCCGCGCCTCCTGGAGCGGCTGGTGGCGCTGCGCTGCACGCTGCTGAGGCTGCCCTACGGCGACCAGGGCCTGCTGCTGCCGAGGTCGCTCTATGCCGAGGTCGGCGGCTATCCCGCCTCCCCTCTGATGGAGGACGTGGGATTCGTCCTGCGGCTGGGCCGCCGACGCATCTCGCTCCTGCGCACCCGCGCCGTCACCAGCGCCGTGCGCTACCGCCGCGACGGCTATCTGCGCCGCTCCCTGCGCAATCTCGCCTGCCTCACGCTGTACTTCCTGCGCGCCCCGCAGAGCGTGATCGCGCGCGTGTACGGCTGAGGCTTCGCCCGCTGGGGCATCACATGTCCGTGAGTGGGGGATTGCCGTCTTGGCGGCGTCGTCTACCGATGCGAGGCGGTTGGCTTCCGTCTGCACCAGCTGGAGGAGGAGTGGCGCAATGCAGAACATCTCGCGTCGTGGGTTTGTGATATCGGCGGCTGCGGCGGGCGCCGCGTTCGGCCTCGGGCAAGGCTCGACGCCGACGCGGGCCGCAGCGCCGATGGTCGGCAAGCAGGCGCCAGGCTTCTACCGCTACAAGCTGGGCGACTTTGAGGTAACGGTTGTCTCCGACGGTATGGGCACCAATCCACTGGCCGATAGCTACATCGTCAACCAGCCGAAGACGGCCGTTAACGCGGCGCTGGAGGCCGATTTCCTGGAGAGGGACAAGGTCACCCACGCCTACGTTCCAGTTGTGGTCAACACCGGTTCGAAGCTCGTTGCCATCGATACGGGGCTGGGGCTCGGCACATTTGCGCAGAGCAAGGGTGCACTCGGTCAGTATCACAACAACCTGCAGGCGGCCGGCATCGACCGCAACGCTGTCGACGCCGTGATCATCTCGCACTTCCATGGCGATCACATCAACGGCCTGGTCGGCTCGGACAACAAGCCGGCCTTTCCCAATGCCGAGGTGATGGTGCCTGCGGCTGAATGGGCGTTCTGGTCGGACGAAGGCAACACCGGCAAGCTGCCCGAGATCGCGCGGGGGCAGATGGGCAACGTCAAGCGCGTGTTCGGCGTGCTCGGTAACAAGGTAACGCAATACCAGGCCGGCAAGGAGATCGTCCCCGGCATCACCGCGGTCGCAAGCCCCGGCCACACACCCGGTCACACCTCGCATGTCGTCGCGTCCGGCAATGCCAAGCTGCTCGTGCAGGCCGACATCACGGCCGGCGCCGCAACGCTGTTCGTGCGCAATCCGGACTGGCAGTTCGTGTTCGACACCGATAGGCCGTTGGCGGTGGAGACACGCAAGCGCATCTACGATATGGCGGTCGCGGAGAAAATGCTGGTGCATGGCTATCATTTCTCGTTCCCCTCGCTTGCCTATGTCGAGAAATCCGGTCCGGGCTACCGCCTGGTGCCGGCGCCGTGGAACCCCAACATCTGAGATCGGCAGCGCGGCGATGCCGCGCCGCTTCGACATTGATCGAAAGGCGTCGCGCCCCCGCGTGGCGCCTTTTCGCTGGCGGCTGGTCGTTATGGCCAAGGCGCCCGTGGCGGGCCGGGTGAAGACGCGGCTGGCAACGGAGGCGGGGGTCGGCACGGCGGTCCGGTTCGCGAGGCACAGCATCGCTGCCCTGCTGCAGCGCGTGGGCCGCAACGCGCCATGGTCCACGACGCTGGCGGTGACGCCGGACACAGCCGCAGCGAGCCGGCTGTGGCCACCCGGCGTGGCCGCGATCCCCCAAGGGGGTGGCGATCTCGGCGCGCGCATGCAGCGGCTCTTCGACCACGCCCCTCCCGGCCCGGTCGTCATCGTCGGCACCGACATCCCCGACATCGCCCGCGCCCACTTCGCCGCCGCCTTCCGCCTGCTCGGTCGCCACGACGCGGTGTTCGGCCCGGCGGCGGACGGCGGCTATTGGCTGGTCGGGCTGAGGCGCCGTCCGCACGTCCCGCGCCCCTTCCGCGACGTCCGGTGGTCCACAGAGGACGCTCTCGCCGATACCCTGGCCAACTTGCGCGGCCTCTCCGTCGCCCGCCTGCCCACGCTCGCCGACGTGGATACCGCGGCCGACCTCGCCCGCTGCGCCGCCATCTTCGGGCGCCGGATTCGCTGACGGGCCAGCACTTCGGAGGCGACAGGGTCAGACCCCGTCTTTAGGCGTGCGAAAATCGTTGGCAGCCGGCTGAGCGATGGCGTACAGTCTTCCCACGTCCTTTTTGATCGGAGAGGGGAAGGACCGTCCCATGACGACGCATGCTGCGCCGCAGCTCACGCCGGCCCAGCTCATCGACGCGGGTCGCCGCGCAGAGGCGGAAGGCCGGCCCGATCTGGCAGTCAAGTTCTACCGCTACCTGACGCGGCATTTCGCCGAGACGGCGGAAGCGGCTGAGGCGCATGGCGCGCTGGGACGCATCGAGACGCGGCAGTCGGACACGGGTGCCTGCCCGCCTGCAGCCGCCCCGCACCTGCGCCGCCCGCCACCCCCGGACCCCGACCGCTACGCCACCGGCCGGGCCCTGACCCGTGCCCTTGGCGCTCTCGGCTGGATGCTGGCGATGACGGGGCCGGCCGGCCTCCCCGCCTATCTGCTGCTGCGCACGGAGCCTATCGCCTTGTCGCGCGCCGAGCTGCTGCCGGTGGCCGGCGGTGCAGCCGGCAGCCTCATCCTCGGCTTCGGCGCCGTCCTGGCCGCCCAGCTCGCTCGCGCCCGGTTCGACCAGGCCGACGCGGCGCGCGACCTCGTGGTGCTGGAGCGCATTCGGCTGAGCTACGGCCTCGATCGCGAAGCAGTGGGGTCCTAGTGCTTCGGCGGCCCGTGTTGCCGCGCTCTCTCCGATCCGCTAGCCTGCTTGCGTTTGAAGAGTTGGCGCCCGGCAGTCGGGCTTCGGCAGTCGTAGGGATCGAATTTTGCGACTGCCGACGCCCGACTGCCGAATCTCGACACCGTGAAACTTGACACATCTGCGCATGACTCACCGGTCTGAGGCAGAACCTCGTTAGAGATTTGCAGTGGCGATCCACGGCGGAAACCGACCAAGATCGGACGCAGCCAAGGGGGAGACAGATGAACAGTCTCAGTCAGAGCTTCGATCTCACGGACGGTTTGAACATCCTGCGCATCGCCTGCGCCCTGTTCTTCATTCCCCATCTGTTCGTGAAGTTCCAGAACCAGGAGGCCGTGAAGCCGATCTACGCCAGAGCCGGGTTCAACCCGCCGGTTGCCTGGCTCTATGCCTCCTTCGCGGTCGAGATCGTCGCCACCATCGGGCTGTTCTTCGCGATCTACACCCCCTACGTTGCCGTCCTCGCCGGCGTCTTTCTCGTATTTGCGGCGTATGCGAGCTGGCGCGCCTCGGGCGGCAAGTGGATCTGGACCTTCGGAGGCGCGGAGTTTCCGATGTTCTGGGCGATTGCCTGCTTCGCCCTGGCGATGCTGTCCTGGGGCATGTGACAAGGCACTGGCGTGGCGCGGAGCGGCGGCCGGCCGTCGCAACCGGCTTCGGTCCAACCTGCCGCCTGCCTATTGCCCCGGCACCATGTACTTGAGCGCGGCGGACGACACCGCGCCACCGACGATGCACGGCACGCCCACCTCCACGTGCCCCAATGCGCCCGCCACGATGCAGCCCAGCGCCAGCGCCGTCTGGCCGGCTTGGCCCCACCACAGCGTGTTGCGCGCCGACGCCGGCCCCCTGGTCTTGAGCTGCTCGATGGCG
>JBIOWI010000210.1:0-8699 GCA_044868325.1 Hyphomicrobiaceae bacterium
GGCGCGCGGTGCCGCATCCTCCATGGTGGTCACCTCATAGCCCTCCATAGCGGCCTGCAGAGCGCAAATGGGGTCCACCTCCGACACCAGCACGCGGCAGCCGGCCTGGCGCAGCGAGGCGGCCGAGCCCTTGCCCACATCGCCGTAGCCGGCAACGAAGGCCACCTTGCCGGCCATCATCACGTCGGTGCCGCGGCGGATACCGTCCACCAGGCTCTCGCGGCAGCCGTAGAGGTTGTCGAACTTGGACTTGGTGACGGAGTCGTTGACGTTGATGGCCGGCCAGAGCAGCGTGCCCTTCTTCTGCATCTCGTAGAGACGGTGCACGCCGGTGGTGGTTTCCTCGGTGACGCCGCGGATGGCCTTGGCGTTGGCGCCGTACCAGCCGGGCTTGGCCTTCAGGCGCTGCTTGATGGAGGCGAACAGCACCTCCTCCTCCTCGTTGCCGGCGCCGTCGAGGAACTTGGTGTCGCCGGCCTCGGCCCTTACGCCGAGGTGGATCAGCAACGTGGCGTCGCCGCCGTCGTCGAGGATCATGTTGGGGGTGCCGCCGTCGCCCCACTCGAAGATGCGGTGGGTGTAGTCCCAGTAGTCCTTCAGCGACTCGCCCTTCACCGCGAACACCGGCGTGCCGCCGGCAGCGACCGCTGCGGCGGCGTGGTCCTGGGTCGAATAGATGTTGCAGGAGGCCCAGCGCACGTCGGCGCCGAGCGCCCGCAGCGTCTCGATCAGCACCGCGGTCTGGATGGTCATGTGCAGCGAGCCGGCCACGCGCGCGCCCTTGAGGGGCTGCTGGGCGGCATACTCCTGGCGGGTCGCCATCAGGCCCGGCATCTCGGTCTCGGCGATGGCGATCTCCTTGCGGCCCCAGTCGGCGAGCCCGATGTCCTTGACCACGTAGTCGGTGCGACCTGTCATGATGCGTCCTGCTTCGTCCGGGGCCTTTTGGAGCCCGCTGGTGATGGCCTGGCAGCCCGCAGAGCGCGTTCCAGGATAAGCCGACTGATGGGAGCCAGCGTTGTTGGAGGCGCGTGCGGGCTGTTTTCTGCGCCTCTATAGCGGGCACGATGCCGCCAGGCAATAAGGATATAAAGAAATCCTTATGTCGCATGCCATAGCGCGCAATTGCCGAAGGGGAGACTTGCGCAGCGAAGGCGAATGCCGGGTCGCCGCAGGCGCCGACTTGCCGCTGGACAGTGGCCATTTTCCGCTTGGCGCGGCGGGACAATCGGCCTACATGCTGCGGTGCGATGCCTGTGACGCGACCCCTGCGGCGGCTCGCCTCACAGGGGCGCAATCGGACAACGGAAACCAATGAGCTCGGACCGACCTAGTCGACCATCGGTGCCGTCACGCGGCTGAGGCAGCCTGAGGCTTCGCAGGCTCCCGAGACCGCGGCGGCGGCGGAACGGGAGCACGACATGCTGCGCATCCATCGTTGCGAGGGCGACAGGCTGGTCGCCCGCACGCCGCCCACGCCCGACTGCTCGGACCTGCGGCAGGGCGACGGGCCGATCTGGCTCGACCTGTTCAATCCGACGCCCGAGGAGGACGCCTGCGTGGAGCAGGCGCTCGGCATCTCGCTGCCGTCGCGGGAGGAGATGCAGGAGATCGAGATGTCGGCCCGCCTCTACAACGAGGGCGGCGCCGAGTTCATGACCGTCACGGCCATCGCCATGCTCGATAGCGACGAGCCGGTCACCACACCCATCACGTTCGTGCTCAGGGGCACCAGCCTTGCCACCATCCGCTATGCGGAGCCGCGCGCGTTCCTGAGCGTGGTGGCGCGCGCTCAGCGGCCGGGCGCCGTCGCCTGCGCCACCGGCGAGCAGGTGATGCTGAGCCTGATCGAGGCGCTCATCGACCGCATGGCGGACACGCTGGAGCGGTGCGCGGCCGACATCGAGGCGATCTCGCGCAGCGTATTCCGCCACAAGTCGAAGAACGGTCGGCCCACCAAGAGCCGCGACCTCGCCGCCACTATCGAGCAGATCGGCACCAACGGCGACCTCCTCACCAAGCTGCGGGAGAGCCTGGTCAGCATCAGCCGGCTCCTCTCCTATCACTCCGCGGTGGAGGCCCAGGACAAGCGGGCGCTGAAGGAGGTGCGGGCGCGCATCAAGTCGTTGCACCGCGACGCTATCGCGCTCAGCGACCAGTCGAACTTCCTTTCCAACAAGACCAACTTCCTGCTCGACGCCACGCTGGGGCTGATCAACCTGGAGCAGAACCAGATCATCAAGATTTTCTCCATCGTCGCGGTGGTGCTGATGCCGCCGACGCTGGTCGCCTCGATCTATGGGATGAACTTTGCCCACATGCCGGAGCTCAACTGGACGCTGGGCTACCCCACGGCGCTCGTCCTGATGGTGGTGGCGGCCATCGTCCCCTACCTGTGGTTCAAGCGCGAAGGCTGGCTGTGAGGAGGCGCACGATGCGGCACCCCTGGAAATCCGACCTGCAGCGCGAGCTGTCCTGGTTCCTCGTCGTCTACTTGCTGATGCTCCTCGGCATCCTCCTGGCCGTCCATGTGCTGCAGCCGGTGTGGGAGGTCCGGGGAAGCGCGTCGCGGTCGCCGATCCACCAGGATCGGCTGAAGACAGCGAAGCAGGCCATTGTCACTCAGGCAGCTACGGTGCGGTAAAGCCGTAGGCGCAACGCGGCGGAAGCGGCGTTGCTCCGATGCGCGCTCCTTGAGGAGAACGGGGGTCGGACCCCTCGCTCAGCTTGGCATTCTTGCTTCGACGGTGAGGGGGGGCTGACCCCGCTTCAGGCCGACTCGGCGCAATCGCACTCCCAGACGATTGCACCCTACGGGCACGCCGGATTGTCCGGTTCCTGCATGTATTTTCGTCCCGGTCGTCCGTTCGGATGACGACGGTCGCCGAAGGGCGGCATAAGTGGCGGTGGCGGACCATCCGACCGTCCGCAGATGCCTTCCGTTGGGGGATTTCACATGCGCAGCAGAGGTGAGGGGCGTATTGGCTTGGCGATTCTGGCCGTGATCGCGACAGGATATGTGGGGCTCATCGGATATCGGCCAGCCGCTCACGCCCAGGAGGGCATGCCGTCGGCCAAGCGGATGGCGTCCATGAAGGCGGACTACAAGCGACCTCCGCCGCGGCCGGTGGAGAATGCGGCGCTGGTCGATCTGGGGCGCAGCCTGTTCTTCGATCCGCGTGTGTCGGCGTCCGGCAAGACCTCGTGCGCGAGTTGCCACTTCCCGCACCTCGGCTGGGCGACCACCGACGCCAAGAACCGCAACGATTCGGGCAAGCTCACCTCGCGGCGCTCGCAGACGGTGCTCGCCATGGGCTACACGGCCGCCCCCATCGGCTGGGACGGGCGCAACGCCACGCTGGAGGCACAGGCCAAGTCGTCGATCGCGACCGGCTCCATGTCCATGGGCCAGACCGACACGCCCGTGAAGGTCGAGCTGATCGAGGAGCGCATTCGCGCCATCCCAGAGTACATGGCCAAGTTCAATGCGGCCCTGCCCGGTGCGGTGGTCAACCTCGACGCCATCGCCAAGGCGATGGCCGCCTACGAGCGCACCATCGAGCCCGGCATCGCCCCGTTCGACCGCTGGATCGAGGGGGACGAGAGCGCGATCTCGGAAGCGGCCAAGCGCGGCTTCGCGCTGTTCAACGGCAAGGCGGACTGTTCGCTCTGCCACAGCGGCTGGCGCTTCACCAACGACACCTTCCACGACATCGGCGTCTCCACCAAGGACCTGGGCCGCGGCCGCGACGTTAAGGACGAGCCCTTGATGCAGTACGCCTTCAAGACGCCGACGCTGCGCTCGGTGGCGGTGCGGGCGCCCTACATGCACGACGGCTCGGCCGCAGACCTCTACGCCGTCGTGAAGCACTACGAGAAGGGCGGCATCGACCGCCCCAGCCGCTCGCCCCTGATCAAGCCCATCGTCCTGACCGACCAGGAGCGCAGCGACCTCGTCGCCTTCATGGAGACCTTGACCGGCGAAGGCGAGGCTGTGCCGCCGCCGAAGCTCCCCTGACCGGTCTTCGCGGGCAGTCCGATCGGTGTTAGACCCCGGAAGGGGGCTGACACTCGAGGAGACCGTGGATGGCCAAGCTCGCGCGCAAGCTCTGGGTGGGGGTCGGCGTCGCGACGCTGGCCGGCTCGGCATCCCTGCCTCGCGATGTCGTGGCGCAGGACGCAGGGCACAAGGCCCACGGCATGTCTCCTCCCGCCCAGAAGGATGGAGCCGCCACCTTCAAGCCTGGAGAAGGCGGCGAGGCCTATCTCACCGACGGGGGACCGAAGGACACCCGCATCCGCTTCTACCGCGACATCGAGCTGATGCGCGGGCATTTGCTGGTGGGCCGGCAGCTCATCGACATGGACCTGTGGGACGAGGCGCTGCCGCACTTCCTACACCCCAGCGAGGAGCTGTACGGGCTGATGGAGAAGTACATCAAGCTCCACAACATGCAGCCCTTCGGCCGCGAGCTGCAGGCCCTGGCGCAGACGGTAAAGGCCAAACGCAAGGGCGCCTATGAGCAGGCCCTGCCGCCGGTCAACCAGCGGATCGACGCCGCCCTCAAGGTGGCCAAGCGGTTCATGCGGCCGGAGCGGACGTTCGCCGTCCAGTCGGCGGTCGAGGTGCTGCGCACCGCACAGGCCGAGTACGAGGGCGCCATGGAGAACGGCGCGTTCACCAAGCCTGTGGAGTATCAGGACAGCCGCGGCTTCGTCTGGCGCGCCGAGCGGGTCATCGAGGACGCGGCGAAGGTCGGGCCGCAGCCGCTCGATGCGGCTTCGCTGGCAAAGGTGCGCGCTGCGTTCGCCAGGCTCAAGGCGGCGTGGCCTGCGCCGCTGCCGCCGGAGAAGCCGCTGCTCGACGGCGGCCAGGTCTCGGCCCTGATCTCGGAGATCGAGCTCTACACCTCGCCGCTGACCCGATGAGTGCCCGTCTCTCGATGCCAAGTAACAGACGGCTCATCCTGGCTGGTGCAGGATGCGCGACAGCCATTCTTGGCGTGCTCGCCAACCTCGCCGCTTGGTGGCAACCGGGCGGTTGGCAGTCTGCGTACGCCGAGTCGCCAGGCATGGAGCAGTCGCTTCCCGGAGCCGCGCCCAGATTCCCCTCCCCCTTGTGGGGAGGGGCTCGGGGTGGGGGGAGCCACAACCTTCGACGTTCTGGAATCCCCCCCACCCTGCCCCTCCCCCACAAGGGGGGAGGGGACGTTGTGGCGCGCGCCCCGCACAATGGGGATGGTGGCCAACCTGTCGATCCGTTCTCCACGCTGAAGGCGAGTTTCCAGCGTCCGCAGTTTATCCCCCATCCCGCAGCCAATCCGCCGTCGCCTGGGAAGATCGCCCTCGGCCGGCGCCTGTTCGAGGACAAGGCGCTGTCCTCGACCGGCACCATCGCCTGCGCCTCTTGCCACGACCCGCGCCTCGCCTTCAGCGACGGCGAGCCCAAGGGCAAGGGCGTCACCGGCAAGCGCCTTGCGCGCCATACGCCGTCCTTGTGGAACGCGGCATTCGCTCCGCTGCTGTTCTGGGACGGCCGCGCGGCGAGCCTGGAGGAGCAAGTGCGCTTTCCTGTCGAGCACGCCGACGAGATGGGTAGCTCGCTGGAAGCCGCCGCCCGGCGCCTCGCCAAGGACGAGAGCTACCTCGCCGCCTTCGCCGCGGCGTTTCCGCAGAGCCCTGAGATCTCGCCGCGTACTATCGCCGCCGCCCTCGCCGCGTACGAGCGCACGCTCGTCTCGCCGCCGACGCGGTTCGATGCGTGGGTGGCCGGCAAGGCCGATGCGTTGACGGCCTCGGAGGTCAGGGGCTTCAAGCTGTTCGCGGGCAAGGGCCGCTGCATTGCCTGCCACGTCGGCTTCGATTTCACCGACCACAACTTCTACGACATCGGCCTGCCCGGCACGGACACGGGCCGCGGCAAGGAGATCGGCCTCCCCGCCGCCGACTACGCCTTCAAGACCCCGACGCTGCGCGAGCTGGCCTGGACGGCGCCCTACATGCACGACGGGTCGCTTGCCACCCTGGAGGAGGTGGTGCGCCACTACGAGAAGGGCGGCGTGGCGCGGCCCACGCGCAGCCGGGACCTGCCCCGGGGCTTGCGCCTGACCGATGTCGAGCGCGCCGACCTAGTGGCGTTCCTGGAATCGCTCTCCAGCGAGACGCCGCCGCAGCCCTCCTCCGAGCCATGGGTTGGCGGCGGACAGCCGCCGAGCCGCCCGCCGCCCGCCGCCGCCTCGGTGGTGAGCCAGCTCAACAAGACCTTCACGCCGGGCCGCGTCCTCCTCAAGGTCGGTCAGAGCCTCACGGTGCTGAACGATGACACCCGCACGCACAACTTGCGCATCTTCCACCCCAGGCTCGACTTCAATTCCGGCGCCCAGGAGCCCAGGGAGAGCGTGACCATCCCCTTCCCCGAGGCGGGCACCTTCGAGGCCTTCTGCGGCATCCATCCTTCGATGCGGCTGTCGGTGGAGGTGAAATAGCGAGCGAATGGCGTGTGGCGAATGGCGAATGGGGAACGGATCGTCTACCATTCGTCACTCGCCATTCCCCATTCGCCCAGCTTTACGTAAACGTCAACTTCAGCTAAATTTAACACGTTGAATTCACGAGTGATGCAGCGGCGCGATTCGGCGCCTCGCGAAGGAGATGCTGGCCATGCCCGAGCTGGTGCTGATCGCTCTCTGCGTCATCGGGGCCTTCGTCCTGGGCATGCGGCGGGCGCCCTTGTGGACCTGGGTTCTGGGGTTCGCCGCCGCCATGCTGGCCTGGCAGTCGGGCACCCTCCATGGCGAGTCGCAGATGCCGGCGCCGGGGTGGCTTGGAACGGCGGGCTGGGTGCTGGCTGGCGCCCTGGCCCTCCTGTGCGTTCCGGGTATCAGGCGCGCGATGCTCGTGAAGCCGCTGTTCCAGATGGTGAAGGGCATCCTCCCCAGGGTGTCGGAGACCGAGCAGGCCGCGCTCGACGCCGGCACCGTCGGCTTCGATGCCGAGCTGTTCTCCGGCAAGCCCGACTGGAGCAAGCTCCGCGCGGTGCCGCCCATCACGCTCACGGAGGAGGAGAAGGCCTTCCTCGACGGCCCCACCAACGAGCTGTGCCGGATGGTGAACGACTGGACCATCCGCCACAACGAGCGGGAGGTCCCCGCCCACATCTGGGACTTCATCAAGAACCACGGCTTCTTCGGCATGCTCATCTCGAAGGAGCACGGGGGTTTGGGCTTCTCGCCCCAGGCGCAGTCCATCGTCATCGGCCGCATCTCCTCGCGCTCGCCGGACGTGGGCAACCTGGTGATCGTGCCGAACTCGCTGGGGCCCGGCGAGCTGATCGAGAAATACGGCACGCCCGAGCAGAAAGAGCACTTCCTGCCGCGCCTGGCCAAGGGTCTGGAGGTGCCGTGCTTCTCCCTCACAGGCCCGACCTCAGGCTCGGATGCCGCGACCATGCGCGATGTGGGCTACGTCACGCGCGGCATGTACGACGGCAAGGAGGTGGTGGGCATCCGTCTCTCGTGGGAGAAGCGCTACATCACGCTCGGGCCGAACGCGACGCTGGTGGGTCTCGCCTTCCGTGTGTTCGACCCTGACAATCTGCTGGGCCGAGGCGAGGACCGCGGCATCACCCTGGCGCTGATCCCGGCAAACCACCCCGGCGTCGAGATCGGCCGCCGCCATCTGCCCTCCGGCACGGCGTTTCCCAACGGCCCCAACTGGGGCAAGGACGTATTCATCCCGATCGACTGGGTGATCGGCGGCGAGAAGATGGTCGGCCAGGGCTGGCGCATGCTGATGGAGTGCCTCGCCGCCGGCCGCTCGATTACGCTGCCGGCCGGGGCAGCCGCCGGCGCCAAATCGCTTCTGCGCAACACCAGCGCCTACGCCCGCATCCGCAAGCAGTTCGACCTTCCAATCGGCAAGATGGAAGGTCTGGAGGAGCCGCTCGCGCGGATGGTCGAGAACGCCTACGTCAACGAGGCGGCACGCGGCGTGACCGCCTCAATGGTGAGCCGCGGCGAGAAGCCCTCGGTGATCTCGGCCATCATGAAATACCAGACCACCGAGCGCATGCGCCGCTCCGTCAACGATGCCATGGACCTGCACGGCGGCAAGGCCGTGATCGACGGACCATCGAACTATCTGATGGCCGCCTATCAGATGATGCCGGTGGCGATCACGGTGGAGGGCGCCAACATTCTCACGCGCTCGCTCATCACCTTCGCCCAGGGCGCGCTGCGCTCGCACCCCTATCTCTACAAGGAGATCCAGGCCTGCCAGGATGCCGACGAGGAGCGCGGGCTGGCCGCCTTCGAGCGGGCGTTCTCCGACCACGTCTCCTTCACGGTGTCGAACCTCTCGGGAGCCCTCTTCCACAACCTGACGGGCGGCGGGCTCGGGCGCGTGCCCGAGAAGGCCTACGGTACGGCGGAATGGTATCGCCAGCTCTGGCGCTGCTCCCGTAGTTTCGCTCTGGTGGCCGATCTCTCGGTGGCTGTGCTCGGCGGCGGGCTCAAGACCAAGCAGAAGATCACCGGGCGCCTTGCCGACGCACTGTCGGAGCTCTATCTGCTCTCCTGCGTGCTGAAGCGCTACGAGGACGACGGCAAGCCGGTCAACGACCGCCACATCGTGGCGCTCTGCGCCCGCAACGGCCTCCACCGCTTCCAGGAGGCGCTGCGCGGCGCCGTCGACAACTTCCC
>JBIOWI010000211.1:0-3501 GCA_044868325.1 Hyphomicrobiaceae bacterium
GAGCAGGCGCTGGCGGCGACCTTCACGCAGGTGTTGGCACTGTGCGCGCGGGCGGGGTTGGTGTCGGTCGGCCTGGTCGCGTTGGACGGGAGCCTGATCTCGGGGAGCGCGTCGCCTGGTGCGACGCGGACGTACGCATCGATCCGGGAGGAGGTCGACGCGATGCTCGAGCAGGCCGCCCAGGCGGACGCTGCCGAGGACGAGCAGTTCGGGGAGGCGCGTGGCGATGAGTTGCCTGCGGCGCTTGCTGATCGCGGCTCGCGTCTTGAACGGCTTCGCCGCCGCCGCGAGGAACTCGAGCGGGAGGAGGCCGGCACGAAGGCCACCTACCAGGCGAACCTTGCGTGGCGGGCCGAGTGGGAGGCCGAGCATGGCCGCAAGCTCACCGGGCACAAACCGACACCGCCCGCTCGCGAGTCGCTGGCGAAGCGACGGATGAACACGACCGACCCCGACACACGCATGATGAAGCGCATCGGCGGGAGATCAGTGCAGGGCTACAACGTCCAGGTTGTCGCGAGCCCGAAGCAGATCATCCTCGCCGCGCAGGTTGCTCAGTCAGTCAACGACAGCAACCAGCTCGCACCGATGGTCACCCGCCGCCGGCGAGCTCGTCCGCGCGGGCATCGAGGAGCCCATCGGCACCGTCCTCGCAGACGGCGGCTACTGGAACACGTCGCAGATACGCGATGTCCGAGCGCGACAGATCGACGTGCTGATCCCGGCCAAGAGCCGCAGACGCAGCAAGCCACGCACTCTCGGCCCTCGCCAGGTCGACGAAGCCGATCGGATCGAAGCGATTCTCGACACTCCTGAGGGGCAAGCCTCTACCGACGTCGGCAACAGATCGTCGAGCCGGTCTTCGCCAACACCAAGTATCTCCGCCGGATCGACCGCTTCCAACGCCGAGGCTTACGCGCCTGTCAAGCCGAATGGAAGCTGATCGCCGCCACCCACAACCTCCTCAAGCTCTGGCGCGCCGGGCACGCCCCCGCCGCTGCCTGACGGACACCCGGCAGCCTCAACGCCGGAGCGACGCACCGCGGAACCCCGCCGGCAATAGAAAACCCCCGCCCGAGGCTTTGTGCAACAGCCTCTTTACGGGGATTTTGGAAGCGGATGAAGGGACTCGAACCCTCGATCTTCTGCATGGCAACCCGCCCCGACACGCTCACTCCGGTCCAGCAGCCGCATGGTTAAGCCAAATCGCTGAGGGACGATGAGACTGGATAGGGCTGAATCACCCTCGTGGGGAGAAAGGCGGGGAGAAAGTTCGTGTCTGAATCAGGCAACATATCGAGCGCCGCCCCCGATGAAGCGGTTACGCCATGGAACCGAGGCGCTACCGGTAGCCCGCTGACGCCTTGCGGCCGCTCGCGCCCGGCTCCCCCCGCCGGCACTGGGCGAAGCCTGGTTTTGAGCTTTTGTCGAGTCCGCAAGGGGCTGCCGGATTGGGCCGGCACTTGTTGCAACGCACGGAATAACACGCCCCGCTCCCCAGATGCCGTTTTGATAATCGTGGAGAAAGTGCCAACATCGGGTACTGAGCGTGACTGCCTGAGGGAAGGAGGGGAGAATGAGCAGGCAGAGACGGGGGTTCGGGCTCTTGGTCGGGATGCTTGCGGCGCTGGTCGCGGCAGCCCTAGTGGGAGGAGTAGCTGCTCAGGCCCAGCCGAAAAACGCGGAGCAGATTATCTTCAGCACCCCTGGTGATGTCTCGGGTCCGCTGGCACCCTTTGGATTCTGGATCTGGTGCGAGGACGCTGAGGTGGGCAACCCGTACGCGGGTGCGTGCCAGGGATCGATGTACTTCTACGCTCTCGGCATGGTGAGCCATGTGGCCGGCAGCGTCGAAGAAAACGCCGACGGCACGTACACGATGAGCGTCTTCTCGACGAGTGGGACGCCTGGATCCAACATCAGTTGCGAGCTCACCAACGAGACCGCCAACCGCGGCCCAACGAACAATGTGTTCACGAAGTGCACGGCCCCGATCGACAACACCAGTAACCCGGAGACCACTCCGAACTCGGTCGTTGTCGTGACAGGCCCCTAGTAGTGCTCCGTTAGCTCGAGGTAGGGACCCACGCCGCGGCAGCGAATCCCGAGGACGACAAGGTCGTCGTCAAGGGAGGGGACAATGCCGCGGGTGGTGGGGTTGTGAAGCCGGCGGAGCTGGCGCGGGTGCGTGGCCGCCTGGTCGCCTTCGCCGAGGAGATGCTGGGGCCGCTTGGCCGCAAGGACCAGCGCCGCTGGGGAGAGGTCTACCTGCGCGGGCTGATGCTGGAGGGCAAGCGCAAGTCGATCGAGCCGATGGCGTCCCGGCTCGCCGACGGCGATGAGCAGTGCCTGCAGCAGTTCGTCAACCAGAGCCCATGGCCGTGGCAGCCGGTGCGAGCCCGCCTGGCGCGGCGCTTGAGCGCGGCGATTGCGCCGCAAGCGTGGATCGTCGACGACACCGGCTTTGCCAAGTTCGGCCGCTCTTCGGTCGGGGTTGCGCGCCAGTACTCCGGCACGCTCGGCAAGATCGGCAACTGCCAGATCGGTGTCTCGATCAACGCCGCCGGCGAGGGAGCGAGCTGCCCGCTCGATTGGCGCCTGTTCCTGCCGGCGGAGTGGGACGAGGACGGCGAGCGGCGGGCGAAGGCGCACCTGCCCGACGAGATCGGGCACGAGCCGAAGTGGCGGCTGGCGCTCGAGATGCTCGACGAGCTGCGCGGCTGGGAGCTGTCCCCGCCCCCGATCATCGCCGACGCCGCCTATGGCGACATCGGCGCGTTCCGGCTCGGCCTGGAGGAGCGCGAGCTTGAGTACGTCGTGCAGGTGAAAGGCGTGACGAGCGCCTACGCGGCGCAGGTGCAGCCGCACGCGACCAACTACTCCGGTCGGGGGCGCCGTCCGCGTGAGCGCTATCGCGAGAAGCCGTCCTCGCTGAAGGCGCTCGCGCTCGCCGCCGGGCAAGAGGCGCTGCAGACGGTCAGTTGGCGGGAGGGGACGCGCGGCACGCTTGCCTCGCGTTTCCTGGCGCTGCCGGTGCGTCCGGCCGGTGTCAAGCTCCGCCACGCCGCCGGAGGCGAGCTGCCGCTCGCCTGGCTTGTGTGCGAATGGCCCGAGGGCGAAGCCGCGCCGGTCAAGTACTGGCTCTCCAACCTTCCCGCCGAGACGAGCCTGGAGCGACTCGTCACGCTGGCGATGCTGCGCTGGCGGATCGAGCACGACTACCGCGAGCTGAAGGACGGTCTTGGCCTCGATCACTTCGAGGGCCGCTCCTTCCGCGGCTGGCACCACCACGTGACGCTCGTCTCGCTCGCGCACGGCTTCCTCACGCTCGAGCGGCTGAACCCAAAAGCCCTTGCGCCGGCCTAACCCTCTTCCAACTGCTGCGCGAGCTGCACGAGCTGCTCGCCTGTTGGGCCGGCGCCTGCCCAACCTGCAGACGCAGACTGCCCCGCCGCACGCCCTACCTACACGCGTTACCAATCCCGACCTAACGGAGCACTA
>JBIOWI010000212.1:0-4060 GCA_044868325.1 Hyphomicrobiaceae bacterium
GCGAGATGCCGCGCGTGCCGGGCGGCGCATCGGGCAGGCGGGCCAGCACGAGATGGACGATGTTGTCGGTCATCTCGTGGTCGCCGTAGGTGATGAAGATCTTGGTGCCGAAGATGCGGTAGGTGCCATCGGCCTGTCTTTCGGCGCGGGTCTTGAGCGCGCCCAGGTCGGAGCCGGCGTGCGGCTCGGTGAGGTTCATGGTGCCGGTCCATTCGCCGCTCACCATCTTCGGCAGGTAGGTGCGTTTCAGCTCCTCGCTGCCCTGCGCCTCCAGGGCGTCGATGGCGCCGTGGGTGAGCAGCGGGCACAGGCCGAACGATAGGTTGGCCGAGTCCCAAATCTCGGCGGCAGCGGTGGCTACAACTTGCGGCAGCTCCTGTCCGCCCCAGTGCGCCGGGGCGCCGAGACCGTTCCAGCCGCCTGCCACGTACTGCGCATAAGCCTCCTTCCAGCCGGGCGGGGTGACGACCTTGCCGTCCACCAGCTTGGAGCCAGTGCGGTCGCCCAGGGTGTCGAGCGGCTCCAGCACCTCGGCCCCGAACTTGCCCGCCTCGACGACGACGGCGCGGACGGTGTCCTCGTCCACCCCCTCCAGCACGCCGCTGGCAATCAGATCGTCCAGCCCCGCCGCGGTCTTGAGCGCGTGCATGATGTCGTCCACTGGAGCCTGGTAGGTCATTTCTCGCCCTCGCTCTTGCTGGCGCTGCGGTCCTTGACGCCTGCGGCAAGATAGGTCGAAGCCGTCCACTCTGGAAGGGAAATGCGGAACGCCGCCCGGTGCCATCGGCCTTACCGTAGGACTGGCGTTGCCTGAAAATATGGTGTACACGAGCGCAATCTGCTGCACGGACCGGACACTGTTGCCCGTATAGGATGGTCCATGTGGCGCTTCGAGTGGGATCCTGCGAAGGCAGCGACGAACTTGCGCAAGCACCGCGTCGCGTTCCAGGATGCGGCCAGCGTTTTCGACGACGACCGCGCGATCATTGAAGATGACCCGGACCCGCACGAGGAGCGGTTCAGGATCACGGACCTGAGTTCGGCCGGTCGCCTGCTCTTTGTGGTCTACACAGAGCGTGGCGGAGACAGGATCAGGATCATCTCGGCCAGAAGGGCCACAAAGCATGAGATCAAAGCGTATCGTCACCGTTGAGCGCAGGGGCGGCAAGTTCGTCGAGGTCCTTCCCGACGGCACCACACGCCCGCTCAAGGCCGGGAAAACGGATTGGGCCCATTTCGATGCGATGACGGAAGAGGAGGTGCTTGCTGCGGCCAAGCGAGACCCCGATGCCCAGCCGTTGACGCCCGAACAGCTCAAACGTAAGCGGCGCATCTCGCTTGCCAAGCACGTGCGCTGGAAGCTCGGCCTCTCGCAAGCCGAGTTTGCCAAGCGATTCCACATCCCTCTTGGCACCCTGCGCGACTGGGAGCAGCACCGCTCGGAGCCCGATCAGGCCGCGCAAGCCTACCTCAAGGTGATTGCCGCCGACGCGGGATTTGTCGAGCGCGCGCTAGCCTCGTGACCAGCCGTAGGGTGCAATAGGGCGCTAGCCCGTATTGCACCGAGCCGACCTCGCCCCAGGCGGCGTCGGCCGAGTTGGGTGGGTTATCGGTGCAATGCGGCTTTCGCCTTATTGCACCCTACATTTCTACGTTTCTCGAAGCCATGAAGATCACCGGCAAGACATTGATCGCCTGGGGCTACCGGCCAGGCCCGTGGTTCGCCGAGGCCATTGCGGCGGCAGAGGCCGCGCGTGCCTCCGGCGCCGACGAGGCTGCCATCCGGGCCGCCGCGGACCGCTTCGCGCCGGCGCCTCCGCCGGAGCCCGTGCCCCTGCGTGCGGCCGGCGGAGTGCCCTACACGCTCAACATCCGCGCCGAGGAGCCGGAGGACGCGGAGAACATCGCCGGCGTGGAGCGCCACATGGCCGACCTCATGCGCGTGCCGACCCTGGTGGCCGGCGCCGTGATGCCCGATGCGTGCCCGTCTGGGGCCGCGCCGGGCACTATTCCCGTGGGCGGCGTGGTGGCGGCCAGGGACGCGATCCATCCCGGCATGCACTCGTCCGACATCTGCTGCTCGATGGCGCTCTCCGTGCTGGGCGACGTGAGCCCCACCGCGGTGCTCGACGCCGGCATGAAGCTGAGCCACTTCGGCGGCGGCGGGCGCCCGCACAGCCACGACATGCAGCCGCCGGACTCGCTGATGGCCGAGTTCGCCGACAACAAGTTCCTGGCCATGACCACCGAGGCGGCCAAGCGGCACTTCGGCACCCAGGGCGACGGCAACCACTTCTTCTACGTCGGCCGGCTGACCTCGACGGGGCAGGTGGCGCTCGTCACCCACCATGGCTCGCGCAAGCCGGGCGCCTTGCTCTACAAGGCCGGCATGGACCTGGCGGAGAGCTATCGCCGGCGCCTGTCGCCGGAGACGCCGGCGCACAACGCCTGGATCCCGTTCGAGACCGACGACGGCCGCGCCTATTGGGAAGCGCTGCAGCTCATCCGCACGTGGACCAAGAAGAACCACTTCGCCATCCACGACGCGGTGGCGAGGCACCTCGGCGCCAAGGTGAAGGACCGGTTCTGGAACGAGCACAACTTCGTGTTCCGCAAGTCGGACGGCCTGTTCTACCACGCCAAGGGTGCCACCCCGGCCTGGGCCGGCTTCGCCGCCGACTCGAGCGGGCTCACGCTGATCCCGCTCAACATGGCCGAGCCGGTGCTGATCGCGCGCGGGCTCGACGCGCCGAATGGGCTGGGCTTCGCGCCGCACGGGGCGGGACGCAACTTCTCCCGCTCGGCCTACATGCGCCGGCACGCCGGCAAGACCGAGGATGAGATGGTGGCCGAGCAGACGAAGGGCATCGACGCCCGCTTCTTCTGCGGCAACCCCGACGTCTCGGAGCTGCCCGGCGCCTACAAGAGCGCGGCGGTCGTGCGCCGCCAGATCGCCGAGTACGGTCTGGCCGAGGTGGTGGATACCATCGAGCCCATCGGCTCCATCATGGCCGGCGACTGGCAGCGCGATGCGCCGTGGCGGCGGAAGAAGCGCAAATCGTAAGCGCGAAATGGCGAATAGCGAGTGGCGAATGGGGCTCGACCATTCGCGATTGGCCATTCGCCATTCGCCCATGGTGGTTGCGGCGGAGGCGCTTTGCTATGCTGCAAAGCAGTTCTCGATGCGGAGGCCAGCCCGTGCCAGACTTGAAGAGCCTGATCCGGACCATCCCCGACTACCCCAAGACGGGCATCATGTTCCGGGATGTCACCACGCTGCTCGGCAATGCGGTGGGCTTCCGCGAGGCGATCCAGCGGATGGCGACGCCGTTCGCCGGGGCGGGCGTGCAGGCGGTGGCGGGGATCGAGGCGAGGGGGTTCATCCTGGGCGGCGCCATCGCCGACAAGCTCGGCTGCGGCTTCGTGCCGTTGCGCAAGAAGGGCAAGCTGCCCTGGAAGACCATTGGCCAGGAGTACACGCTGGAGTACGGCGTGGACATCATCGAGATGCACCAGGATGCCATCACGCCCGGCGAGCGCATCCTGATCGTAGACGATCTGATCGCCACCGGCGGCACGGCCGAGGCCGCGGTCAAGCTGGTGCAGCGCTCGGGCGGCCAGATCGTCGGGGCCACCTTCATCATCGACCTGCCGGAGCTGGGCGGCATGAAGAAGCTGTCCAGCCTCGGCGTGGCCTGCCACGCGCTGATGGCGTTCGAGGGGCATTGAGCCGGTGCCACTGACGGCCGAGCAGCAGCGCGAGGCGATGCGCCGGGCGGCCGCCTGGCGGGCGGAGCCGGCGCGCCCGGTGGCCTGCCCAGCCTGTGGGACACCGGGGCTCGAGGTGATCGACCGCTCGGCGCGGCCCCATGCCGAGTGGTATGCGCTCACCTGCCCGGCTTGCGGATTGAGTGAGACGCTCCATATCCCGCTCGGGGCTGTGGTGCAGACGCTGGACTGAGAGATTGAATATCAACGCAGAGCTCCGTTCCCCTCCAATACGCTCGCTGGGCGTTCGTGGCAGCGCGGGCGCCGCAGCGTCCCCTCCCCCCTTGTGGGG
>JBIOWI010000213.1:0-10779 GCA_044868325.1 Hyphomicrobiaceae bacterium
GAGTCATCGCGTCGCATACATGGCTACATTGTGGGCCATGCTCCGAAGGCCACACAGCGCAAAGAGCCCCATTCCACCGCCACTTCTCGCCCGCGATGTGCTTATCTTCAGCGGGAACTTCGGCCTAACCCCTCCCCACAAGGGGGAGGGGAATCCGCGCAGCGCTCGCCTAGGTGTCCCCAGCCGGACAGGTGAGTTTCATTTCAGAGGGTCCGACAGCAGCGTGACCGCATGCCGCGCACCGCTGCAGTAGCCGCCGCTGTCCTCCTCACGGCTGCGTCCGCCGCCGCCGGCGAGGTTCCTCTCGCCGAGCGGCGCTCCACCTACGAGGACATGAGCGCCGAGACCAAGGCCATGCAGGACGGGGACACCGACAACCCCGGCATGCTGTGGGTGCTCGACGGCGAGACCCTGTGGCGCGCAAAGGCGGGCAGGGCTGGCGTGGCCTGCGCCGGCTGCCACGGCGAGGCGGAGACGAGCATGAAGAGCGTCGCCGCCCGCTATCCGGCCTTCGAGCCCAAACGCGGCACAGCCATCGACCTCGCCGCCCGCATCAACATCTGCCGCACCGAGCGCCAGGAAGCCTCCGAGCTCAAGCGCGAGAGCAAGGACCTGCTGGCCCTCACGGCGCTCATCGCACGCCAGTCGCGCGGGATGCCCATCGTCAGCAAGGAGGAGAGCCTTAAGCCCGCCATCGAGGCCGGGCGTGTCCTCTTTAACACGCGCCAGGGCCAGCTCGATCTCGCCTGCACCCAGTGCCACGACGACAACCGGGGCAAGAAGCTCGCCGGCATCGCGCTGCCGCAGGGCCACCCCACCGGCTATCCGCTCTACCGGCTGGAGTGGCAGACGCTCGGCTCGCTGCAGCGCCGCCTGCGCAACTGCCTGATCGGCATCCGGGCCGAGCCCTATGCCTACGGCGCGCCGGAGTACGTCGCGCTCGAGGCCTACCTGATGTGGCGCGCCCGCGGCATGCCCATGGAGAGCCCCGCCGTGCGGCCCTGACCGGCCCAGGGCCTGGCCAAGGGCTCAACCCGCCCTGCCGCTGGCATCGCCGTCTGTCGGCCCCTCGTCGCCAGCTTGTATCAGCGCACGCTTGACGTCCTCGTCGCTCAGCTGGTGGAAGTCGCGGTAGTAGAGGCCGATGGCCACGAACGGCTCGGGCATCTTGAGACACACCACGTCGTCCACCTCGGGCCGCAGCGCCGCGATCGTCTCGGCGGGCGCCACCGGCACGGCCAGCACCAGCGCGAGCGGGCGCCGGCGCCGCAGCGCGACGAGGGCGGCACGCACGCTGGCGCCGGTGGCGATGCCATCGTCCACCAGGATCAGCGTGCGGCCTTCCAGGGGGGTGCGCTCGCGGCCCTGCAGATAGGCCTCCCGCCGGCGCTCGATCTCGGCCAGCTCCCGCTTGGCCAGGCGCACGATGTCGGCGCGGGTGAGGTCCGCCATCGCCATCACGTCGTCGTTGGTGACGATCTCCGCGGCCCCGCCGTTCACCACCGCGGCCGCCGCCAGCTCCCGCTGGTATGGCACGCCGATCTTGCGCACCAGCACCACATCGAGCGGCGCCTTGAGGCCGCGCGCGATCTCGGCGGCCACGGGAACGCCGCCGCGCGGCAGCGCCAGCACTACAGGATCGGCGAGGTTCTTCCGCGCCAGCTTGCGGGCCAGCATGCGCCCGGCCGCGCTGCGGTCGGCAAACGTCGATGGCGTCATGGCGTGATCGCCTTTGCCGCGACTCCGGCGCAGCCTCAGCCCTGCCGGCCGCGCCTGTCAAGGGCGGCCCTTCTCCTGGCGCGCCTGCCGTGGGCCAACGACGCACCCGCTCAGTGCGCGAGCGCCTCCCGCAGCAGCTGCATCGTGGCGTCCGAGGCGACGAACAGGTCCTCCGGGAACGGCCGGTGGCGCAGGAGGTCGCCGTAGATCTCGCCCGCCATGTAGGCGTTGGAGCTGGCGCCGGCCAGGTACTGGAGCCGCAGGTTGCGGTCGGTGTTGATCTGCGCGTCGTGGAGCCAGGCCTTCAGGTCCGAGGCCCGGCCGAGATAGGTGGCGAGGAGGTCCGTGGCGGAATCGAAGCCCACCTCCACGAGCGAGGCCTTCACGCGCGCATAGCCAGCGCTGTCCAGCCGCCTCTGCATCGCGTCCGCATCGATCGGGCGCGGCTCCAGCGGCGCGACGACGACCGTATCGCTGTCCCAGTGCTGGCCTTCGTTGGCGAAGATGACGCCGTTGGCGAACACGCCGAAGAAGGTCGCGAGCTGGCTCTTCACCACCTCGGGGGCGCTCTCGTAGAACGGCACCCACTGGGTGGCGACGCCTCCTGGATTGAGCCGTCTCCTCACCAGCTCGAAGTACTCCCGCGTGTACAGCGTGGCCGCGCCTTTGATCCAGGGGTGAATGGGATCGGAGGTGATGACGTCGAACCTCTCCCGCGTCGTGAGCAGGTAGTGCCGGGCGTCGTCGTAGACCACCTGCACCCTCGGGTCCTTCAGCACGTCGTTGTTCTCCTTCCTGAAGTACGTCGAGACCACCTGCGGGATCAGCGGCTCGATCTCGCAGATCACGATGCGCTCGATCTCCGGATAGAGGACGAGCGAGCCGGCCGTCACCCCGGCGCCGAAGCCGACCACGAGCACCGAGCGCGGCTTGCCGTGGAGCAGGGCCGGCACGTGCCCCAGCATGCGCTGCACGCGCATGTCGTGCGGGCTGCTGGAGGCCTCCGGCCGCCCGCTGATGAAGAAGCTGCGCACGCCCTCGTCGATCTGCGCGACCGCTACCGTGGCGTTGATGCCTTCGCGCGCAAACAGCACCGGCGGCAGCGGGTCGAGCTTCAGGAGCTGCCGGCCGAAGGCGAGCAGGCCCGTCGCCGGCGCCGGGACCGCCCACATCAAGGCCGACGCGAGCGCGACGGCCGCCAGCGCCCCGCCGGCCGCGGCACGCATGGAGATGGGGCGCTCCCCGGACGCGCTTCCGCTCCGGCCAACCGGCAGCAGCGCCGCGAGCACCAGCAGGCCCGCCGCCAGGCAGAGGCCCATCACAAGGCGCTGCGAATGGAACGTCCCGATCGCGGGGATCAGGACGACGCTGAAGGCCAGTGCGCCGACAATGGCGCCGACGGTGTTTGCGGCATAGACCGATCCCGTGAATCGGCCCGGGTCCTCGCCTGGCCTGGCAACGGCCGCCAGGGCCAGCGGAAAGCTTGCGCCCCACAGGCACGTGGCCGGCAGGATCGCCCAGCTGGTGCGGACCAGGTCGAGTTGGAAATTGTACCAGGGGCTCCTCGCCAGGGCCGGATCGACGGGCCAAAGAGGAAGCCAGGCGTTGATCGCCGTCGCGGCCCAGGCCACGCCTGCCAGCAGCAGCAGCTGGCAGATGCCGAGCGCGAGCCGCGGCGCGGCGGTCGTGCGGGCGAGATACGATCCGATGCTGCCGCCGGCGCCGAGGCCGATCAGGAACACCGCCAGGATGATGGAGAAGGTGTAGACGGTGGCGCCCATGAACAGCGCCAGCATGCGGGTCCAGACCACTTGGGCGGCGAGCGCGGTCAGCCCGGAAAGCCCGATGGCGAGGTAGACCACCCACGCATCGGCCGTGCGCCCGGCGCCTCGGATGAGCTTCGATGCCGCGGGGACGGGATGCGCCGTCGTCGCGGCCAGCGCGAAGGCGATCGCCCCGAGCGCCACGTTGATGGCGGCCGCGACGTAGGTCGCGATCGTCATGTCGTAGGTCCGGAGCAGGTAGAATCCGGCGAGCACGCTGCCGAGCACCCCGCCGGCAATGTTGCAGGTGTAGAGCAGCCCCAGCCAGGACACGCCCCGCGGCGTGCCCTCCACCCAGCGGGCGATCGCGGGCAGCGTCGCGCCCATGAGCACGGTCGGGGGCAGCAGCAGCACCGCGCAGATGGCGCCGCGCAGCAGCATGCTGACGAGACCGTAGTCGGCATAGGCCACGTAGATGCCGGCCACGTGGGGAAGGCCGAGCAGCACGGCGATGCCGCTGGCGGCGATACCGAGCTCCAGCATGCCGTAGACGAGCAGCGGATGGCGTCGCGCCGAGACCATGCGCGGCAGCGCCAGGCTGCCCAGGCACAGGCCGCCCATGAAGATTCCAAGCAGGATGCCGAGCGAGACGGTGGAGGAGCCGATCACGAGCTCCAGGAGCTGAAACCAGACGATCTCGTAGATCAGGGCCGAGCAGCCGCTGGCGACGAACAGCGGCAGCACCAGCGGAAGGGTTCGCTCGGCCGCGGATGCACCGTCCGTCCTGCCGCCACTCGCCACTGCGAAGAGTGTCTGCTGCAAGCTCACGATGAAAAAGACCTCCCGTGGCGACGCCCGTTTGCGCTTGGCCGAAGCGGCAGCTGCAATCGGACTGCCCGCGCCGACAAACAGAGAGGCGGGCGGTCGCGCGCCGCCCGCCTGCTCTGTCGCTTGTCTGCCCGTCCCGCTGAGTGGCGCTACGGAGCGCCGCTCCGCGCCTCGGATGCCTGCAGCGTCTCCCTCGACATCAGCCAGTGCTCCCAGGTCTGGAACGGCACTCCGAGCCGGTCGTAGTCGACGCGGAGATAACCATCCTCGCCGCGGAGGACGGCGTCGGGCCTGACGGCCTGCACCTCCTGCGCCACCACGCCGACATAGGCTTGCTCGCTCCAGAGATACCGGAAGCGGTAGAGGCCGATGCCGTCGACGGTGCCAATCCTGACGACATCGTGCTTCAGCCGAATGTCGGAGAATTTACCCTTGGAGCCTCCCCCGCCAGAACCGCCGCTCGGTGGCTTGAAGCTGGGCGCAGGCTTGAAGCTGGTCGAAGGCTTGAAGCTGGGTTTGAACCCCGTCGGCCTGATCCCCGTCGGCCTGATCCCCGTTGGTCTGATCCCCGTTGGTCTGAGTGTCAGCGTCGGCCGCACGAGCGTCGGCCTGATCCCCGTTGGCCTGATCGTCGGTCTAAGGGTCAGCGTCGGCCGCACGAGCGTTGGCCTGACGATCGTCGGCCTGATGGTGGCCAAGGTCGGTCTGAGCGTCAGCGTCGGCCGGACGATTGTCGGCCTGACGATCGTCGGCCTGATGGTGACCAGGGTCGGCCTGAGCGTCAGCGTCGGCCGCACGATCGTCGGCCTGATGACCGGTCTAATCACTGGCCTGATGACCGGTCTAATCACCGGCCTGATGACCGGTCTGATCACCGGTCTGATGACCGGTCTGATCACGGGCCTGATTACGGGTCTGATGACCGGCCTGATCACCGGTAGAATGACCGGCCGGACGACCGGCCTGAAGGTTGGGCGCAGCGTCGGCGGCGGCACCCACACGTGGCCTGGGTACCACCAGTTATTCCAGTAGATTGGGCCGCCCCACTCGATGACCGAGTTGAAGTTCTCGCCGCACCGGTACCAGCCCGCGCCCTTCCAGCCCTCCTCGTACCAGCAGTAGCGCCAGCCGCTGCGCCAGTAGTACACAGGCTCCCTGTAGGTGCCATAGACCGCCCGGGGAACGCGATTGCGGACCCAGGCCTGCTCGAGCGTTCCCTCGCACTCCTCGAGCAGGAGCGGAGTGTCCGGCCCAGCCGGCGTGCGCCCGACGGTCACGCACAAACCGTCGGGATTGACGATGGCGAACAGGTCCTGGCGGTCCGGCCACGGCGACAGGTCCCAGACCTGGCTGTCGGTGCCGTCGCATTCCAGGATGGCGGCGGGATCACCCCCTCTCGGCGGCCGGCCCGGTGCCCTGGAGACGCCGCCGACGCAGAGGCCCCCGGCGGTCAGGTTGATCCCGCTGTTGTGGTTGAATGTCTGGCTTGGCCCATCGGAGCAGCGTGAAAGCTCCAGGCGCGTTCCCGGCTCATACCTGGATGCGGGAACATTGATGCACCAGTTGGCATCACGCTCGGAGAGAGCAGACCTGAAGGTATGATAGTCCTCCTGCGCGAGCGCCGGTGCGCTCGCCAGCCAGAGGCCGGCGACCGCGAGCGCCATCGCGGGCCAGAGCCCGCCCTTCCACCAACGCGTTCCGCCTGCTCGCCGACCTCCCACTGGACGACCGGCTGTCGCGCACGTATCGGGCATGGCCCCTCCCCGCATCTAAAGTGCACTCTTGTCTCATCTAGCAAGCCAAGGACGTCCAGTATAGCGATGAAAGTCGAGAGAAGTCGATGCCGTGCGACCGGAAAATCGGATATCCGCCGTACTCGTAGAGGACCAAAGGGGCCGAGCCTGCAATCGGACGTTGCAACTGCTGCACTGCGCAGAGGAAGCCACAATGCTGATGTTATTGGCCATTCGTTGCCGTCGTGCACCGACGGCGCACCGCAGCCGACGCACCCGCAGCAGACGGGGCAGCAGACGGGTTGTGCGCGCCGCGATCCTTGATCGGCGTCATTGAACGAGCGCGGTCCGCTGCACTATCCTCAATGGAGAGGTCGCCATGGCAAGCATGACGTTCCTCCGGCAGGCCTGCTCGGGCAGGCATGCTCGGGCAGGGGCCATGCGCGCCGCAACCCGATGGGCGGATTCGTAGGGGGAGTCCGTGATGAGACTCATGTCATGGCGCCAGCGCCTCGTCTACCTGGCGATGTCGCTGGTCGTGGGCTGGCACAGCCTCGCCGTCCTGGTCGCACCCATGCCCGACAGCAGCGGGCTCGTGCAGACGTTCCGCGCCCTTTTGCAGCCCTATCTCTCGCTGTTCCGGCTCGACAACAAATGGCACTTCTTCGTGCCGCTCGGGAAATACACGCAGTTTCGCTACGTCGTCGAGGACGCCGCCGGCAAGCAGCACCTCTTCATTCCCGTCGAGGAGGCCAGCGACTCCGTTGCCCGCTACGTGATGTGGCGCGAGTTCAAGTATTTCTATGAGGGGCTCATGGAGGCGCCCGCAATCCGCGGCGAGCGAATGGTCACGCTGCTCTGCAAGAAGCACGCCGCTCTCAATCCCGTCTCGGTGGCTCTCTTGCAGACTCTGGAACTGGACTTCTCGCCGGACGACTACCTGAAAGGGGCGCGCCCCCTGGATCCGGAATTCGTCTCCATAAGCACGCTGGCACACATCAAGTGCTGAAGGTCCAGCCGCTTACCTCTTGTCTGCGCATTGGGGGAGCTTGCCGACGTGACCGCTGGATCGGAAAAGCCGGAGCGAGTGCCGCCCGTCCTCACCTCGCTGTTGCGCCTCGGCGGGCTGCTCCTCGCCGCTGTCGGCCGGGTCTGGTCTCAGATCTGGTTCCAGCCCAGCACGACCGCGCCTCTGGAGATCGTGCGCATCGGCGTCGGCTCGGCGGTCCTCTTTCACTACGCGATGGCGACGCCGTTCCTCCTCGTCTTCTGGGGCCACACGGACTGGATGCCGCGTGAAGCGGTTCTCAAGTACGTGGACGGCCCTTGGATGCAGTCGGCCTTCTTCTATTTCTCCGAGCCGTGGCATTGGGCGGTCTTTCACGCGCTGTTCCTGTTCAGCTGCGCGGCCTTTGTCGTGGGGTGGCGGACGGCGTGGGTGAAATGGGCCGTGCTCGCCGGGCAAATCTCCTACGACTATGGCAACATCACCCTTTCGTACGGTGCCCAGAGCATCACCGACAGCCTGCTGTTCGTTCTGTGCCTCGCGCCGGTCGGTCGCGCCATCAGCCTGGATCGCGTGCGCGCCGTTCGCATCGCCAAGCGCAGGGTTCTAGAAGCCACGCTGCCGCCGCACACCAGCGCGTGGGCGGGGGCGTGCACCAGGCTCATCCAGCTGCAGATGGTGGTGCTGTTCTTGTACAGCGGCATCGAGAAGATTCGCGAGGACGTGTGGTGGAGCGGCGACGCGCTCTGGCTCGCCTTCTCGACCAATGAGTTCTACAACGGTCCCCTGCTTTGGCTCCTGGCGCATCAGTATTGGCTCGTCACCGTCGGGACCTACGGCACGATCATCCTCGAGATCGCCTATGCATTCCTGATCTGGTCGCCGCGCACGCGGCCCTACCTGCTGGCGTCCGCCGTGCTGCTTCACCTCGGCTTCGGAGCCCTGCTCGGCCTGGTCTACTTCTCCTTCATCATGATCATGGGGCACATGAGCTTCGTGCAGCCGGAATGGCTGGCGCGGCTCGGCGCGTGGTGGAAGCGGAGGACCGGCGACATGGAGATGATCTACGACGGCCGCTGCGCCTTCTGCGTCCGCTCCATGGCCTGGCTACTGGCGTTCGACGGCCTCGGGCAGATCAGGGTGCGCGACTTCCGCACCAACCCATCCCTGGTGGTGAGCGAAGCCCAGCTCGAGAAGGCTCTGTACCTGGTTCTAGGCGACGGCCGGACGCTGCCGGGCTTCGAGGCATACCGCCACATCGCATTGCGGGTGCCCGGGTTGTGGTGGCAGGTCCCGTTCTTCTACGTGCCGGTGTTGAGCCGACTGCTGGGTCATCCGGTCTACAACTGGGTCGCCGCGAACCGCAGCCGCCTTTCCGCGCTGCGCCTGCCGGGCTCGGGGTTGCCCTGGCGCGCCGGCACAGGGGCGTGAGCGCGACCACCCCCGAGGCCAAAGGCGAATTGCTCCGCTTTCCCTGGTGCCGGCGTTGCCGTTGGGTCGTTCGCCATGCTATCGTCCGAACAAGCTCGAATGCCTTGATGGCCGGCCACACCCGGCTCGTTCCATATCCGTTGCCTCGACGCTGCTACACCCGATGGACCGTGGGTAGCCGATCGCCCTTCCGATGATGACTCTGCTGCGCGAATGCGAGATGGTGCTGCAGCGGTACGGCGTGCCGGCAGTCGGGCTTGCGCGCATCGGCCCTGAGGGCGTGGAGGAGGTCGCCTGCCTGGGCGAGCGCAAGGAGGGAACGGGCATTGCCGTCACCGTGGACGATCTCTGGCACATGGGCTCGTGCACCAAGTCCATGACCGCCGTGCTGATGGCGCGCCTGGTCGAGCAGGGGCTGCTCGGGTGGGACGCGCCGTTGGCGCCGTTGCTCGCCGCGGCCGGCGCCGACGTGCATCCGGACTTCGCGGGCCTCACGCTGCGCCACCTGCTGAGCCACCGCTCGGGGATGCCGACCGATCCATCCGCAGAGGAGGTGGATGCAAGCTTCCACTCCGGCGTCCCGCTGCATGAGCTGCGCGCAGGGCTCGCCGCGCAGGCGGTGGCGGAGCGCCCGGCGAGCAAGCCGGGCGAGGCCTTCCACTATTCGAACCTCGGCTACGTCGTGGCCGGTGCACTGGCGGAGCAGGTGACGGGCATGGCGTGGGAAGACCTGATGCGTAGCGAGGTCTTCGCCCCGCTCCACCTCTCCTCCGCCGGCTTCGGCGCGCCGGGCCGGGAGGCGCACCCCGGGGTGCTCGGGCGCCTGCTCGGCCGCGAGCCCATCGTGCAGCCCTGGGGGCATATGGCCGACGCCGCCGGCAACGCCCTCAGCGCGCTTCCGCCCTATGACGACGCCCTGGCGGACAGTGCGCCCGTCATGGGGCCGGCGGGCACAGTGCATCTGTCGCTGCCGGACTTTGCCCGCTATGTGGCCTTCCACGCTTCGCGCGGCGCGACCGAGCCGGGCTACCTCCAGCCGGAGACCATCGACGCCCTGCACGGGCCGCGGCCCGGAGAGGAGTATGCGCTCGGCTGGTTCGCAATGTCGGCGCAGGACAGCGGCACCGGCTGCTCCGTGATCTGGCACGAAGGCAGCAACGCCGCTTGGTATGCGGCCATGATGATCGTGCCGGAGCTCGGCCGGGCGTGGGCGCTCGTTTGCAACGCCTATCGAGAATCGCTGCAGGATCAGGAAGCGGGCATATTGATCGGGCACGGCCGGCTCGACGATAGTTGGCTCACAGCGGCGGTCTGAGCGCGCGAGCCGCTGGTGCCGATGGGGGCTGTTCAGCGCGACTTCTGGGAGGGTTTCATGCAGCGCAAGGTTCTTGGCATCGGTGCCCTCGCGGCGATCGTGCTGGGCGTCGGTGGTCCGGCCTCCGCCGAGGTGAAAAGGATCACCTATACGCCGGTGCCGGTGCGGGTGGCGCCCGGCTACAAGCCCAACCCGGCGTTCGAGGCGTTCCGGTCGCGCCTCGGCGATGCCGTTGCCAAGAAGGACGCGGCGACGCTGCTCGCGCTCGTCGCGCCCGGCTTCGTCTGGACGCAGAACAATGCCCTGACGGGCGACTACGATCCGGGGCGCGACGCGCTGCACAACTTCAAGGTCGTGTTCGGATTCCGCGCGCTCGGCAAGGCCGAGGACGGCGGCGTGGAGGGCGGACCCTACTGGGACGCCCTGGCGGCCCTGGTTGCCGACGGCTCGTTCTCCGAGGCGACCGAGGGGCGACATCTGATCTGCACCCCGACCTCCGCATCGATCGTCGACGAGGACGAGTTCGCGCAGACGCGCGCCAAGATCGAGCAGCCCGACGAGGACGCGGACTGGCACTTCCTCCTGCGCAGCACGGTGGTGACCAAGGCTCCCGGCGACAAGGAGTCCATCGCCAGCCTGGGGCTGGAGGCGGTTCCTTTCCTGCGGAGGCACCCGCCCGTCGAGGAGGGCAAGCCGGCTGCGCCTGCCACGCACCTGGAGGTGCTGCTGCCGACCGGCCGCTCCGGCTGGATACCGGCCAGCGCCGCCCGGCGCTTCCAGGCCGACCGGATATGCTTCGCCCCGACCGCCCAAGGTGAATGGAAGATCGCGATCTACGACTCGGCGGAGTAGGGCGAGGTGTCAGACCCAGAGGGAGGTAGTAGCAAAATTCCCGTGGGGTCTGGCGTGCATTGGGGCATTTCTGCGTGGCGAGGTTGAGATGAGGTGTGTTGCAGCGTCAATCGGGGCATTCGCAGCCCTGTA
>JBIOWI010000214.1:0-10655 GCA_044868325.1 Hyphomicrobiaceae bacterium
TGGTCCTCGATCCAGGCGTCGGCGTAGGCGACGTAGCGGTCGAACAGGTTCTGGCCGAACTCGTGGTAGGACTCCAGGTAGGCCTTCTGGATCTCGTTGCCGATGAACTCGGCGTACTTGGGCGATAGCTCCTCCTTGAGGAACTCGATCCAGCGGTTCTCCGTCTCCTCCGGCATCTGCTCGCGCCGGATCGCCTGCTCGGTGATGTAGAGCGTGTGCACGGGGTCGGCGGCGATCTCGTTGGTGTCGAAGTTGAAGGTCTCCGACAGGATCTTGTAGGCGAAGCGGGTGGAGGCGCCATCCATACCCTCGGTCACGCCGGCGGCATCGCGGTATTCCTGGATGGTCTTGGCATGCGGATCGGTGTCTTTGAGGCTTTCGCCGTCGTAGACCCGCATCTTGGAGTAGAGCGAGGAGTTGTCGTGCTGGCGCAGCCGCGTCAGCACCGAGAAGCGGGCCAGCATCTCCAGCGTGCCGGGCGCGATCGGCGACTCCTTGAGCTCGCTCGCAGCCAGCAGCTTCTCGTAGATCTTGCGCTCGTCGGTGACGCGCAGGCAGTAGGGCACCTTGATCACGCTGATGCGGTCCAGGAACGCCTCGTTGTTCTTGTTGGCGCGGAAGCTCTGCCACTCGCTCTCGTTGGAGTGGGCGATGATGAGCCCCTGGTAGGGCATGGCGCCGACGTTTTCGGTGCCCACGTAGGTGCGATCCTGCGTGGCCGTGAGCAGCGGGTGCAGCATCTTGAGCGGCGCCTTGAACATCTCGACGAACTCGAGGACGCCCTGCGTGGTGCGGTTGAGGCCGCCCGAGTAGGAATAGGCGTCGGCGTCGTTCTGGCCGAAGTGCTCCAGCTTGCGGATGTCGACCTTGCCGACCAGGGACGAGATGTCCTGGTTGTTCTCGTCGCCAGGCTCGGTCTTGGCGACGCAGATCTGGCGCAGCTTGGAGGGGTGCAGCTTGACGACGGAGAACTTGGAGATGTCGCCGCCGAACTCGTCGAGGCGCTTCACCGCCCACGGCGACATATTGCCGTTGAGAAGACGCTCGGGGATGCCGTAGCGGTCCTCCAGCATGCGGCCCATGGTGACGGGATCGAACAGGCCGAGCGGACTCTCGAAGATCGGGCTCATCCCATCGTTCGTGGCGAGCACGTAGACGGGGCGCTTCTCCATCAGGTCCTTCAGGCGGTCCGCCATGGAGGACTTGCCGCCGCCGACGGGGCCCAGCAGATACATGATCTGCTTCTTCTCCTCGAGCCCCTGGGCGGCGTGCCGGAAGAAGCCGACGATGCGCTCGATCGTCTCCTCCAGGCCATAGAAGTCCTTGAAGGCGGAGTAGACCTTGATGGTCCGGTTCATGAAGATGCGCCCGAGCCGCGGATCCTTGGAGGTATCGACCAGCTCAGGCTCGCCGATGGCGCGGAGCATGCGCTCGGCAGTGCCTGCATACATCGACGGGTCCGACCGGCAGCCATCCAAGTATTCCCGCAGGCTCATGCGGTACTGCTTCTGGCTTTCGTAAGCCTGTGTGTAGACGTCGAAGATGTTATCGTTACTTGTCATGTCTCTTCGCCTCTGGCCGGGCGTGGCTCAGCTCAGCAAAGATTAGACCAAAAAAATGCGGCCGGCGTAAGTACCCGACGTTGTGGTTGTCGCGCCTTTCGTCCTTATGGCCAAACCGCCACGCCCTCCTCTTGTCCTCATCTACACATGGTGTCCTGCCGCGCCTGCGCAAAGGGGCCTTCCTGAGTGCGAATTGGTCAGGCGCCGCCGAAAGAAACAGCATCCCCCGAAGGGAATGCGACGTCCGCTCGTCAGGCGGTCCCCGCCCGGTCGAGCCGCCCATTGAGCCGCCCATCGAGCCGCATTGGCACGCCGGCCTCGGCCATGCGCCGTTTCGCATCGCCGATCGTGAACATGCCGTAATGAAAGATCGATGCGGCCAGCACGGCGCTCGCGTGGCCAAGTTTCACTCCGTCCACCAAATGGTCGAGGCTGCCCACCCCCCCCGACGCAATGACCGGCACCGGCACGGCATCCGCAATGGCACGTGTCAGCTCGAGATCGAAGCCGGCCTTCGTGCCGTCGCGATCCATCGAGGTCAGGAGAAGCTCGCCGGCTCCCAGGCCTACCACCTCCTGTGCATAAGCAACGGCGTCGAGGCCGGTTTGGTTGCGTCCGCCGTGTGTGAACACCTCCCAGCGCGGCGTCTCGCCCGGCCCCGAGACCCGCTTGGCGTCGATGGCCACGACGATGCACTGCGCTCCGAACTTGTCGGCGCCCTCGGCCACGAATTGCCGGCGTGCCACCGCCGCGGTGTTGATGGACACCTTGTCCGCCCCCGCCGTCAGCAGCCGCCGGATATCCTCCACCATGCGCACTCCGCCGCCGACGGTGAGCGGCATGAAGCAGCGCGCCGCCGTGCGCTCCACCACATCGAATATCGTATCTCGGTTCTCATGGCTCGCTGTGATGTCGAGGAAGCACAGCTCGTCGGCGCCGGCCGCGTCGTAGGCGGCGGCCGCCTCCACGGGATCGCCGGCATCCACCAGATCGACGAACTTCACGCCCTTGACGACACGGCCGTCCTTCACGTCGAGGCAGGGGATGAGACGGACCTTCAGCACGGGCTACTCGACCGTTGGCACGTCGGGAATGCCGCGGAAGATGGCGGCCATTGAAAGCTCGACGTCTAGGCCACCCAACGCCATCGCGCCGTCTCGGCCGACTAACTCCGTTGGCAGCTTGGGCCACGATCCGCTGCTCTGCCGAGTCCAGACCCAGGCCCGCGGCTCGTCCTGGGAGCAGATGAGATACGTCTGGAGAGAGTCAATCGCGGTGTACTCCGCCAGCTTCTCTGTGAAGTCTTTGCCCTCTGTGGAGGGCGAGAGGACTTCAGCGATGAAGATCGGCGTCGTCGTAGAGAGCTCTCTGCCGCGCGGATTGGCGCGATCGACCACGATATCGGGACTACGCACCCCAACCGGCGTTCGCACCGCAAAGTCGGCCGCGCCGATGTCGAAAGCGTCCCGGTCAAGTAGGCGGCCCAGCTCTGTCACGATGTTTACGCACACCCGCATGTGGCCTCTGGATGTCCAGATCATCTCGCACGTCACCCGTCCGCGGGAAAGCTCGAACTTCCCCTCCTCGCGCTGGCGCTGCGCTCCCCACTGCAGGAACGCCTCCGGCTCGGTTGGGGCATTCCCGATCAGCTTCTCTCGTCCGGTCAGCTCTGGCTGACGGCCCGTACCTTCGCGCAGGCCCTTGTGGGTGTGTTGCCGCATGGAACAAACATGGCACACACAAGTGCAGAGAGAAATACACACCGAGCGGCACGACCGCGACGATCGCGCACGGCGCTCCATCCCCTGCGGAGGAGATGTCGAGGCACCGAGATCGAGACGACGGGAGCTATCGGCCGGGGAGAACGCCAATGACGATGCGGTTGGCGGGATCGATGAGCAGCACCCTTCCGTCCGATCGCATGAAAACGGTGCCGCGCAGTTGCGGCAGTCTTGCCGACACGGCATCCGGCACCGGGGTGAAATCGCGGAACGCGAGGTCTGCCGGTATCTCCGCGCCCACAATCGCGTGCGGATCGTCGGGCTGCCCGGGGCCCAGGGCCAGAGGCTGGCGCTGGCCGGTCAGCTGCTCGTAGACCTCACGCCGCTGATCGTCGGTCAGGGACTTGAGGCGAAACGCCACGGTCGGCAGCCGGTCGCTGGCGTCGTTGCGGGGCGAATACTTCGAGGGAACCGTGTCCACATCCTTGGGCGCGCCGGGAATCGCCAGTGCGCCGTTGACGAACACGTGCGTCTTGTCCGGCTCGTCGCCCTGTGCCAGCGCAACGCCGCCGTTTGCAACGAGGGCCACGAGCAACGCCCAGATCGGCAGCCTGCCCATCGCGCCAATTCTCCTGAACTTGGCGTCGCGGCAGGGCCACGGCGCCGGAAGCCCCCGTCGGTCGCATCCGCACAGGCAACGCCTGCACAAGTCGCAGGTTCCCTTCGGCGCACAACCGAACGGTGGGCGATGCCACCCTCGGAGGTGGCTGGAGCGTCCCCAGAACGACATCTCGGTCCGGATATCCTCAAACGGCTGCGGCCTTCGCTCGCAGAAGCCGGGAGCCGTCCTGTGGACGGACGGCTCAGGGGGCGGCTCCAGCAAGCAGTGCCAGGGCCTCGCGCGCATCGAGCCGGCCGTCGTAGAGGGCGCGGCCCGTGATGGCGCCTTCCAGCATGGCATATTCCGGCCGCAGCAGCGCCTTCACGTCGTCGATTCCCGCGAGCCCGCCCGAGGCGATCACGGGCACGGACGTTGCCCGCGCCAGCTCAGCCGTCGCCGGCAGGTTGAGGCCCTTCAGGATGCCGTCGCGGTCGATGTCGGTGTGGATGATGGCGGCAACGCCCGCATCCTCGTAGCGGCGCGCCATCTCCAGCGCCGTCAGCGTGCTGGTCTCGGCCCAGCCCTCCACCGCCACCTTGCCGTCGCGCGCATCGATCCCCACAGCAATCCGCCCGGGGAAGCGCCGGCAGGCCTCGCGCACGAGACCCGGCTCGCGCAGCGCTGCAGTCCCCAGGATCACGCGGCGGACGCCTTCGGCCAGCCAAGCCTCGATGGTGGCGGCATCGCGGATGCCCCCGCCCAGCTGCACGGGCATGTCGATGGCCTTCAGGATTGCGCGCACCGCTGGCGCATTCACCGGCTTGCCTGCGAACGCGCCATTCAGGTCCACCACATGGAGATAGCGGAAGCCTTGGCTCTGGAAGATCGTGGCCTGGGCGGCCGGATCGTCATTGAAGACCGTGGCCGCCGCCATCTCGCCGCGGGCGAGGCGCACGCAACGGCCGTCCTTCAGGTCGATTGCAGGGAACAGGATCACGGGAGCACCATCGCTCGAGAGAAACCCCTGCGCGAAGAGGCCCATCCGCGCTATCTTTGGAGCGATCAATCGTGTGAAGTCGCCCGCCCGTCAAGCCGCCTGTCGCAGCGATGCGCCCGCCCGCCTCTCCCGCTCACCCCCCTGCCCAGCGCCGGCTGACTGAGGCGGACGCCGTGGACATATGGATCGCGCGCTGGCTGCGCGTCCGCCGCAAGGACCTGATCGAGCGCTACGGCTGCGATCCGCGCCGGCTCTACGAGATCTGGGAGGGCACCCGCTTCCCCGCCAGCCGCGAGAAGGCGTTGGCGCTGTTCGCCCGGCAGCATCCGAGCCTCGCCGGCCGCATCGATTTCGGTCTGCACCGACGCGTCCCCCCGCTCACCTGTGCTGGAAGGGCAACTGGAGCTGTTCGATGCGGAATGTCGGCCGGAACGAAAATAGAACTTTCTCTAGGCGAGGCTTCTCGAATCGATCTATGTTCGCACTATGTTCCGCGCGTTCCGACAAAGCGTCAGCCAGAAGCCCCCCGACCGCCGCACAGAGACATTCCCATGCGCACCTACCTGATCTGCTACGACATCGCCACCCCCAAGCGTCACGCCCTGGCGAGCGCCATCATGGAGATGGGCGAGGCCTGGGCGCGCCCCCTAGACGCCACCTGGTACGTGCAATCGGCCGACCGCGCCGATGACATCGAGCGGCACCTGCGTCCGTTCGCCGATGCCGCCGACGGCCTGCTCATCCAGCAGGTTGAGGCCAGGGCGCTTTTGCTGAATACGTCCCTGCGCTGGTTCCGAAAACGCCGTCCCGCCGCCAGCGAGGCCGCGGCACCGGTGGCCATGGCGGCCTGAGCGACGGCTCCAGCCGACCCGGTTCAGCAGGCAACAAAAAAACGAGGCCCGCACGGGACCGTCCGGGCCTCCTCGCGCTCCACGGCCGCCCCGCGGCGGTTATTCGCTGATGACGAGGGCGATGGAATTGTCCTTCGGGTCCACGATCGCCACGTCGCGGTTGGCAACCACGTAGCGATAGCCCTCCACCTCGGGGACGCGCGCCAGCACCTCGGGCGGGAACGGCAGCAACTCGACATCGCGCGGAACCTCGGCGCCGAGCCCAAGTCGCACGCGGATGTCCACGCTCCTGTCCTTCGGCACCCTGGCATAGATGAAACGCATCTGATCGGGCGAAAGCGAGAGGCCGCCGGCGATCCGCGTCGTTGCCGGGATCACGTCGACCACGACATAGGTGCGGGCGTCGACGATGACGATGGTGTCGTCCTCCCGGACGAAGTAGCTGTGGCCCCGATATGCCGGCGCTAGGGCGATGATGGCGCTGGGCAGCGGATACAGCCGCACCGATCGCGGCATCCGCGATCCGACGTTGACGTTCACCTGCACTCGCGTCTTCTCGACGCGCGTCTCCCGAAGTTTCGTACGGATGTCGGTGCGTTGCTGCTCGCTGAGCCGGGCGCGACCGGGCGTTCCCCTCTCGGCGTCAGGCTGGGCCATGTCGGGCCTGGTCTTGTCCGGCCGCTCGGCGCCCCTGGGCTGGTCCTTGCTGGGCCGGTCGGTGGTCTTCGGCCCGTCCCTGTCGGGCCGCTCCGCGCCCTTGGGCTGATCTTTCCGGGGCTGATCGGTAGTCTTCGACCTGTCCCTATCCGGGCGCTCGGCACCTTTCGGCCGATCCTGATCTGGCCGATCAGCGGCCTTAGGCGTGCCCTTGTCGGGACGCTCGGCACCCCTGGACCGATCCTTGCTCGGCAGATCGGTGCCGGGCCGCTCGGCCCCCGGCTGCTGGCGAGCACCCGGCTCCCGCAGCCGCTTTCCTTCGGAGCCTCTCTCCCGTGCGGAAGGCTCGCTGCCCTTGTCGGGCGCCTGCTGTGCGCTCACCAGCTCGGCGGTGCCAAGAAGTGCCACGCCCGCGGCGGCGCTGATCCAGACGTGTCTTTTCATTGTTGTGCTCCTTTTCGCTGGTTCCTCACCCGGCGAGGCTTCGGAGTGTCGGGTAACGTGGAAGGACAGCATCCGTTCCTGGCGGGAACGCCGCGTCCCCGCCCACACCAGGGCTTCAGCTGTGCCACCAACCGAAGGAAGCTGCTGACGGGATACCGCTGCCGGTGCCATGCCAAGCCGTTGGCTCGCCACGCACATCCCAGCCGGACCGCGGCGACTTGCATGTCCTGGCGCGCTGCCGCGCGTGAGAGCAGTGCTCGTTCTGGCAACCGCGCTCCCGCGCTGCAGTTGACTTTCGCGAGTCGCGACCTTTTACCTGGATCGAGCCGAACGTGCCGGTGCGCCACGGCCTGGCAGTCCGGCTCCGATCGAGGTGGGCGAATGCAATCCACTTCGATCTCCTGTGCCTCAACCGAGCAGACGGCTCAAGTCCATGGCTGGCCATTCACAGTTCAAGAATATCATGCACCGCAAGGGGCGCCAGGATGCTGCGCGCTCCAAGGTCTTCGCCAAGCTCGCCCGCGAGATCACGGTGGCGGCCAAGACCGGCCTGCCGGATCCCGGCATGAACTCGCGCCTGCGCCTCGCCATCCAGGCGGCGCGCGCCGAGAACATGCCCAAGGATAACATCGAGCGCGCCATCAAGAAGGCGTCCGGCGGCGACACCGAGGCCTACGAGGCCATCCGCTACGAGGGCTACGGCCCCGGCGGCGTGGCCGTGATCGTCGAGGCGCTCACCAACAACCGCAACCGCACGGGCGGCGCCATCCGTGCCGTATTCACCAAGCACGGCGGCAACCTCGGCGCCACCGGTGCGGTCTCGCACATGTTCGCGCACGTGGGCGAGATCGCCTACCTGGCGGGCGCAAGGTCGGCGGATGCGGTGCTGGAGGCCGCCATCGAGGCTGGGGCCGACGACGTTAGGTCCGATGCCGGCGGACACCTCGTCACCTGCGCTTTCGGGGACCTTGCCGCCGTCTCCTCCGCGCTGGAAGGCAAGCTGGGGGAGGCCACGTCCGCCAAAGCGGTGTGGCGGCCGACGCTCACCATCACCGTCGACGAGGAGAAGGCCGCCTCGGTGCTGAAGCTGATCGCCGCGCTCGATGACGACGACGACGTGCAGAACGTCTATTCCAACTTCGAGGTGTCCGACGCCATCCTGGCGAAGCTGACCGCGGCTTGACGCGCCCCTCTTTGCCCGGCCACCCACGCCCTCAGCTGCCGGGGGTGTGGCTTGCCACCCCCTCCAAACCCCACTATATCGCGCCCTGCAGCCCGCGCTCGCTCCCTTCGTCTATCGGTTAGGACGTCAGATTTTCAATCTGAAAAGACCGGTTCGACTCCGGTAGGGAGCGCCATGAAATCATTGGGCAAAATAGTTGCCATACCCGCTGTTTGGCAGCGTTCCGGTGTTCTGTTTGGCAATGCCGGCCCTGAGCCGCGTTCATCGCGCGTTCTCCGTCTTCTCATCGGTCGATCACTGCCGCATGGCCTTCGCTGCCTGTCTGTAATCGCGCAGGGCTTTGCGCAGCAGACCCTCCAGTGCTCCAGCGCCGCCACCCCTTAGATGATCACGGCAGCTCCAAGCGCGCCGGAGCAGCTCGGCACGCCGGTCATACCCGGTGGCTGGCGGTGGTTCATCGAACAGCCTGAGTTGCCTCATCTCTTGTTCTCCCAACGCCTCATCGCGCGCCTGGCGCGCTTCTTCTGGTCGGCACCCTTGACGTACTTTTCCACCATCCTGCCGGTGACGTGTCCGGTAATGGACTTGATGTCCTCGGTGCTCAGCCCCAGCTCGGCCAGCTTCCGGGCCGCGCACTTCCGTAGCCCGTGCAGCACACAGTCATCGGGCAGCCCGGCATCCTCGATGGCATCGGCGAACCACGCGCCGTAGTAGGTCTCGTCGAACGGCTTGCCCTGCGTCGGCGTGACCAGCAGGGTGTCGATGGTGGCGATCCCGCGGGCGAGCTCCGCCGTTAGCTCCCGATGCTCGGGTATCCACAGCTCCTCCCCCGTCTTGGACTGCACCACGTAGATGCCGCCGTCCTCGCGGTGCTTGCGTGCGCGCGTGATCTGGTCCGTCTTGCGCTGGCCGGTGTAGAGCGCGATCGCGTACGCGCGCCGCTGCATCGTGCCGGGCGCCCACCGCTGCTCGAATTGCTCGCACTCCTTATCGGTCCAGGCCCGCCACTCGCCTACCGGCAGCTCCTTCATGCGCGCGGCGGGTGAGAATTTGATCAGCCCGTCATCGACTGCGAAGTTGAGCAGGATCTTCGTCATTCGCAGGACGTTGTTCGCGGCGCCCGGCGTTTCCGTCCGTGCGTCCCTGATCTGGCGCACGTGCCGGCGCTCGAGATGTGCCACCCGCTTGCCGCCGTGCTCGGCCTGCAGCAGCTCGGCAATGCGCCTGTACTCGCCCTTGGTTCGCGGCTTCTTGGTCTTGAATTGGGACGATGCCAGAAAGTCGTTCACCAGCGCACCGAACGTACCCCGCGGATAGGCACTGCGATCCGTCGGCGGTTCGGCGCCTTGGCGTGGCGCCGTCTCGGCGACCAGGCGCCGGTACTCGGCCATCCACTCTTCTGAGCCTGGCTGCCCTGGCAGGTCCCAGCGGCGACCATTGCGGCGGAAATAGATGTACTTCACCCGCCCGTGCCGGTCGCGTCCGACATCGAGAAACGGCAGGTCGATGCTGGCCATCGCCTCAATCCCAGTCGTTGGGCTCGGGCCTCGATGCTGCCACACCTTGGGGCGTGCCGGGTATGATGAGAATGCTACCAAGCGGAGTAATTTCGACTGCTGCGATAGGGATGTTCGCCTTTCGTGCCGCCTTGATGACGCGCACCACGTCCTTCTCCCGGAACCGGGCCGGCCCCCTTGGCTTGCGGACGTGGCTAGTGCGCGTCTCGGTCACACCACCCACCCCTCGCTTCTGGCCAGCTCCTTGAGCTTAAAGGCGATGGCCTCCATCCGCCCAATCTCGGCCTCAGCAAACGCGCGGGTCATCTGGCGATTGGCCACCCGACGCGGGTACACCTGCTTGCGCAACTTGGCCTCGCGCTCGGCACAGTAGACCAGCTCCAGCATGGAGTAGGGCCGCCTCTGCGGCGGTACCTCCGCGAACATGCTCGTCTGGCTCATCACGTCACCAACGGCCGCAGGTTGGCGCTGAGCCACACGCCAGCGAAGAACAGGGCCGGCACGATCGCGCGTATCACGCCATTCACCCGGCGCTGCAACTCGCCCATCATGCCGCCGCCTTCCGCGAACTCCTGCACCATACGTGGCATGTCGCCGATGTCGTGCTCGGGGCCGGCGGCTGGCGCCGGAGGCGGTACGTACGATTGCCGCGGCGGATACCACGCTGCCTCGCCGTACCTCTCACTCGCTTGCGCGTGGATCAGTTCCATCAGCTCCGGCAAGGACGACCTGGCGGCAGCGGCTCGCTCGGGGTCGGAGCCAAGACGCATGGTGTATCCCCCCAAAGGGGCCTTCTCTATCGAGAAGGTCAGCGCCGGTGACGATTGCGTGCTCATTGTACCTTCCTCTCTCAGCGCCCCCCAAGGCCCCGAGGTGGGGATCGGGAGACCCCATGTACTCCCGATCCCCGGTGAGACTGCGCTTGAACAACCCTCTTCCCTGTTAGAGGTTGACGGCGCCGTCGCCGGCTGCCGATTGCGCGCGGGGCTCGCCCTCCAGGGTCATTCAAAGAATCCGCCCGGTAACGACGGCGACGGCCTCGGCGCGGTCCTCGCGGAAGTTCTCGCGGGCCTCGGGCACGGACAGGCCTCGGGCGCGGATGAGATGGAGCACGAGATTGCG
>JBIOWI010000215.1:0-6438 GCA_044868325.1 Hyphomicrobiaceae bacterium
CCCCGCATGCCGCTCTTCAAGCTGCGCATTGAGGTGCCGGACCTGGAGTCGGGCCGGGCCGCCTCGGATGCGATAGAAGACCTGGGCGAGCCGGCGCCCCTGGCCGTCACGCTGTTCGAGCTGCGCCCGCCGACGTTCGTGGTGGAGGCCTACTACGGCGAGCCGCCCAACCTGGACCGGATGAAGCTCCGCCTCGCGGAGTGCGATCCGCGTCTGGCGGAGGACTCGCTGGAGGAGGTGCCGGACCAGAACTGGGTGGCGCTCTCGCAGGCCGCGCTGCCGCCCATCGCCGCCGGCCGCATCGTCGTGCACGGCAGCCACGACCGCGCCCGCTTCCGGCTCCGGCGCCTGGCCCTTGAGATCGAGGCCGGCGAAGCCTTCGGCAGCGGCCACAACGCCACCACCGCCCTGTGCCTGGAGGCGCTCGACGCGCTGGCGCGGCAACGTTCCCTGCGGCGCGTGCTCGACCTCGGCTGCGGCAGCGGCGTGCTCGGCATTGCGGCAGCGCGCGTGGCGCCATCCGCGCGCGTGCTCGCGGTGGACAACGACCCGGTCGCCGTTGCGATCGCCCGGGAGAACGCGCGGCTCAACCGCGTGGGCGACCGCGTACGAGTGCTCAGGGCCTCCGGCCTCGACCATCCGACGCTGCGCCGCGGAGGCCCCTTCGATCTCGTGCTGGCCAATATCCTGCCGAACACGCTCGTCGGCCTGGCGCCGGCGTTGCGCGGCGCGCTCCGCAAGGGAGGTTTTGCCGTGCTGTCCGGCCTCCTGGACCATCAGGCCCGCGCGGTCTCCGCAGCCTATCGCGCCGCAGGATTTCGCGTGCTGCGGCGGCTGCAACGCTCAGGCTGGACGGCGTTGGTGGTGGTCCGCCTCTGACGCCGGCCGGCGCAAGCGGCGCCCCCGGCACCGCCCCTTGCCATCGCGGCCCCATGGGCACAAAAGACGGCCGACAGGTGCGAAATCGACGCCGGAGTCAGACCGTCGCCTCGAGGAACGGGGTCAGACCCCTCGCCACTACACTTGAGATTCCTCTTCCAGGCTGGAGGCGAGGGATCTGACCCCGATCATCGCAACGTTCGAAGCGAGGGGGCCGACCCCACCACCGAGCAGGAGGATGACACCCATGCACGCCACACAGATCCAGGACTACGCCCGCCGCCTCCTCGAAGCCCGCGGCGACAAGGCCACTGTGGAGGCTGCGCAGAAGGCCGTAGCCTTCGAGAAGGCGGGAGACCCGGAACAGGCCCAGACTTGGCGGCGCATCGAGGCGGCGCTCATGCGGATGCGCGGCGCGCGCCAGAGCTGATGCGAGGGTTCACCGACTTTCACGAGCGTGGCACGTCAATCGTCGGCACTCGGCATCCGACGCAGGTCCTTCACGCGCCCGCTGTTTACAACACGGGCCACCTCAATGCCTTCATCGTTCGGCAGGACTCGATAGAACACCGTGTACCGATACTTGCCGAGCGCACGGCGGTAAACGTCGGGCTCGTCTTTCCGACCGCGCGCGGATTGAGAGCGCAAGTCCGAATGGTGTACTCGATGGCAAGCGATGCGCTATGGGCACCCCGCGGGCTGCGTTGCTGGATATAGGCGAGGATCTCGTCGATATCGCGCAGCGCACGCGCGGCGTAGACGATCTTCATGCGCGGTATTTATCGAAGACCGCGCGTACCTCTGCTTCCGTTGCCACCTCACCGCGGTCGAGCTCATCGAGGCCTTCGCGAACGAGGCGACGCTCCTCGTCGCTTAGAACGTAGACCTCCTCCGCAGCTTCGGCGATCCGCTCCAACACCTCGGCAGCATACTCCTGCCGCTCCTTGGGCAGCTTCTTGACCTTCTCGATGGCCTGTTCGAGCACCTTGATCATGGGCGTATTGTATCAGAACACGGGATTCTCGAAAGCCTACGGATGCCAGGGCTCGCGCTCCTCGCCCCGATCCGCCTCGGCCTGCTCGGCAGTCTTGCTCTTGCCGATCTCGCGGGCCAGCGCCGTGAGCGCTTCCTTAACGCCGCGCCCTGAGACCGCGGAGAGGACGAGCGGCTTCTTGCGGGCGGCGGCCTTCAGCTCCTCCGCCTTGGCAGCGATAGCCGCCTCGTCGAGGGCATCGCATTTGGAGAGGGCGACGATCTCCTTCTTCCGCGCCAACCCCGCGCCGTAGGCCTTGAGCTCGGCGCGCACCGTGCGGTAGGCGCCCGCCACATCGTCGGAGGTGGCATCGACCAGGTGCAGCAGCACCCGGCAGCGCTCCACGTGGCCCAGGAAGCGGATGCCGAGGCCGGCGCCATCGTGCGCCCCCTCGATCAGGCCGGGGATGTCGGCCAGCACGAAATCCAGCTCGCCCACGCGCACCACGCCGAGGTTGGGGTGCAGCGTGGTGAAGGGATAGTCGGCGATCTTCGGCTTGGCGGCGCTCACCGTTGCCAGGAAGGTGGACTTGCCCGCATTCGGCAGGCCCACCAGCCCCGCGTCGGCGATCAGCTTGAGGCGCATCCAGACGGTCAGCTCCTCGCCCGGCTGGCCGGGGTTGGCATGGCGCGGGGCGCGGTTGGTGGACGACTTGAAGTGCGCGTTGCCGAAGCCGCCGTTGCCGCCCTTGGCCAGCCGCACGCGTTCCCCCGGCTTCATCACCTCGGCCAGCAGCGTCTCCTGGTCCTCGGCCAGCACCTCGGTGCCGGGCGGCACGGGGATCACCATGTCCTGGCCGTTGGCGCCGGCGCGGTTCTTGCCCATGCCGGCCTGGCCGGCCTGCGCCTTGAAGTGCTGGCGGTAGCGGTAGTCGATGAGCGTGTTGAGGTTGGCGACGCACTCCACCCATGCGTCGCCGCCCTTGCCGCCGTCGCCGCCGTCGGGTCCGCCGAACTCGATGAACTTCTCGCGCCGGAACGACACGCAGCCGGCCCCGCCCGCGCCGGAGGCGATGTAGATCTTGGCCTGGTCGAGGAACTTCATCCGCACCTCGCCAGGAACGCGGCTCTGGTCAGCTCCGTGTCCACGTGTGCGCGCTCCTCCCCGCGCGGCCTGCAGTAGAGCGTCCCCTCGCCTGTGCGCTCGAAGCCGAGCTTCTCCTGCACACGCAGGGACGCTGTGTTGTCGGCGAATGCGCCGGAATAGATGGTGTCTCCGGCCATCGACCTGAAGACATGCTCAAGAAGGCCGCGCGCCGCCTCGGTCACGTACCCGCGACCCCAATAGGGCTGGCCGAGCCAATATCCCAGATCGGGGCGCGACCGCTTGTGGGGCTTGTTCACGGTCACGTCGATGCAGCCGATCGGAGCACCGTCGAGAGTGATCGCTAACGTCGTATTGCCGAGAGGCGGGCCCAGTTGGGCAGCGATGAAGCTGCGGGCGTCCTCGATCGTATAGGGCCACGGTGGACTGCTGAGCCAGCGGACGACGTTCCAGTTCGCGATCAACGCAAAAAGTGCCTCAGCGTCGTCGGGGCGGAGCGGCCGCAGCAGCAGTCGCTCGGTACGAACAGTGTCAGCCTTAGGAATCATGGGGCACCCCCCGGTCAGAATGCAGACTGACGCACAAACTCCCGTCGGAAGCTGCGCCAGCGGCTGGGCCAGTCTAAGCCGGACGCCCCCCCGCGAGCCTGTTGAGCCACGCTCGCCAGCGGCCCCCGCCCTGAACGGTGGCAGCCGCCACCGGCTGCGTCCGCACGGCCGGCCTGGCGGGCAGCCAGTATGTCACCGCCTCGACCTCGTGTCCCCGCGCCGTGCAGATGATAAGCCCTCGCCCCATCGGCTCGAAGCCGAGCTTGCGCAGCACGCCGGCCGAGGCATGGTTATCGACGAAATGGGACGAGGTGAACCCCGGCAGCCGCCGCTCCTCGAACCCGTACCGCAGCACCTCGCGGGTGGCCTCGGTGGCATAGCCCCGGCCCCACCACTCGCGCCCCAGCCAGAAGCCGAGCTCGGCTGTCCCCGAGCTGCGCTGGTAGTATCCCGCGCCGCCAATCAGCCGGCCGTCCAGCTCGATGGCGAAGCGCGCCTCCCGCCGCCCCGGCTTGAGCCACGCCCGCGCCTGCCCTTCTGTCAGAGGGTGCGGGATGTCGCTGGTCATGGAGGCGACCGCCCAGTCGCCGGCCAGACGCGTGAACTCCTTGGCGTCGCTGCGCCGGAACGGGCGCAGCACCAAGCGTTCGGTTGTCAGGGTGACCATATGGAAGCGTGGGCGGGTTCGTCGATCCTGCGGCAAGACCTGCAGCCGTCGGAGCGACGGCGCAAGCCCGACATCATCTCGCAAACCTCGACCGTCGCGCAAGCGCCCGCAGCCGCCAGCGGTTACTGGGCCGTTGCCTTGGGCGTGGGCTTCACGGACACGTAGATGCGCCCGCCGCGCTTGGCGGCGAACTCCACGCTGCCCTCGGTGAGGGCGAACAGCGTATGGTCCGTGCCCATGCCGACGTTGGCGCCGGGATGCATCTTGGTGCCGCGCTGGCGCACCAGGATGTTGCCCGCCAGAACCTGCTCGCCGCTGTAGCGCTTCACGCCCAGACGGCGCCCCGCCGTGTCGCGACCGTTGCGCGAGGAGCCGCCCGCCTTTTTGTGTGCCATTGCTCCCCAGCCCTTGCTGCGGCCGCCGTCAGGCGCCGACGATCTCCTTGATCCGCACCACCGTCTGATGCTGGCGATGGCCGCGCTTGCGGCGCGAGTTCTTGCGCCGGCGCTTCTTGAAGGCGATCACCTTGGGCGCACGCCCCTGCTCGACCACCTCGGCCACGACCCTCGCCCCGGCCACGGCCGGACTGCCGATCTTGGTCGCAGCGCCCTCACCCCCGACCATCAGCACGTCGGTGAACACCACCTCGGCCCCCGCCTCGCCCGCGATCTTCTCGATCGCCAGCTTCTCGTCCGCGGCGACGCGGTATTGCTTGCCGCCGGTCTTGATGACTGCGTACATTGTCAGGCTTTCCTACGAATCGTAGGTTGGGACAGCGCGAAGCACGCAACCCAACAACAAGAAGGGGTCAGACCCCTCGCCTCCGACGTTCCAGTTCAAGTCCCAAGCGTACGTGCGAGGGGGGTCTGACCCCTGCACCAGCAAAGGCGCCAGCGGCCGGTCTGCCGAGATTGCGGCGCACTATTATCAAGACACCCCGCAAAGTCAAACGTCGTGTGGCGCCGGCGCAATCTGCACGCGAAAGGCCCGCGCGGCGCGATCCATGTGGCGGAATAAAGCTATCACGGATACGTTGTACGATGTGACCTGCTCAACCCACATTAGTAGGTCGCTGCGGCCAGGGCGCCTCCCCGCTGAGGCGTCCTGGCTTCTTGCGGAATAGCGCCGATCTTGCGCCGCCTTGCGATCTGGCGGACGGGTCATATGCTTTTCTCCGACCGTCCCGGCCCCTACCTTGCGCAACTCCGCCCCCATGACCCTTGCATGACTCTTCCATGACCCGTGTCGCATCCATCGGCGAATGCATGGTCGAGCTGTCGCAGGCCGGCAACGGGCTGCTGCAGCGCAGCTGGGGCGGCGACACCCTCAACACCGCCGTCTACCTCGCGCGCCTCGGCGTAGCGGTCGACTACATCACGGCGCTGGGCGACGACCCGTTGAGCGACGAGATGGTGGCCGCCTGGAAGGCCGAGGGCGTCGGCATCGGCCGCGTGGTGCGGGTGCCCGGCCGCCTGCCCGGCCTCTACCTGATCAGCACGGACGCCGCCGGGCAGCGCCGCTTCGACTACTGGCGCGACAGCGCCCCCGCCCGCTTGCTCTTCGACCTGCCCGAGACCGGCGAGATCGTCGCTGCGCTCGCCGGCTACGACCTCGTTTATGTCTCAGGCATCTCCCTGGCGCTCTACGGCGAGTCCGGCCGCCAGCGCCTTTTCGGCGCTCTCGAAGCAACCCGCGCCAGGGGCGGACGCATCGCCTTCGACACCAACTTCCGTCCCCGGCTTTGGCCCGACCGGGCGCTGGCGCGGGCCGCCTATCGGGCGGCGCTCCAGCACGCGGACATGGTCATGGCCTCCACCGAGGATCTCGAGCAACTGTTCGGCGGCAGCGGACGGGGTCAGCCCCCTAGTCGCGAACGGGGGCGCGAACGGGGTCAGACCCCTGGCCCCGATGCAGGAGTTCAACCGCAACCTCTCGGCCAGGGGTCTGACCCCGTACAATGCAGCGACGGCCTTGCCGAGCTGCCAACGCGGGATGCGGACGTCGAGATCGTGCTCAAGCTGGCGGAGCCGGGGGTGCGCATCTTCCATCGCGGGGCGGACCTGACGGTGCCGGCCCCGCCGGTCGACAAGGTCGTCGATACCACGGCCGCCGGCGACAGCTTCGCCGCGGCATATCTAGCCGCGCGGCTCGCGGGCGCCGACCTGGAGACGGCCGCCCGCTGCGGCCACTGCCTCGCCGGCGCCGTCGTGCAGCACCGCGGCGCCATCATTCCCCGCTCCGCGATGCCCGCGGGCTGCCGCGTGCGA
>JBIOWI010000216.1:0-12133 GCA_044868325.1 Hyphomicrobiaceae bacterium
AGGGCACCGCCTTGAAGAACTCCGCGCCCTCCTCCACCGTCATGTCGAGCACGTCGGCCACCGACTTGTCCTTGAAGCGCACCTCCAGGGTCTCGCGGTTGTAGCGCTTGCCCTTGCAGACATCGCAAGTGACGTACACGTCGGGCAGGAAGTGCATCTCGATCTTGATGACGCCGTCGCCCTGGCAGGCCTCGCAGCGCCCGCCCTTGACGTTGAACGAGAAGCGCCCCGGCGCGTAGCCGCGCGCCTTGGCCTCGGGCAGGCCGGCGTACCAGTCGCGGATCGGCGTGAAGGCGCCGGTGTAGGTGGCCGGGTTCGAGCGCGGAGTTCTCCCAATCGGCGACTGGTCGATGTCGATCACCTTGTCGAGGTGCTCCAGCCCCTCGATCCTGTCGTGCGCGCCGGGATGCTCGCGCGCCCCGTTGAGCCGCCGCGCCACCGCCTTGTAGAGCGTGTCGATGAGGAGCGTGGACTTGCCGCCGCCGGACACGCCGGTGATGCAGGTGAGGAGCCCCAGCGGGATCGAGGCGGTGACGTTCTTGAGGGTGTTCTCGCGCGCCCCCACCACGGTCAGCGCCTTGCCGTTGGGCCGGCGCCGCCGCTTCGGCATTGGGATCTGGCGCGCGCCGGTGAGGTACTGCCCGGTGATGCTGTTGGGGCTCGCCATGACCTGCTGCGGCGTGCCCTCGGCGACGATGCGCCCGCCGTGGATGCCGGCGCCGGGGCCGATGTCCACCACGTAGTCGGCTGTGAGGATGGCGTCCTCGTCGTGCTCCACAACGATCACGGTATTGCCGATGTCGCGCAGGTGCTTGAGCGTCTCCAGGAGCTTGGCGTTGTCGCGCTGGTGCAGGCCGATGGAGGGCTCGTCGAGCACGTAGAGCACCCCGGTGAGGCCGGAGCCGATCTGCGAGGCGAGCCGGATGCGCTGGCTCTCGCCGCCAGACAGCGTGCCGGAGGAGCGCGACAGCGTGAGGTAGTCGAGGCCCACGTCGACCAGGAACTGCAGGCGCTCGCGGATCTCCTTGAGGATGCGGGTAGCAATCTCGTTCTGCTTCGCCGTGAGCTTCCCCGGCAGCTCGGCGAACCAGGCGTTGGCGGCGCGGATCGAGAAGTCCGCCACCTGGCCGATGTGCAGGGTGTCGATCTTCACCGCCAGCGCCTGCGGCTTCAGGCGGTAGCCGCTGCAGGCGTCGCAGGGGTGCGAGTCCTGATAGCGCGACAGCTCCTCGCGCACCCAGTCGGACTCGGTCTCGCGGAAGCGGCGGGCGAGGTTGACGATCACGCCCTCGAACGGCTTGTTGGTCTTGTAGGAGCGTGCCCCGGCCCCGTCCTGGTAGACGATCTCCACCGCCTCCTCGCCGGTGCCGTAGAGGATGGCCTCCTGCACCTTCCTGGGCAGCTTGGCCCACGGCGTGGTCATCGACACCTTGAAGTGCTTCGCCAGCCCCTCCAGCGCCTGCTCGTAGTAGACCGAGGGGCTGCCGGTCCTGGACCAGGGATAGATAGCGCCGTCCTTGAGGCTGAGCTCCGGGTCCGGCACCACCAGCTCGGCCTCGAAGCGCATCTCGTTGCCGAGCCCGTCGCACTTGGGGCAGGCTCCTGCCGGCGCGTTGAACGAGAACAGCCGCGGCTCCACCTCGTCGATGGTGAAGCCCGACACCGGGCACGCGAACCGCGCCGAGAACGTGATGCGCTCGTGCGTCTCGTTCTTCGACCGGTTAGGCGCCTGCGTCTCCTCCTTGGACAGAGGCTTGTCAGCGAACTCCGCAATCGCAATGCCGTCCGCCAGCTCCAGCGCCGTCTCGAAGCTGTCCGCCAACCGGGTGGCGAGGTCGGGGCGCACGCCATCAGTGCTCGCCTTCGGCAAGACCAGCCGGTCCACCACCACGTCGATGTCGTGCTTGAACTTCTTGTCGAGCTTGGGCGCGTCCGGGATCTCGTAGAACTGCCCGTTCACCTTGACGCGCTGGAACCCCTTCTTCTGCAGCTCCGCCAGCTCCTTGCGATACTCGCCCTTGCGCCCGCGCACGATCGGCGCCAGCAGGTAAGCCCTGGTGCCCTCGGGCAGCGCCAGCACCCGGTCTACCATCTGCTGCACCGTCTGGCTCTCGATGGGCAGGCCGGTGGCCGGCGAGTAGGGCACGCCCACGCGGGCGAACAGGAGGCGCAGGTAGTCGTAGATCTCGGTGACGGTGCCGACCGTTGAGCGCGGGTTCTTGGAGGTGGTCTTCTGCTCGATGGAGATGGCCGGCGACAGCCCGTCGATGTGGTCCACGTCGGGCTTCTGCATCATCTCCAGGAACTGGCGCGCATAGGCCGACAGACTCTCCACGTAGCGCCGCTGCCCCTCCGCGTAGATGGTGTCGAAGGCCAGCGACGACTTGCCCGAGCCGGACAGCCCCGTGAACACGACCAGCTTGTCGCGCGGGATCTCCAGGTCGACGTTCTTGAGGTTGTGCTCGCGCGCACCCCGCACGTGGATAGTCTTGTGGGCTTCGCTCGCGAAGATGGTCCTTTTGCCTTCGGCTGACTTGCTCACGATCCTTGCCATGTGTACTGTTCAGGTCTTGCGCCGTGCCAGCCAGCGCTGCAGCGAGGCCGCGCTCTCGCTCGATGGCCTCCCCGCGATCAGCGACGCGACACTTACGTCCTCATCAATCAGCTCGGCGTTGGTCTAGCCCAAACCGGCCGCTCAAGCCATGGTCGGTGCTCACATCTATGTGGGTTTGCGGGGCTGCTGTGCTAGACTGCTGACAGGAGGTGTCAGCCAATGAGCACCCTGCCCGAGCCCCTGATCACGATCTCGCCGGAGTACCTCAGCGGAGCCCCGGTGTTCACGGGAACGCGCGTGCCGGTCCAGGCCCTGTTCGACTACATCGAAGGCGGCGACCCGCTCGACGAGTTCCTGGACGATTTCCCGGATGTCTCGCGCGAGCACGCGATAGCCGTCCTTGAGCTCGCGCGCGCGGCGGCTATTGCAGAATCAAGCAAGCAAGCCGCCGAGTGATACGAGGGATACGCGCATGCGTCTCCTTCTCGATGCATGCGTCCCCCGGAACTTGAGGCGCGACCTCGCGTCCCACGTCGTTTTCACAGCTCGGGAAAGAGGGTGGAACCGGCTCCCGGACGACGCCCTGCTGGATGCAATGGCAGGGGAAATCGATGTCCTCATTACGGTGGATCGAGGCTTGCCTTTCCAGCAGCGTCTTAGTGATCGTCCCTTTGCCGTCATCGTGCTACGAGCGAAAAGCAACCGGCACGACGCACTGCAGCCGTTGGTGCCGGCATTGCTCAAGGCCCTCGACGAGATAAAGCCCGGCGAGGTGCGGGAGATCACCGGTTGACGGCACCGCACAACACGCCCCGGTTGTGACAGCCCCTTGACAAGGCTGTGGATGAGGCCAAGATGTCGTCTTGACCGCCCGTCGCTGCCGGTTCTCAGGCGGCCGCTACACACGTGGCTGCCATACGGCAGCACCGAAAGGTTGTGAGGACGGGAGTCGCATGGGTCAACAGCGAGAGGAGGGAGGATGACGCCACCCGACAGTTACGCCGCCCTCGCCTCGGCGAGGGCACGGCTCGGCGTTCCAGCTCGAGCGCAGTGATCACCGAACTGACCGAGCCGCTACATCAACATCGACAAGACTCTGGCGAGGTCATCCCTCGCAAACGAGCCCGGCCTCTTCCTCAGGCTGGGCATGAATCCAAGAGACGGAACGGCCCCGCTTGCGCACGCCACGCAGCGGGGCTTTCGCTTTGTGCGGCAGTCGGGCGTCGGCAGTCGGGTGTCGCCTCCCAGGAGCGGGAGCCACGCTGCCACCACGGGCCGTTCCTCGGCCGAACCGCGCCAGCCAATCTTGAAACTGCCCGACTTCCGACCCCCGACGCCCGACTGCCGCTTCTACTCGTTGTTCGTCGTGGCGATAAACTCCGGATCGTCCTGGGTCCGGCGCTCGAAGTTCAGGAAGTCGTAGTACCCGCAACGGCCATCGCCCGGATAGCTGCGGCAGGTGGCGGGGCGCGCCGCGTATACCGTGCAGCGCCGCTTCTCCGTGTCGAAGAAGCGGCAGATCCGGCCGAAGTGCTTATCCTTCTTGCGCCGCATCGAATACTTGTGGCCCCACCGCGCCACGGTGAATTTGGCCTTGGCCTCGTCGAAGCTCAGGTCGAAGTGCCTCGCCAGTCGCTCCACGTCGCGCTTGGTCAATGCGATCAGCGGATAGGAGCAGCAGTAGCCTGGACATTTGCTGCAGTTATACATGCGCTGGCGAGTCTATCGGGGGGCGGGCGACCAAGGCAATGCAGGCAACGGGAGCACCCTCGGTTATACCATCATGGTTAACGCCGAATTGGCACAATAAAGAGGAAGCCGCGCTGTAGGGTGCCATGCCGCGAAGCGGCATTGCACCGGTGCGACCCAACCTCAGTCGCGACATCTCGAGAGAGAGCATCGTCGCGATCGCGCTCCGCACGATTGCACCCTACCGCGCAAGCCCGAGATCGCGCCCCAGTTCGCGGGGCGACGCTTCGGGACGGTGCTTCTCCCGGTACTTGGCGAGGATGGCGCGAGCCTTCTCCACCACCGCGTCGGCGATCGCAGCCTGGCCCTGGGCGGTGGGGTGGAAGGCCCCCGAGTAGACGCTCGCCAGCAGGGGCTGCACCCAACCGAGCTTCTCCGACTTGAGGGCCTTCTGCAGCAGCGACTGCGAGACGTGGAAGTTGCCGGTCAGGAACGCATCGTTGGGTGTTCGGAACCACCGCTTGCGCGGCGCGTACGCCCGCCACTGCGACGGGTTATAGGGCACCCATTCCCCATCGATCAGGCGCGGCAGACGCGTCTCGTCGGCCAAGTCCGGCGGCGCATCGGCGTCCGCCGGCGCCACGCAGATGCCCCGGCCGCGGAACACCTCGCGGTGGTCCTGCACGAATGTCCAGCTGTGCTGGCGGGCACTGTCCTGCATGGTGGCGTGCAGGCGCTCCGCCGACGTGTTGCCCTCGCGCGCCTTGGTCTCGCTCAGGAAGAAGTCGGGAAGCACCGTCATGCCGGCGTTGCCATCGGGGCACGCCGTGCTGCCATCCTCGAGCAGGGCCATGGGCGGATAGCCTGTCAGGATCACGCGGTCGGACTCCGCCCAGGGAATGTGCAGCAGCCAGTGCACCGCCCGGTTCACCGCCTTGAGCCGGTCGTCGAGCAGGTCGAGATGCTGGCCGGCCTCGGCGAAGCCGTAGACCTGCCCGAACCAGCCGCCCAGCTTGCGCAGCATGGAGCCGTCGGCCAGCACCGCATTCGCCACCAGCCTGGCGAAGCCGATGTCGTTGCCGCCGATGGAAAGGAGCAACAGGTCGATCTTGCGTGCCACGTCGGCGTCGCACTTCCTGAGGACCAGGCCGCCCTTCAGCTCGGGGATCTTCTCGTTCATGTGGTAGGCCTCGGGCAGCTCGTGGTCGCGCGCCCGCCCGCCGCACTGGGCGTCCGCCACCGCCGAGATCTGTGAGAGCTCCGGCGGGTTGGGCACCCACTCGTGGCCCCTGTAGCGCAGGAATAGGCCGAACACGGTCTCGGCGCCCGAGCACGCCACGCCCACAAACGTCACCGCCCGGTGCGGGTCCTCGACAGCGAGCTGCAGCGCCACCCGCAGCTGGTGGGAGTAGAGCGAGCGGTGGCAGGCCTGGTCCAGCCAGCGCGCGTTCTCCTCGATGAAGTCCTGGTCGCCGATGGCCCTCCAGCCGCCCACGCGCGCCGGATAGCCGCGCAGGGCGGATTTGCCGGTGCCGTTGTCGTAGTCCACACTGCGGGTCGGCGAGAGGCGCACCGGCACGTCGGGGTTGCCCTCGCCGGCGGCGAAGCTGTCGCCCATTCCGACGATCAGCAAATCGTTGACGCGGGCCATCGTCTCGGCCACCTGCCGCCCGCCGATCTCCACCTTGATCCAGGCTCCGCCGGGGTAGGGGATGTTGAGCTTCACCTCGACGTCGCATGGCAGCGTCGCGGCGGTGCCGCGCCCGCCGCGCGCCGGCGCGGTGAGCCAGGTGCAATCCACGGTCCCCGCGTCTTCCAGGTTCTTCAGGCTGGCGCGGACCGTGTGGCTCTTGGGGTTGAGATAGTCCTTCTGCTCCCGGCAGGCGTAGCGGTTGCGCCTCGGGTCCCAGCAGGTCTTGTCGTACATGGTGGCAGCCCACCCCCCGTCGGGATGGCGCTCGGAGAGCAGGATCTCCGCCGATTGTATGGGGTTCACAGCCTGCTCGGGCGTGAGGCTCTTCCAGGTGGCGCGGTGCACCTCGGTATCGGCCGGGTCGAGGAAGAAGCGGAACGGGCTCTCCACTCGCCAGTCGATCTCCGGCGCCGCCCAGGTGGGGCTGCTGGCGACCACCGTCAGCATCAGCGCCAGGCAGGCACGCGACCACGCCTTGCTTTGCATCCGGACCCCCTCTTGGCCCGTCGCTTCAGAGACGGCCAAGGATGTGCGCCGCAGCCACGGCCCAGACCCGTGTCAGCGGCACGATTTGTCTCTCCTCGCGCAAGGCCCCGACGCCTTGTCGCTCCAGCAGGCGCAGATAGGGCCCGACCAAGGCCAAAGGAAGGAAAGCGACGCGCTGCCGCCGCGACAAGCTGCGCACGAGGCGCCGCGCCTCGGCGAGATTGCCGCGAATCTGTGCAAAACAGGCCTGCAGGAGCCTTCCGCCCGCCGCCCCGGCATTCGTGCCGGCGAGCAGCTCATGCATCGACAGGCCGGCAGCTGCGATCTGCGTCTGAGGCAGTGGCACCCGCCCCAGCGCCAGGGTGCGCGGCAGACGCTGGAGAAGGCGCGCCAGGCCGTAGGCCCGCCCCGCGGCCGTGCAGGCGGTCTCGACCTGCAGACCCGCCTTAAGTCCGACCACCCGACAGGCCAGCGCGAATAGGGCGCCCTCGGTCTTGTCCAGAAAATCGGACAGGGCGGCTTCGTCCTGAAAGGCAGCCGGGCGCAGATCGAGGGCGCGTGCCTCGACCATATCGTCGAGCAGGGCCGCCGGCAGTGCATACCTGCGCACCGCAGCGCCGACGGCCTCAGCCACGGCATGTCCACCCCTCTCGCCGGCGCCTTCGCCCTTGTTCTCGCCCAGCCCCAGAGCGTCGCGCCACCACTGTAGGCGAACCTCCCCCATGTAGGGCTCGCGCACGGCACGATCGGGGATGCGCGCCAGCTCTGCGGCAAGCGCCGCCAGCGCCAGCAGCGCCGCGCGCTGGGGCTCGGGTGCCAGGAGTGCTGCAAGATAGCGGTCCGGCTCCCCCACGCGGGCAACAGCAGGAACCTCCCTCGCACCGTCGCCCGATGCCGTGCCGACTGCGCCCTCGCTCTCCCGTCCCTCGGCCACCGTCAACCCACGGCGATCAGCGCCGCGCCGACCGGGCGGCCTTCAGCCAGCAGCACATTGTAGGTCCGGCACGCCGCGCCGGTATCCATGGGCTCCAGGGCCAGCCCCGCCTCGGCGAACGCCCGCCGCACGGCCGGCGCCGGAAACACCTGCTGCCCGCCCGTCCCCAGGATCAGCACCCGCATCTCGCCCTTCTCGGCGAGCGCCGGCGCGAGGCTGGCCACGTCCAGCGGCTCCGAGGGCTCCCAGGCATAGATCCCGCTCGGCAGGCACAGGATCGACCCGCGATGGCTCATCCCGGCAAACCGGAACCCGCCTTTGCCGTACGCCTCGATCGGCGCGACGCCAGGGTAGTGGGCCGTGGGCTTGGTCATCGGAAGGGCGCCGTCACGGGTTGCATCGACCGCAGCGGGTTGGAGGCCTGCGCGTCCAGGCTTTCTCCCCTGTCGCTCTCATCGGCCCGGCGCCATCTGCCGTCAACCTATCGTCTCAGACTTGCATGAATTATATTTTTCAGCACATTTAATCTTCTCTAGTCGAACATCTTCATCGCCACATCGATGCGAACACGCGACATGCTTGGCAAGAGAGCCTCCACGGCGTGGATTGCGGCTCCAGAGAAAGCGGCCAAGGCTAAGACCAGAGCCAAGGTGGAGACGGGCCAGCGCTGATCCTTCTGCTCCCGGACATGCAGGGCGCCGCCACGAGCGGCGCGTCGGAACGCGCGCTGGCGGGACCCTCCGTCAGGCCGTCTCCTTCGCTGGCTCGCCCTTCACGCGCACCTGGGCGATGGTGTCCTTGATCACCCGCACGCGCGTGTTCTCGGCGATCTCGACCTCGACCTCGCCGTCGTCTTTCACCTTGGTGACCTTGCCGACGATGCCGCCCGAGGTGACGACTGTGTCGCCGCGGCGGATGTTGTCGATGGTCTCCTTGTGTTGCTTCATCCGCTGCTGCTGCGGCCGGATCATGAAGAAATAGAAGATCACGAACACCAGCAGCATAGGGACGAGCAGATTGACCAGATCGCCCATTCCTCCGGGGCCAGACTGCGCATAGGCGGGGGAGATAAACATCGCGGTGGCTTTCTCACGCTCGGAGCGGGGCACCCGTTCCGGCGGGCGGCGCCGCGCCCCGGGTGGCCTGAAATCGGCCGCGACTATAGTGCCGCAGCCTCAGTTTGCAACCGGTATGCGCCAGCCCCTCACGCCGCGCGCCCGTGACGCGCAGGCCGGCCTCGTCTATAGAACGCGGCCTGGACTGGACCCCTGGACCGGGCCCGCCCCGTGAACCTGACAGATACCGAGCCCTTCCCAATGACCGCCGACAAGGCCACCTTGGCCGCCCTCGACCGCCTGGCCACCGCCCTGGAGCGGATGGCGCCGCAGCCCGCACCGGAATTCGATTTCTCCGTGGCCGAGGCGTTCGTCTGGCAGAGCCACCCGCCGTCCTTCCTGCCGGTGCCCGAGGTTAACCGTCAGCCGCTCGGCCTGCTCAAGGGCATCAGTCGCGCCAGCGAGCAGCTCCTCGACAACACCCGACGCTTCGCCAGGGGCCTGCCGGCCAACAACGCACTGCTCTGGGGCGCACGCGGCATGGGCAAGTCCTCCCTCGTCAAGGCTGCCCACGCCGAGGTGCGTCGCGAGCTCGCCCGAGCAGCCAAGCGCGGGCCGGATCTCAAGCTCGTCGAGATCCACCGCGAGGACATCGACGCGCTGCCCCTGTGCCTCGCCCACCTGCGCACCGTCGCCGACCGCTTCATCGTGTTCTGCGACGACCTCTCCTTCGACCGCGACGACACCTCCTACAAGTCGCTGAAGGCCGTGCTGGAGGGCGGCATCGAGGGCCGGCCGGAGAACGTGGTGTTCTACGCCACCTCCAACCGCCGCCACCTGATGCCGCGCGACATGATGGAGAACGAGCGCTCCACGGCCATCAACCCGTCGGAGGCGGTGGAGGAGAAGGTGTCGCTGTCGGACCGCTTCGGCCTCTGGCTCGGCTTCCACAACGCCAGCCAGGACGAGTACCTGGAGATGGTGAGGAGCTACGCCGCCCACCACAAGCTCAAGGTGGCCGACGACGAGCTGGTGCGCGAGGCGCTGGAGTGGTCGATCACCCGCGGCTCCCGCTCCGGCCGCGTCGCCTGGCAGTTCATCCAGGACCTGGCCGGCCGCCTCGGGCACAAGCTGAAGCGCGAGTGAGGCGCGGATCCCCTCTCCCCGCGCTGGTGCAGCAAGCGGCGAGGTCGGAGCTGCGCGGGGAGAGGGAGGCCCCCTCAGTTCGCCAGATGCGGCAGCGGGTCCACGGGCTGCGAGCCCTTGCGCAGCTCGAAGCGCAGCTGCGGCTGGGCCACCGGACCGGTCTTGCCGGCCTTGCCGATCACCTGCCCGCGCCGCACCTCGTCGCCGGCCTTCACCAGCATCTGATCGGCATGGGCGTAGGCGGTCACCCAGCCGTTGGCATGCCGGATGAGGATAAGGTTGCCGTAGCCCTTGAGTCCGTCGCCGGCGTAGTGCACGCGCCCGGTCTCGGCGGCGTGGATGTCAGTCCCCAGCGGCACGGCCAAGTTGACGCCCTCGCTCCTCTTGCCGTCGGGCTGCTCGGCGCCGAACCCGACGATGACGCGCCCGCGCGCGGGCCAGCGGAACTTGGCAGCCGCGGCTGCCGGCACCGGCTCTGCATCGGTCATGGTGCCTCCCGCTCCACCCGTCGTCCGGGCGGCGCTCTTGTGCGGAGGCTCAGGCGGCGCCTCGGCCTCGGACGGCGGCGGGGCCACGACCCGCGGCGTCACCTGCACCACGCGGGGCGGCGTAGCCGGGGCGGCGGGGGTGGCGACGGTGGCGGTGGCACCGGGACGACCCGGGACGACCAGCACCTTGCCTGCCCAGATCTTGGAGGGGTCTGTGATGCCGTTCACGCGCTTCAACTCATCCACGCCCACCTTGTAGCGGCGCGCGATGGCGTGCAGCGACTCCCCGCTCTGCAGCGTATGGCGGCCCTGCCAGCCGGGCGAAGACTCCGGCGGCGTGAAGCGCTGCCTCTCGGCCGGGGTCTCGGGCCAAGGGAACGGCTGCTTGTCCGTCCACGGCGGCGGCGACCGGTCGGACGGCACCGCCCCGCCATCCGGCGCCCTGGCCATGGGCTCAGGGCGGGGCGGCGGATAGGGCGGAGGGGCGGACGCCGACGGATAGTCGCGCCCCGGCGGGCGGTAGTAGTCGTCGCGCGAGGGTACCGGCGAGGAGACAGGCGCGAGGGAAGTCTCCTGCAGGCCGCCGCCGTGCGCCGCCGGGTAGTAGTTGCGGCTCGGCAAGCCGTGGCCCGACGGCGCGTAGCCCGGCGGTCCGTAGCTGGCCGGTGCGTAGCCGACCGGATTGTGAGTGGGCTGCGACGGCGCCGCGGTCCCGAAGAAACCGCTGCCGAGATTGAACCGGGTCACATCGGAGCTGCAGCCCGCAGTGACGGCCAAGGCCGCAACGCCCAGGGCACGCGTCAAGGGGGCGAGCCTTCGCTCTGCTGGCGTACGCTTGCAACCGGGCATGGACACACCTCGCCTCTACTCGCGCAATTAACGCTAACAAGTGTTAAAGACGGGTTAACGTGCGGACGTACAACGCGGCGCCGCCCTGCATCGCGTCCTGAGGATTTCTCAGGTTGCAGAGGCTGCCCGCACTTGCCGTGGGCGCGCCTGTTGTCCCACAGTGGCGCGCCCGCGCTGCGCAGGGCGCAAAAACTGGGAAGACGCAACTGGGGCCGGGGAAGCACCAAGCGGAGATGGACATGACACCATTGAGGTCGACTCTCTACGCGCTGGCGGGAGTCTGCGTGGCCCTGGGGCCGACGCTCGCCGGCGTGTCGGCGCAGCAGCCCGCCCGCGAGTTCGAGCCCCAGGTGGGCCAGGCCGGCAAGGACGTGATCTGGGTGCCCACGCCCCAGACCCTGGTGGACCGCATGCTGCAGATGGCCAAGGTGACGCCATCCGACAACGTCGTCGACCTGGGCTCGGGCGACGGCCGCACCGTGATCGCCGCCGCCAAGCTCGGCGCCACGGCGCACGGCATCGAGTACAACCCCGATATGGTCGAGCTGTCGAAGCGCAACGCCGCCACGGCCGGCCTGGCCGAGAAGGCGACCTTCGCCAACGCCGACATCTTCGCCAGCGACTTCTCCAAGGCCACGGTGGTGACGATGTTCCTGCTGCCCGGCCTCAATCTCAAGCTCAGGCCCATCCTGCTCGAGATGGCGCCCGGCACCCGTATCGTCTCCAACAGCTTCGACATGGGCGATTGGAAGCCCGACGAGACCGCCCACGTCACGAACGACTGCACCGGCTACTGCCGCGCCTACCTGTGGATCGTTCCGGCCAAGGTGAATGGCACTTGGAAGTTCGGGCCGAGCGAGCTTTCGCTCGAACAGGACTTCCAGTATTTCAAGGGCAAGCTCACCACCGGCAACGTCGTCGCCCCGATCACGGACGGGAAGCTGGAAGCCGACAAGATCGCATTTACCGCCGCCGGCACGCGCTACACGGGCCAGGTGAAGGGCGGCACGATGGAGGGAAGCGGGACCACGGGCGGCGTCGAGACCCGCTGGCAGGCGACACGCAAGTAGGGATGGTGTCAGAACCAGAGGGTCTGACACCTGCAAATGCAAAGCCCGACGGAACGCTTCCGTTCCGCCGGGCTCGGGCCGCCGTGCGGCCGTTTGATCGGGGGTCTACGCGCTCAACGTGCGGAGGCGCCGGTGGACGTGTGCGGTCGCAGCTTGGCGGGCTGGACTC
>JBIOWI010000217.1:0-5585 GCA_044868325.1 Hyphomicrobiaceae bacterium
GGCCATCTGCAGGATCTCCATGCGCTTCTTCTCGCCGCCGGAGAAGCCGACGTTGAGCGGGCGCTTCAGCATCTCCTCCGAGACGCCGAGGCGCGCTGCCTCTCCACGCACCAGCCGCAAGAACTCCGGCGTCGTGAGCTCGGCCTGCCCACGGGCCTTGCGCAGAGCGTTGGCCGCGGTGCGCAGGAAGTTGAAGGTGGCGACGCCGGGGATCTCCAGGGGATACTGGAAGGCCAGGAAGATGCCCTTGGTGGCTCGCTCGTCGGGCTCCATCTCCAGCACGCTCTCGCCGTTCCAGAGGATGTCGCCGTCCGTCACCTCGTAGTCGTCGCGGCCAGCCAGGACATAGGCCAGCGTGGACTTGCCCGAGCCGTTGGGGCCCATGATGGCGTGCACCTGGCCCTTGGGCACGGCGAGGCTCAGGCCCTTGAGGATGGGCGTGCGCCCCTCGGCCAGTCTCACATGCAGGTTCCTGATTTCCAGCATCGGTACTCCTGAAGGGGTCAGACCCCTGACATCGTCCGGCTCGTTCTTAACTCCGGCGTTCGAGGTCAGGAGTCTGACCCCTGTCACGCCCGTTTCAACCCGGCCGGTCCACCACCTCGATCTCGGTCGGGTAGAGCACACCCAGCCAGTCGCATTCACCGTTCACGGCCTTGCCGTTCCTGTTGAACTCGACAAGGAATGCCTCGTTGTTGCCCAGCGTCTCCAGCACGGTGCCCACCGCCCCTGGCCGCAGTGCGAAACCCGGAATGCTTTTCGAGAGCGCGTTGCGCCGCCTGCATTCGTGCTCGTCCAACTCCCGCTTCAGCCTCGCCCTCGGCACAGGCATCGCATCCGCTACGTCTCGCATGGCCGTCTCCTGCAAATGGCCCCTATCCGCAACAGTCGGGGCGTTCTTCACAACGCTCCCCCCGACCCCCGTTCTTCACGCCCGATTGAACCGGCAAAGCCGGCTCCGGGCGCCTCAGCGCCGTTTGCCCCAGCGCCATCTCCACTCCCCGTCGGTCTTCGCACGGCAGAGCCGAAGGAAACCGAGCGTCAGCACTCCAACCATGACCAGCCCCGTCGCGACCTGCCACGCGCCAGGCCCCTCGGGCATGTCCGCGGGCAAAGCCGCCAACGACCAGGCCAGCGCCAGCACAATCGCGGCATACACCGCCACCGCGGCCCAGCCCTTCCAGCTGATGGGCGTAGCGCCGTAGCCATAGGCGTGCGGCTTGAACCAGTAGTCCGTCATGGGCTCTTCAGGTCTCTCCATCCCAATAGTCGGCGGGCTGGATGCGGCCCATGCCCACGTAGGTGGCCGTGCCGAAGTCCGCGTTCTTGATCCCGGCTGCCACCGCCATCTTGCCCGACTCGGGATAGTCGCAGACATCGACGGAGCCTAGGGTCGAGATCCCCAGATAGCGCAGGTCCTCGGCGCCGGTATTGACGAGCTGATGCGCCGTCGTCCCGGCCGGAGCGCCGATGACATCGCCGGGGCGGACCGGGAACGTCTCATCGCCCCACCGGTACTGGCCTTCGCCGGAGATGATGTAGAACAGCTCCTCGATGACGTGGTGGCGATGCAGGGGAAATGCCCGCTTGCCGGGCGGCACGACATGCAGTGCGCACCCCAGGCCGGTCGAGCCGATCATCGGTCCCATTCTGCCCCATTTCACGGCGAATTTTTCGCCGTGCGCGCGGTCCGTGAGCGGCACATCGGCCACGTTGAGAACTGGCTTGATGACCGCGTCCGCCATTAGCCTACGCTCCCTTCCAGGCTGATGCCGATCAGTTTCTGCGTCTCGGCCATGAACTCCATGGGCAGCTGCTGCAGCACGTCGCGCACGAAGCCGTTGACGATCAGCGCCACCGCCTCCTCCTCGCTCAGGCCACGCTGCCGGCAGTAGAACAGCGTGTCGTCGGAGATCTTGGACGTGGTGGCCTCGTGCTCGAAGTGCGCCGAGGCGTTCTTGGCCTCGATATAGGGCACGGTGTGGGCGCCGCACTTGTCGCCGACCAGCAGGCTGTCGCAGTTCGTGAAGTTGCGGACGTTCCGGGCCTTGCGGTGCGCCGAGACGAGTCCGCGGTAGGTGTTCTGCGAGCGGCCCGCGGCGATGCCCTTGGAGATGATGCGGCTCGACGAGTTGCTGCCCAGGTGGATCATCTTGGTGCCGCTGTCGACCTGCTGGTGCCCATTGGAGACCGCAATCGAATAGAACTCGCCGCGCGAGCCGTCACCGCGAAGGATGCAGCTTGGATATTTCCAGGTAATCGCCGAGCCGGTCTCGACCTGCGTCCAGCTGATCTTGGAGCTCCGGCCGCGACAATCGCCGCGCTTGGTTACGAAATTATAGACCCCGCCCTTGCCGTCTTTGTCTCCGGATACCAGTTTTGCACCGTTGAATATTTGATCTCCGCATCGTCCAGCGCGATCAGCTCCACCACCGCGGCATGCAGCTGGTTCTCGTCGCGCGTGGGGGCCGTGCAGCCCTCAAGGTAGCTCACGTAGGCGCCTTTGTCGGCGATGATGAGGGTGCGCTCGAACTGCCCGGTCTGCTTCTCGTTGATGCGGAAGTAGGTGGAAAGCTCCATCGGACAGCGGACTCCCGGCGGCACGTAGACGAACGAGCCGTCGGAGAACACCGCCGAGTTGAGGGCGGCGTAGAAGTTGTCGCCCTGGGGCACGACCGAGCCGAGATATTGGCGCACCAGCTCGGAATGCTCGCGCAGCGCCTCGGAGATCGAGCAGAAGATCACGCCGGCCTTGGCGAGCTCCGCCTTGTAGGTGGTGACGACGGAGACGCTGTCGAATACGGCGTCCACCGCCACGCGGGCGCCCTGCACGCCGGCCAGCACCGCCTGCTCCCTGAGCGGGATGCCGAGCCTCTCGTAGGTGCGGAGCAGCTCCGGGTCCACCTCGGCCAGGCTGCCTGGGCCGTCCATGGATTTGGGCGCGGCGTAGTAGTGGAGGTTTTGGAAGTCGATCTTGGGATAGTGCACGCGCGCCCAGGTCGGCTCGGTCATGGCCAGCCAGCGGCGGTAGGCGCCCAGCCGCCACTCCAGCATCCACTCCGGGTCGCCCTTCTTCTGGGAGATGAAGCGGACGATGTCCTCGTTCAGGCCTTTCGGGGCCTTGACGACCTCGATGGCCGTCTCGAAGCCGTACTTGTACTGGTCGACGTCGATGCGCCGCACCTGGTCGATGGTCTCTTGTACAGCGGCCATAAGCTCCGTCTTTCTCGTCCCAAACGCTCTTGGTTCCACTTCCTCAGGCCACCGCGCGCCGGCGCGCTGTAGCATGCGCCCAGGCCTCTGCGAAAGCCGTCACATCCCCCTCGGTCGAGCCCCAGCCGAGGCTCACGCGTACCGCCGCCCGCGCCAGCGCGGGCTCCAGGCCCATCGCCTCCAGCACATGGCTCGCCCCCACCTTGCCCGACGAGCACGCCGACCCTGCGCTCACCGCCACGCCGGCCAGATCGAGTGCGATCACCAGCGTCTCCGCGCTCGCACCGGGCAGCGCCACGCTCACCGTATTGGGCAGCCGCTCGGCGTCCGCGCCGATCACGACGGCCGACGGCGTGATGGCCAAGACCTCGGCCTCTGCACGGTCTCGCAGCGCCTGCACGCGGCCCATCGCCCAGACATCGCGGGCAGCGGCGCGTGCAGCGGCACCGAGCCCGGCGATGGCCGGCACGTTCTCCGTGCCCGCCCGCCGCCGACGCTCCTGGCCGCCACCGGCGATGAAGGCCGGCAGGTCGGCGCCGTCCCTGATGACGAGGGCGCCGACGCCCTTCGGGCCGCCGATCTTGTGGGCCGACAGGCTCAGGTAATCGACACCCAGCGCCGTGGAGTCCACGGGCGTGCGGCCGGCGGCCTGCACCGCATCGGTGTGCACCGCCAGCCCCTGCGACCGCGCCACCTCCGCAGCCGCCGCGACCGGCTGCACCACGCCCGTCTCGTTGTTGGCGAGCTGCAGCGAGAGGAGGGCGGGGCCGTTGGCTGCCGCCTCACGTGCTCCCTTGGCTATGTCCTCCGGGTCGACACGGCCGGCGGTGTCGACGGCGAGAGGGACGATCCGCGCTTTCCCGCCTCGCACCAGATTGCGCGCCGGCGCCAGCACCGAATCATGCTCGATGCCGGCCAGCAGGATCGTCCGCCAGCCGCCAGCCATCACCGCGTTGTTAGCTTCCGTGGCGCCGCTGGTGAAGACCACCTCGGCAGGCTTCGCTCCCACGAGCGCGGCGACTTCCTCGCGCGCGTCCTCGACGATGGCGCGCACCCGCCGCCCTTCGGTGTGGGGCGAGGATGGGTTGCCCACCGCATCGAGCGCCGTCAGCATGGCCGCGCGGGCCTCGGGCCGCAGCGGCGCGCCGGCGTTCCAGTCGAGATATGCGCGCGGGTGGCTCATCGCTCGTTCGGCACGGGGTCGGACCCCTCGCTTCCGACGTCTGAGCTCATAAAACGACCTTGGAGGCGAGGGGTCTGACCCCTATTGAGCTTGAACGGGGCGATGCCGCCGATCACCTCCTCGATCGTCACGCTCTCCAGGAACCACGCGATCTGCTCGCCCAGCGCGTCCCACAGACCGTGCGTGATACAGCGGTTGCCAGGAATGCACGGCGCGGCGTCCTCGCCGGCGCAGCGCGTCATGCGCACGCCCTCGTCCACGGCGCGCATGATCTCCGCCACGCTGATCTTGTCTGCCGCGCGGCCCAGCCGGTAGCCGCCCGTACGGCCGCGCTCGCTCTGCACCAGCCCGGCCCGGCGCAGCTTGGCGAACAGCTGCTCCAGGTAGGCCAGCGAGATGTGCTGGCGCTCGGCGATGGCCGACAGGGGCACCGCTCCGCCGCCTCCGAACCGGTCTCAAGCCGCGTCTCATAGCACGGTCCGGGGTGCCAGATGCAAGAGGCTCTGATGAGCTGTCGCTTCAGTCGCTTCATCCGAGAGGCGGTGTCGTGGAACTGAACACCAGGGGCCGCTACGCGGTCACGGCCATGGCCGATTTGGCCAAGTTCGGCGTGGGCGGGGCCATGCCCCTGTCGGCCATTGCCGAGCGCCAGCACATCTCACTGGCCTATCTGGAGCAGCTGTTCGCCAAGCTGCGCCGGGCCGGTCTGGTGCGGAGCGAGCGGGGCCGCGCGGGCGGCTACCGCCTGGGCCGGCCTGCGGACAAGATCAGCGTGGCGGAGATCATGCGCGCCGTAGAGGAGGGCGTGCGCATGACGCGCTGCGCCGGCGAGAACGCGGCGCCCTGCATTCCGGGCAACCGGTGTCTTACGCATGGACTGTGGGATGCGCTGGGCGATCAGATCACGTGGTTCCTGGAAGGCGTGACGCTGGAGGAGGTCATCGGCGGAGTCGCACCGTTCAAGCTGAACCGGAGACCGGAGCAGATGGAGAAGGGGGCAGCCCCCTCGCCCCCGCCGTCTGTGTTGGATCGAGACGACTTGCGCGAGGCGTCCGACCCCTTACGCAACCCCATGCTGGCTGGCGAGCGATGAGCAGCACGCGCGTATATCTCGACTGGAATGCCGCCGCCCCTCTGCGGCCCGAGGCCCGCGCCGCCATGCTGGCCGCGCTCGATGCGGTGGGCAACC
>JBIOWI010000218.1:0-17790 GCA_044868325.1 Hyphomicrobiaceae bacterium
GCCGCGTGCGCGCCGGAGCCCGCGCCCTGGCCGCGCTGCGCAATCTCGTGCTCCATCTCATCCGCGCCCGAGGCCTGTCCGTGCCCGAGGCCCGCGAGAACTTCCGCGAGGACCGCGCCGAGGCCGACGCCGTCGTTACCGGGCGGATTCTTTGAATGACCCTGGGCGCGCGCCACGATCGATTGCCCGCGGAATTTCCAGGTGTTAAGCCTTTACCCGAACGAAGGATCCTCGGCCGCTTCGGGGCAACCGATGCGGGGCAAGAGGCGCCGCAATGCAAGGGAGGAACGAACGTGACCCGAGCTGCCAGACTGCTCTCGCTGGCCGTCGCAGGCGCCGGCGTGTGGCTTTGCGCCGCACCTGCCGTCGGCCAGGACGCCAAGCTTCCGTCGACCCTGAGCTTCACCGCCTACGACACCGGCTCCTCCGGCTTCAACATCGCCGTGGCCGTCGGCAAGATGCTGAAGGACAAGCACGGCGCAGACGTGCGCGTGCTCCCGGCCGGCAACGACGTGGCGCGATTGACACCCCTGCGGGCTGGCCGCGCCCAGGCCTCCGCCATGGGCATCGGCGGCTACTTCGCCCAGGAGAGTGTGTTCGAGTTCGCGGTCAAGGAATGGGGACCGCAGCCCTTACGGCTGATCCTGTCCTCCACCGACTGCAATGCCATATCGCTCGGCGTCACCAAGGACGTGGGTGTCAAAGAGCTGAAGGATCTCAAGGGCAAGCGCGTCGGCATCGTGGTGGGCTCGCCGGCGCTCAACCAGAACGCTTTTGCGGTGATGGCCTTCGGCGGGCTCACGAAGAGCGACGTGAAGCTCGTCGAGTTCTCCAGCTACGGCGCCATGTGGAAGGGGATGCTCAACAACGAAGTGGATGCCGCCATCGCTTCCACCATCTCCGCCCAGGCCAAGGAGGTCGAGACCTCGCCGCGCGGCCTGTTCTATCCGGCGACTCCGGCCGCGGATACGGCCGGTTGGGAGCGGCTGCGCAAGATCGGCCCCTACTTCGCGCCGCACAAGGCCACCTGCGGCGTCGGTCTCTCCGCGCAGAACCCCACGGAGCTGCCGTCCTACGCCTATCCGATCTTCATGGCCTATCCCAACCAGTCGGCCGACCTGGTCTACGGCATCGCCCGGGCCATGATCGTCGACTACGACGCCTACAAGGACGCTACGCCGGGCGCCTCCGGCTTGGCGGTCGATCGCCAGAACCTTACCTGGGTGCTGCCCTATCACGAGGGGGCGGTGCGGGCGCTGAAAGAGGCGGGCGCCTGGAAGCCGGAGCACGAGGCGCACAACCAGAAGCTGCTGAAGCGGCAGGAGACCCTGGCGACGGCCTGGAACGCCTTCTTGAAGAGCAACCCGCCCGAGGACAAGGATGCCTTCACCAAGGGCTGGATGGCCGCGCGCAAGTCGGCGCTGGCAGGGGCTGGCATGGACGCGATCTTCGAGTGAGACCGTAGGCGGGAGTGGGGAGTAGGGGCATGGGGAGTGGGGAAGAGAAATCCCTACTCCCCATTCCCTATTTCCCCACTCCCCATTCCCCCGTCATCTGAGGTCGCCCGTCATGCAATCCGGCCGCGATTCCGGAAACGCGCAGGTCAACCCGACACCCAAGCCGGTCGACATCGCCGATCCGCACAGCCAGGCTGGTCCAGTGTCCGGCCCGGTCGAGGCCGAGGTCACGCAGGTGCGCAAGCTGCGGGGGCCGTGGCGCTGGCTGCTCATTGTTCTGACGGCGGCAACCATCGCGCTGTGCATCAACCAGCAGTTCACGCTGCGCTTCTTCGTGGGCTTCACCCAGCTCAACACGGAGTACTACTACCTCCTCATTCTGCTGATGCTGCCGTTCACGTTCGTGCTGTTTCCCGGCGCCGGCAGCGCGCGGCTCGACCGGGTGCCCTGGTACGACATCGCGCTGTTCCTGGCGACGGCTGCCGCCGCGACCTACCTCATGCTCAACGTGCGCCAGGCGGCCGCGCTGGGCTGGGAGTTCGGCGGCGCGCCGGCTCTCGTCAATGTCGCCGGCCTCGTCCTGTGGGTGGTCCTCATGGAGGGGCTGCGCCGCACCGGCGGCTGGAGCCTGATGCTGAGCGTGCTGCCGTTCACCGTCTATCCGCTGTTCGCGGAGGCGCGTTGGCTCGGACCGCTCAGAGGCACCCAGGCCACGCCGGAGCAGGCCATCGCCTACCACATGCTCTCTGTCGAGAGCGTGCTCGGCATCCCGATCCAGGCCTTCGCCGAGACCGTGATCGGCTTCCTCGTGTTCGGCACCGCCCTGATGATGACCGGCGCCGGCAAGTTCTTTATCGATCTGGCGTTCGCGCTGTGCGGCACCTTCCGCGGCGGGGCGGCCAAGGTGGGCATCTTCGCCAGCGGGCTGCTCGGCATGATGTCGGGCAGCGTCGTCTCCAACGTGCTGACCGCCGGCACCATGACCATCCCCACCATGAAGCGCACCGGCTTTAAGGCCTCCTACGCCGGCGCCATCGAGGCCTGCGCGTCCACCGGCGCAGTGCTTGCCCCGCCGGTGATGGGCGCCACCGCCTTTGTCATCGCCCAGTTTCTGAATGTGAGCTACGCGGAGGTGGCGCTCGCCGCCGTCATCCCGGCAGCGCTCTACTACCTGGGCCTCTTCACGCAGGTCGATGCCTATGCCGCCCGCAACGGCCTCAAGGGGCTGCCCCGGCAGGAGCTGCCGAGCCTCGGCACGACGCTGAAGGAGGGCTGGTACTATGTGTTCGTGGTGGCGCTGCTGATCGTCATGCTGCTCCACTTCAAGCGCGAGAGCCATGCGCCGTTCTATGCCACAGCCCTGCTCCTGGTGCTGAACCAGCTGTTCTCCAAGTCCAACCGCTGGACCCTCAAGACGGTCGCCGATTTCCTGGAGATGAACGGCCGCACGTTCGTGGAGCTGGCCGCCATCCTGGCCGGCTGCGGCCTCCTGATCGGGGCCTTCTCCATGACCGGCGTGGTGTCGAGCCTCGCCAACGACCTGCTCCGCATCGCCGGCGAGAACGTGTTCCTTCTGCTCGTCATGTGCGCGGTGACGAGCCTTGTCTTGGGCCTCGGGCTCACCACCACGGCCTGCTACATCTTCCTCGCCATCCTGGTGGCGCCGGCGCTGGAGAAGCTCGGCCTCAATAAGATGGCCGTGCACATGTTCATCTTCTACTGGGGCATGCTGTCGGCTATCACGCCGCCCGTCGCCATCGCCTCGTTTGCGGCGGCCGGCATCGCCGGGGCGCCGCCGATGAAGACGGGGTGGGAGAGCATGCTGGTGGGCTCCATCATCTACTTCCTCCCGTTCTTCTTCGTGCTCAACCCAGCCCTGGTGCTGCAGGGCCCAAGCCCGTTCCTGCCCGCGCTCGGCCTCGGCCTCCTGATCGCCGCCGGCACCCTGTTCATCTGCGGCGGCATCCAGGGCTACCAGACCGGCGTCGGCGACCTGAGGGGCGCCGGCGCCCTGGAATGGCCGCTGCGGCTGCTCCTGGTGCTGGGCGGTTTCGTGCTGGCCACGCCTGGCGGCGGCATCGTGCCCCTGTCGCAGGTGCAGATGACGGGCCTTGGCCTCGCCATCCTCGTCCCGACGGTGGCGCTGGCGTGGCTGCTGGTTCGGCGCAAGTCGTAGGGTGCAATCGCGCTCGGCACGATCGCACCCCTACGAGCCTACTTCAGCGGCCAGTGGGGCAGCTGAAGATGGAGCCGGCCGAGCGCCGCGGCCCAGCACCAGGAGCAAAGCGCACCCACCACAGCTCTGTGCTGGAGCCAGTAGCGCCGCGCCGTGTCGGTCATCTGCGCGAGCGTATGGGATAGGAAATGGATGCCGGCAGACACCGCCGCCGCCGCCCAGAACACGATGACCAGCACCCACGGATGGAGCTTGCCGGTTTGCGCGTCATCTGCCCAGTAGGAGGCCAGGGCATAGGCACCAATGGCGGTCAGCAGCCACAGGACGGCTGCGAGACAGTGGTGCATGGACATGATCTTCTCCGCAATCTTTGTTCGTTATGGCCGATCGGCTTTCCCGGGCTTAGCCTCGGTAGCGAAAACGGCCAATCGGGGGCTTTTCCGGCGCCGCGCTTTGACATCGGCAGGCGCCCCCGGCAAGCTCCCACCAAGGCCTTTCCACTGCGCTGAACCGGTTGCGAGCAAGTCCCATGCCTGATCTGCGCCAGCCTGTCCATACTGGCGGGTGCCAGTGCGGTGCGGTCCGCTATGCGCTGTACGCGGAGCCCACCAACCCGCACGTCTGCCATTGCCGGATGTGCCAGAAGGCGTTCGGCAACTATTTCGCCCCTTTGGCAGGAGTAAGGCTCGGGGACTTCGCCTGGGTCAGGGGCACGCCGGGAACGTTCAGGAGCTCGGAGGCGGTGGAGCGCGGCTTCTGCCGCGACTGCGGCACGCCGCTCTACTTCCGCTACCCGGACCGCGATCGCATCTCGGTCTCGCTCGGCAGCCTGGACGATCCCTCGCGGGTGGCCCCGACCATGCAGTTCGGCATCGAGGGCCGGCTGCCGTTCCTGGCCGCCCTGGCGGACTTGCCCGGCACCCGCACAGAGGACGACATCCCGCCCGAGGAGATGGCCCGCCTCAGAAGCCGCCAGCACCCGGACCGGCCGGACTGACGTCAGCTTGAAAAGGTTGCAGCAACTGCAAAGGGGCCGCCTCTGGGGCGGCCCCTTCTCTGTCGCGATCCGGGAGGGTTCGACACCGCCTACGCCCCGTTCGCCTCGCCGCGCAGGCGGTAGAGGTTCTGGAGCAGGGCGTCGAGGCCGCCCGCCGCGTTGCCCGTGTGCAGGTCGATGCGGCCGACCTTCTCGACCAGCTTCTCCAGCGCCTCCAGCTCCTTGAGCCGGAGCAGCAGCGGGTTGTCCTCCATCAGCCGTGCTGTGTTGAGGAGCGAGCGGGTGGCCGCCGTCTCCTCCTGGCGCCGGATCAGGTTGGCCTTCGCCGTCCGCTCCGCCTCCACGACCTTGTTGAGCAGCTCGCGCACGTCGCCCGGCAGGATCACGTCCTTGACGCCGATCTCGCCGATCTCCACGCCGAGGTCCGCCGCCCGCTGGGTGACGAACGCGCGCACCTCGCGGTCGATGGTGTCGCGCGCCGCCAGGATCTCGTCCAGCGTGCGCGTCGCCACCGCCTCGCGGATGGCGAACTGCACCAGGCGGTAGACCGTGTTCGCCACGTCGCCCGCCGCCAGCGCCGCCTTCTCCGGGTCCACCACGCGGGTGAACGCCGTCAGCGTCACGCGGATGCCGACGCGGTCCTTGGTCAGGATCTCCTGCGCCGTCACCTCCAGCGGCGTCGGACGGGTGTCGACCTTGCCGATCTTCACCGTCCGGCCCACCGCCCAGAAGGCGTGCCGGCCCGCCGGCAGCCGTTCGGTGAGCTTGCCGTCGACGAACAGGAGGCCCGCCTCGTGCGCCTCGACCACGCCGTGCACGATGAGCGGCGTGCGCGACAGGTCGAGCTTGTCGAGGTGGCGCTTGGCGACCCGCACCTCGGCACCGGCGTCAATGCGCTCCACGTCCACGCGCGTCACCGTCTTCCAGAACGCGCGCGTGCTGTTGGGCAGCACCTGATGGCGCGGCTCGCCGTCGAGCGAGACGATGGCCACCTCGGTGGGGGCCGTCTGCACGATCTCGAAGTGCTCCGCGGCAACCTCCGGGTGCGTGCGCGCGATCAGCAGCGCCCGCTCGGCCGGGATCTCGGTGCGCACGACCTTGACGACCTCCGCCGCCAGGTGTCGGCCGGGATCGAACGCCGTGAAGCGGCCCGGGCCGAGCAGCCGCTCGAACCGGCCGTCGCGCGTGAGGAACGCGCGCTCGTCGTCCTTGACGATGACCTTGAACTGGAACCGCATGGCACTCTCCAATGGCCTATATTCAATCTCTGTCGTGACCAGCCCTGGACCGGGTTCACATCCGATGCATCTGGGCGATGCATCAGGGTCGCCGGCCGGCCTCCCACGCCAGGGACGCGGGTCCGCGCTTGAGCGTGTCGGCTCCGCCGTTGGGCACGGCCGCGTCCGCGCCTGCCCGAAGGCAGACGCGCCGGTAGCCGTGCCCGCGGGCTTTGCCGCCACGCGGTATCCGCGCGGGCGCAAAGCGCCTCAGGCGCTTGCCGTCCGGCCGCCATCTCGGCCGGAGCCTCGATGTCGGCGGGGTCAGCTGGGAAGCGGCCGGCTTCCCGAAATGTGAGCGTGCGTTGCCGCACGCGGGGCTATCGACATGGGATTCGAACCCATCACGGTCAGGTTACGAGCCTGATGCTCTACCACTGAGCTAGTCGGTTTGGTGACGCCAGGGGAATCGAACCACCTGCCTCCCGGTTGCCCGGGTGCTCTCCATGAGCCACGGCGCCTCCTGACGTTTGCGGAACACGCCGCCGCAGGGCGGTGCGCGCCAGCCGGGACTCGGAGAGCCCGGACACAAGGCATTCGCCAGGCGCGCGCCTGCTAGCGGAGGATTCCGGCGAAATGAAAGCGCGAATTGGGAAAGGTGTTGGCGGATTGAATTTTCGCTTCCGCTGGCGTGTTGAGGTCAATCAATCGCGAGGCCAGAGGTTCGTCTAAGCGGTCCCAGGGAACTTCGGGCACCTCGGCCGTGTTGGGTCTGCCACCTACGGCCGCCGCTTCTCGTGGGCGGCCACGGCGTTGGCGACCACGACCTCGCCCTCGCCCTCCGACAGGCGCCGCGACGCGTCGGAGCGGGCCGACACCTCTGCTTCCCACGGCGCGGGGCGCTTGCCTGAGATGGCGAGCGCGCCGGGCATCAGCTCGCGAGGGTTGGCGCAGGCGGTGAGCCCGAGGGCCATCGCCGCGGGCCAGAGCGCGTTGGCGAGGAGGCGCAGTCGCTTGCGGCTTGGGCGTTGCGGGGACATTGGGGGCGAGGTCTGGCCAGACACTGGCGCCGATTCGGGGTGCAGCGCCGGAGAGTGGAGCATGCAAAGGGTTAATCGGCTGCTACCGGCAGCTCGCGGCAGGATTGCGGCCGAGGCTGGGTTTGCTCGCGAATTTTTTGGGGATTGCGGAGGGTTTGCGAGCGGGAGCCGGGCCGGGCAGCCAGCTGGGAAAGCCACCGGGGGCCATGAATGCAGAATGAACACCGCTATCAGGGTGCATTCAGCATATGGGCGCTAGCCTGCAGTCACCCTGAAGGTAATTCTTCCCCGGCGTGATCCAATGGGGCGCGGCGCTCAGGGTCGCCGCGCCCTTTGGCTTTTTGGAGCGGGCAGGTGTCAGTCCCTCCCGGTCTCACACCGTACCTCCATCCCCGGTTCCTGTAGTGATTCAGACCCAGTGGGTCCGACACCTGCTGCCTTGTCTTGCCGGCGGCAAGCCGATACCGTGCGCGCCAACTCCACCCATTCACCCCTGTCGGATCACAGCCACGGAGGACAACCGGTGTCGTTCACGCTCCCCCCCCTGCCCTACGCTTACGACGCGCTGGCGCCCTACATGTCCAAGGAGACGCTGGAATTCCATCACGACAAGCACCACCAGGCCTATGTCGACAACGGCAACAAGGCCATGGCCGGCACGCCCTTCGAGAGCCTCTCGCTGGAGGAGATCTGCAAGAAGGCCTTCGCCGAGAAGAATGCGCCGCTGATCAACAATGCTGGCCAGCACTTCAATCACCTCCATTTCTGGCAGTGGATGAAGCCCAAGGGCGGCGGCAAGTCCCTGCCCGCCAAGCTGCAGGCGATGGTCGACAAGGACCTCGGCGGCTACGACAAGATGCGCGCCGATTTCGTCAACGCCGGCGTCACCCAGTTCGGCTCGGGCTGGGCCTGGCTCGCCGTGAAGAACGGCAAGCTCGAGGTACAGAAGACGCCCAACGGCGAGAACCCGCTGATGCACGGCGCAGTGCCGATCCTCGGCTGCGACGTGTGGGAGCACAGCTACTACATCGACTACCGCAACGCCCGCCCCAAGTACCTTGAGGCCTGGTTCGACAACCTGGTCGACTGGGAGCACGTGGAAGCCATGCTGGCCAAGGCGTAGGGTTGGCCCTCTCGCGCCCACGCTGCGCGGCGAAAGCGGTCGTCCACGACAGAGGTGCCTGTCTGCCGGCCCCCTCGCGGGTCAACGTCGCACGCTCTCGCTGGCCACGGTGTCACGCAGGCACGTGCGCCGCGCCAAGTTGCCGGAGATGCAGCGCTGGAGCCGGTCCAGGAACCGCCCCTGCGCCCGCAGGCTGGCGGAGATGCAGTCGCGGTCGGCGGCGCACTGGCTGCGCTGCCTCGCCTGCGCCGCATGCCAATGACGCAGGCCCAGGTATTGTCCGAAGCTCAGGCGGGCGGCGAAGCCGTCCAGCCGGCGCGCCAGCTGCTCGTCGATGCGGGCCAGCTGCGAATCGCCGCAGATCGTCAGCTCGGTCCGGCTGAGCCACCGCGAGGCGCAGTCGAGGCCGCCCGCGGCGGCCGGCGGTCCGCTCCACAGTGCTGCCAGCAGCGCCCCCGGCAGCACCAGGCCGACAAGACCGAGCGTGGCTCGCCGCATTCCTCGCATCCCGTCGCACCTTGATCCGTCACCCGCGACTCTGTCCGGGCAAACACTAGGCGGACGCCGCGGCAGACTTCAACCTCGCCATAAGGTGAAATTGCGGGATGGTGAGTGGCCGGATCGGCTGGCCGAGCGTGGCGCGCCTCTCCCGGGAAAGGATGCTCCGAGCCGTGGCTTGACGGAGTCCATGGTCGCCCTGAACAATGAGCCGTTCTCGCAATCGGGGACTCAGGTTTCGGCAACAGGAGTGCGCGCGGAGCCCTGCTTGAGCAGCGCCTGCCGGTCGATCTTGCCGCTGCCGGTCTTGGGCAGTTCGTCGACATAGGCCACAAGGCGCGGATACTTGTAGGGGAGCAGCCGCCCCTTCACATACTCCTGCAACGTGCGCGTGATCTGCTCCGATCCCTGCAATCCTTCGTTCAGTACGACGAACGCCTTGAGAGTCGTGAGCCGGTCGGCGCCTTCGACTGGGAGTACGGCGCATTCGCGCACCATCGGATGGTCGGCCAGGCAGAGCTCGACCTCCAGGGGGTACACCCACTGCCCACTCACCTTGACCAGATCGTCGGCGCGGCCGCGGAAGAAATGGAACCCGTCCGCATCGCGCACGAAACGGTCGCCGGTGTAGATCCAGCCACCCTCGCGCATGGTCTCCGCCGTCTTGTCGGGACGGTTCCAGTAGCAGGGCGCGTTGGAGTCTCCGCGCACCCACAGGATGCCTTCCTCGCCGTCCGCCACCTCGCGGCCGTTGGCGTTGCGCAGCACGACCTCGTAGCCCGGCACGCGCTTGCCCGCGGCGCCCAGCTTCTTGGCCTCGGGCGTATTGGACAGGTAGATGTGCAGCACCTCGCTCGACCCCAGCCCTTCCATCACCTCCAGGCCGGAGATGGCCTTCCAGGCGTTGAACACCTCGGCCGCCAAGATCTCGGCCGCCGACACGCACAACCGCAGGCTCGACAGGCCCGCCGACCGTGCCTCGGGAGCTTTGCTCAGCGCGGTGTAGAGCGTGGGCAGTCCGAAGAACACCGTGGGACGGTAGCGGGCGACGGCGTCGAAGACCGCCGCGGGCTTCGGTTGGCCGGGCAGTAGCACGCTCGATGCGCCAACGGCGAACGGGAACGTAATCGAGTTGCCGAAGCCGTAGGCGAAGAAGATCTTCGGCACCGAGAAGCAGACGTCGTTCTCGGTGAGCTTCAGGAGATGGCGGGCATACGCAAGGTGCGTGAACAGCATGTCGTGCTGCAGGTGCACTATGCCCTTGGGGCGGCCCGTGGAGCCGGACGAGTACATCCAGAACGCCATGTCGTCGCGGCGCGTATCGGCTGGCGGAAGCGGACCGGGCGGCTGCGCCAGCCACTGGGCCGCGGACAGCACCCGCATCCGCGCGGGGCCCGCGGCCGGTGCCTCGCCGTTCACGACCACCAGCGTTTCGAGCGCCGTGCCGCGGCACGCTTCCGTGTTGAACCTGTCGGCGAAGGCCGCATCGCAGATCGCAACGTTGGCGCCGGAGTCGGCAAGGTAGAACTGCAGCAGGTCGGGCGGTGTGAGCGTGTTGATGAGCAGTGGCACCAGCCCGCCGCGGATCGCCCCGAACAGGGCCGCCGGGTAGGCCGGCGTGTCGTCGAGGAACAGGAGCACGCGGTCGCCGCGCCCAAGCCCCAGGGAGAGCAGGCCGGCACCGAAGGCGCAGGCGTCTGCCGCGAGCTCGGCATAGGTGCGCGAGCCGGCCGGCCCGGTCACGGCGCAGCGCCAGCCCGCGGCCATCAGGTTGTCGAACAGGATCGCGCTGGCGTTGTAGCGGTGGGGAACGGAGAAGCCGATCTCCCGGCTTCCGGGGGAGTCATGGGGCACGCCGTCGACGATCGCACCGGCAGTCGCCTCACTCGGCATCGGCTCGGTCTCCCATCCGGTCCGCCAAGTTCCCCGCCCGCGCGGCAGAGTAGAGCGCCATGAACCTGGGCGACATCGCACGCAGGCGGCCCTCGTCGACCCTCTCGGACCGGGTGATGTAGCTCATGGCGAGGTCGAGAGGGTCGAGCTGCATGTGCTCGGCGAACCGCTCGTACCAGAGCGCGGAGCGCCGCGAGGCCGCGACCAGCTTTTCCACGATGGGACGGCGCGTCGCCTCGTAGCGTGCGAGCGCCGCTGGCAGGTCGCCCGGCTCGGCCTCCAGCGCCTTGACCAGCGCCAGCGCGTCCTCAAGGGCGAGACGAGTTCCCGAGCCGATGGAGAAATGGGCCGTGCGCAGGGCGTCGCCCACCAGCACCATGTTGCGGAAAGACCAGCGCTCGTTCCAGACCCAGGGGAAATTGCGCCAGAACGAGCGGTTGGACACCAGCGGATGCCCCTGAAGGGTGTCGGCGAAAGCCTGCTCGCAGAGCTGGCGTGTCTCATCCTCGGTCGCCTCGGCGAAGCCCGCCCTTGTCCATGTGGCGCGGTCGCACTCGATGATGAACGTGCTCATGGCCGGGGCGTAGCGGTAGTGGTGGGCGTTGAACGAGCCCGCCTCGGTGCGGACGAAGCTCTGGGTCAGTGTATCGAAGCGGCGGGTCGTGCCGTACCAGATGAACTTGTTACTGAGGTACGACAGCGAGGTGCCGAAGTCGCCCTCGAAAGTCCGGCGCACGAGCGAGTTTACGCCGTCGGCGGCAACGATCAGGTCGAAGCCCGCAAGCTCTCCGACCGTGGCGACAGGTTGACCGAACCGGCACATCACGCCGGCCTCGCGTGCCCGCTGCTGCAGGAGCTGCAACAGCTCCAGCCGGCTGATCGCGGAGAACCCAATGCCGTCGATGACGACGGTTTCGCCGCGGTGCTTGATCGTCATGTCCCGCCAGGTCTCCATGCGCGGCGCGATCAGGTCGACCGTGCCGGCGTCGTCCTCGCGCAGGAACTCCAGAGCGCGGTCGGAGAACACCACGCCGAAGCCCCACGTGGCATCCGCCGGGTTCTGCTCGAAGAGCTCGACCCGGTCGCCCGGATGCCGCGCCTTCCAAAAGGCGGCGAAATAGAGCCCGGCCGGCCCTCCGCCGACGACCGCTATGCGCATCCGACCCTCAGAACCTCTCCACAGCAGTGACGGTCCGACACCTCTCCCTCCACTCTGACCACGCGATTCTACATCCGCAGATAGGCCGGAAGCCACAGCGCCAGCCCAGGCATGGCGATCAGCAGCGCGACGAGCAAGAAATCCGCGACCAGGAACGGCAGCGTGCCCAGATAGATGCGCGCCACCGGGATCTCGGGGTGCTGCGCCTGGATGACGAATACCGTCATGCCCGTCGGCGGGCTGATCAGGCCGATCGTGCACATGACGGTAATGAAGATGCCGAACCAGATGCCGTCGTAGCCGATGCCGAGCACCAGAGGCAAGGTGATCGGCACGGTGATGAGGATGGTGCTGACCTCGTCCAGGAAGGTGCCGATCAGGACGTAGAGCGCCATGACGGCCATGAGGATTGAGACGGGAGAGAGGCCGACCTCCTGCACCCACTGCACCAGCTCGGTCGGGAGCTGCGTCAGCACGACGAAGCGCGAGAAGATGAAGGCGCCCATCACGACATAGAAGATCGCTGCGGTCGTGTAGACCGTCTCCAGCAGGGCCTCGATGAACCCCCGCCAGCCCATGGCACCGGTGGCGAAGGCAATGAGGAGGGCGGCGAAGGCGGCCACCGCCGCGGCTTCCGTCGGCGAGAACCAGCCGAGGTAGATTCCCACCACGGCGAGGAAGAACAGCACGCCGAGCTTCCACATGCCCAAGGCCGCCCGCAGCCGCACCTTGAGCGGCATCGCCGGCACCTCGGGAATCCACGCCGGTGCCAGCCGACCCATCGCCAGCACGGCCACGACGTAGAGCGCAGCCAGCACCAGGCCCGGAACCATTGCCGCCGCGTAGAGCTTGGGCAGCGACTGCTCGGCCACGATGGCGTAGATTGCTGTGAGCACGGACGGGGGGATCAGGACGCCCAGCGTCCCGGCCGAGGCAACGGCGCCCGCTGCGAACGCCGGCTCGTAGCCGTGGCGGCGCATCTCCGGGATGGCCACCTTCGAGAAGGTGGCGGCGGTGGCAATCGACGACCCGCAGATGGCCCCGAACAGCGTGCAGGCGCCGATGGTGGCATTGGCGAGCGCCCCCCGGATCCCGGAGAAGACGGCGTTCGAGGCCTGGAACAGCTCGCTCGCCATATTGGCGCGCGAGGCGACGGCGCCCATCAGGATGAACAGCGGCACGACCGACAGCGAGTAGGAGCTGGCCAGCTGATAGGGCACGAGCCCCGCCATCTTGAGGGCCGGCCCCCACCCGTCGATGGCGGCGTAGCCGACGAGGCCCGCGGCCGCGAGGGCGAGCGCGATCGGCACGCGCGCCAGGATAAGGACGAGCAGGAGCGCCACCCCGAGCAGGCCGACCGTCGCCACGCTCATGACCCGCCGCTCCTCGACCATACCATGGCCAGGGCGGCGAGGCCGGAGGCGACGAGGCCGGTGAGGACGGCGGTCCAGTGCCACACCCGCGGCAATCCCAGGTCGGCGGTCATGTCGTTGAAGAGGAGCGAGTCCGCGGCGGCCAGGAAGCCCTGCCAGGCGAGCACGGCAAGGACGAGCACGGCCAGCACGGAGGCGAGGCGCTTCAGGGCCGGCACCCAACGCGGCGCGAGATCGTCGAAGAGGTTCACGACGATATGGTTGTCGCGGAGGAAGACGGCCGGGAGAGCGAGGAAGAACGTGCCGGCGAGCAGCAGCTCGACCAGCTCATAGACGCCGCGGATCGGCGTGTTGAGGGCTGCGCGGAGGACGACGTCCGCGACCGTGAGAAGCATCATGGCGACGAGAAAGACGGCGGCGATGGCGCCGCACGTCCTCGCGATCATGTAGCGCCAGCGTTGCATGGCTCGTTCCTGTCGACCGGAGGGGCGAGGTCGTGCGCCGCGGGCCTGCCGGACGGGCAACCCGCGGCGCCCGCGACCCGGATGCGGCTAGTCCCAGAAACTCTTGGACGTCTTGGCGTGCTTCTCGGCCAGGGACTGCATCGTCGCGAATACCGCGCTCGCCGGCAGTCCCTTCCCGTCCAGCTCCTTCACCCGTGCAGCCGCGACATCGGCACCGACCTTGCGGAACTTGGCGGTCTCGGTGGCCGACAGCCGGATCGCCTCGCCGCCGGCATCGATCAGCAGCTTCTTGCCGATGCCGTCCAGCGCGTCCCAGGCGCGGCCCACCTCGGGCTCAACGCCGGTCATGGATTTGGTCACCAGCGTCTGCAGGTCGGGCGGCAGCTTGCTCCAGAAGTCGGGGTTCATGACCACGCCGAAGCTTGTCACGTAGGCGTAGAGCTCGGTGGTGTACTTCACGACGCCGCCCATCTTGAAGGCGATGCCGGCGCCGCCGTAGTCGATGAAGGTGCCGTCGATCGTGCCCTTCTGCAGCTGCTCGACCTGCTCGGTCGGCAGCACGCCCACCGGCGTGGCGCCGAGCGCGGCGACGAACTCGCGCACGGTCGGCGAGGCGAAGCGGAGCCGGAGGCCCTTCATGTCCTCGAGCGTGCGGATGGCCTTCCTGGTGGTGTTGACGTTGCCGGGCTGATGCGTCAGCAACAGCAGCACCTTCACGCCCTTGTGCTCGGCGTCGAGATGCTTGGATCTGAGCTCCGGATCGTTGAGCACCTTGGTGCCGATCTCGGCGCTGCCGATCAGGTAGGGCAGGTTGACAAGCTCGGTCAGGGGGAAGCGCCCCGGCGTGGCCCCGTGCAGGAACCACACGACGTCGGCCTGGCCGGTGCGCGCGTAGTCGTAGTGCTGCTGCACCGGGCCCATCTGCGAGCCCGGGAACCGCTTCACCGCGATGCGCCCGCCGGACTGCTTCTCCAGGCGCTCCGACCATTTGATCAGCCATTGCGACATGGCGTGCTGATCGCCCACGAAATAGGCGAGCTTCATCTCGATCTTGTCTTGCGCCGATGCTGCCGCCGCGCCGAGGCAGGCGAGGACGGCCGACAGGACCGTCGATGCAACGATCTGTGCGGACCGGGACGGTCTGCGCCCAAGTCCGTTCCCGGACCTACCGGGGTTGCCGCTGGCTCTCATTGTCGCTTCTCCCCTAGGTGCCGACGTTTGTGATTGAGGGTCCGCCCGGCGTCAGCAGCCGAGCCCGACGGCGCATGCTACCGGGATCGCCGACGCTCAACCACCCGCCTCGTGCCTGCTCAGCCGCTCGGAGACAGACATGAGGTCTCAGGCCACCCGCTCGGAGACCGCGCGAGCTGGTCCCCCGCGTTTCCGCACCTTGCCGCCCATTGATGTTCCGTGTATTTGGCGATTTGCGTCTTGGGGCGTAGCCAAGCGGTAAGGCAGCGGATTTTGGTTCCGCCATGCGGAGGTTCGAATCCTCCCGCCCCAGCCAGCGCCTGTTTGCATTCACCCGCACGGACCCGTTCGGCAAGCCGGTCCCGTCACCCGCAGCGCATCTCCTGCGCCACGTACTCGTAGGTCTGGCGCGCGGCAGCGACGCTGCCCCTGGCCAGTGCGTCGTCGCCCCGGCGCACGAGGCTCCTCGCCTCCCGCCTGGCGCCGGGCCAGACCCAGGCGGCAGGCGCCTCGGCGGACTTCTGCGGCGGCACCTGGGCAGGGCACTGGGCGGGTTGCGTCGGGATCGTGGCCGGTTGCGCCGCCAAGCGGTCGGCGTGCATCACGGCCAGCAACGGCTGCGCCTGGCTCAGCACAATGCCGTCGTAGGACACCAGAGCGAGGGTCAGCCTCGGCAGCGCATTCTCGGTGCCGGGAGAAACGATCTTGAGTGTCGGCAAGCTTAAGCCTCAGGATTAGGCCGGAGTATGACGTTCGGCGATACGGAGCGTCCGATCCGATGGATGGGTGCCGGTGGTCGTTGCGTCGTTGTGGATCGGGAAGTGACGCGGAGAGCCGCCAGGGCTACCATCGAGAGAACCGAGCCGAGGCCCCCACGAGGACCCAACCTGCCCCCATGAGCACGGCACAAGCCCCTCCGAGCGCCGGCACGTTTCACGTGACGGCGCAGGAGCGCGTGGTCTTCGGCACGCCGGCCGAGGCAGCGGTCATGGCCGAGGCGGAGCGCTGCGGGGCGCGCCGGGTGTTCATAGCCTCGACCCGGTCGCTGACGCGGATCGAGGACGGGCCGCTGCAGCGCGTGGAGCGGACCCTCGGCAACCTCCACGCCGGCACCTATGCCGCCATCCGCTCGCACAGCCCGCGAGAGGATGTCGTGGCGGGCGCGCGGGCTGCCCGCGAAGCGGGGGCCGACCTGATCGTCGCCATCGGCGGCGGCTCGGTGATCGACGCCACCAAGGCGATGCTGCTGTGCCTCTGGCTTGGGCTGGATACAGCGGAGGCCATGGAGCCCTACCGCTCGGGATTCGAGCGCGGATACAACAAGGCCATCGTGCCACCGGCCGAGGCGATCCGCATGATCTCGGTATCGACTACGCTGTCGGCGTCGGAGTTCACGGACAGCGCGGGCATTACGCAGTCCGCGACCGGCACCAAGCAGTCGTTCCGGCACCGGCTGCTTGTGCCGCGCTGCGCGATCCTCGATCCCGCCGCGACGCTTCCCACGCCGGACTGGCTGCTGTTCTGCACCGGCATCCGGGCGGTGGACCATGCGGTGGAGACCTATTGCAGCCCGCGCGCCAGCCTCGCCACGGAGGCGCTGTCGCTGCAGGGGCTCAGGCTGCTCAATCGCGCGCTGCCCGTCATCAGGCGCAACCCTCGCGAGCTGGCGCCCCGCCTCGAGGCGCAGATCGGCATGTGGCAGGCCGTTGCACCGTTGGCCGCCGGGGTGCCCACGGGAGCCAGCCACGGCATCGGCTATGCGCTGGGCTCCACCTTCGGCGTTGCGCACGGCCACACCTCGTGCGTCATGCTGCCGGCCGTTCTGAAGTGGAACGCTGCGGTCAACGCGGTGCGCCAGCAGGCGGTGTCGGAGGCCATGGGCGCACCGGGCCGCCCCGCGTGGGAGCTGGTCAAAGAGCTGATCGCCGGTCTCGACCAGCCCGTGACGCTGCGTGCCGTGGGCATCGAGCGCGAGCAGCTGGACGAGGTGGCTCGCCGGGCCCTGGACTACCATCCGGTCAAGGTCAACCCGCGCCCGATCGCCGGCGCGGCGGACGTGAAAGAGATCCTTGAGCTTGCATGGTGATCCGGGCACCCCCGTGCGCCGGTGGGAGCCCTGCGGCAGGAAGAAGGATGCGATGCTGATGCCCGTGCATTCGGCGTTTCGCGCGTTGGTCCTGGGATTGATCGTCTCCGCGGGCCTGCTTTGGGCGGGCGTTGCAGGGGCACAGGAGCACGGACCGGCGCAGGAGCAGGCTCGGCCACAGCAGGCTGGGCCGCAGCAGCAGGCGGGCGTTGACGCGGAAGCCGTCTCCCGGCGCCAGCCGCTGTTGCTGGAGCGGGCGTTCGCGGAGCTGCAAGGCACCGGCTCCGACCAATCTCAGCCGCGGCTCTTCTTCGTCGGCTTTGCCGGCTACGGCTGGGAGGCCGTCTTCAAGCGCGAGGCGCTGGCGGTGCGGGCCTTGTTCGACGAGCGGTTCGGCACCAAGGGGAGGTCGTTGGTGCTCATCAACCACAGGAGCACCGCCGACGACATTGCCTTGGCGAACCCGGAGAACCTGGACCGGGCGCTGCAGCGCATCGGCGAGCTGATGGACGCAGACGCCGACACGCTCTTCCTGTTCCTGACCTCGCACGGACGCAAGAATCTGTTTGCCGTGGAGATGCCCGGGTTCGCCTTCGACGGGCTGACACCTGCCGGCCTCAAAGGCATGCTCGACCGCGCCAGGATAAAAAACCGCGTGGTGGTGGTCTCGGCCTGCCACTCGGGCAGCTTTGTTCCTACACTGGCGGACCCGAGCACCCTTGTGATCGCCGCCGCCCACGCCGACCGCACCTCGTTCGGGTGCGAGGACAGGCGCGAGTGGACCTATTTCGGCGATGCCTTCTTCAATCGCGCGCTGCGCCGCGAGCGCTCCTTCGAGCGGGCGTTCCAACTCGCCAAGCGCACGATCGGCCGCTGGGAGCAGCGGGAGCGGCTCGTCCGCTCGCTGCCGCAGATCGCCGGAGGCGAGGCGCTACGACTGCGCCTCGATGAGCTTGCCCGCATCGCCAAGTAGGTTGGGTTAGCGCGAAGCGCGTAACCCAAGTGCGCCGGTGATACCGGCGAGGAGTAGGTGGTGCAAGTCCACTGCGATGAAGGAGTAGCGATCCGCATCGGCCCCGAGTCATGCGCGGGCGGTCGCGAGGCCGCACGTGAAGC
>JBIOWI010000219.1:0-12559 GCA_044868325.1 Hyphomicrobiaceae bacterium
TCTCGGGTGATTCGTCACGGAAACACCGTAGTCGGAGCCAGCGCCGATGCCTCGACTTTTCACCGCTTCAGCGGAAAATCACTCGCGCCGCCGCATTTTTGCAAGATCCTCCCTCTGGGTCTGACACCGGCTTTCAGTCGCATATGGTCGGGACCATAGAGGCGGCTCATGCAGCCCGGCCTGTGCGGCGGAGCCGTGTAGAGGTCGATGGCCGAGCTGTAGACGCGGCCCAGACGCTGCTCGATGCTGCCCGGTCCGGCCAGGATCGCGTCGAGGCCCTCGACGCTCTTGGCGCCGTAGAAGCGCAGCGCCGCAATGTAGAGCTGCTCCTTCGCCTACGTCGGTGCCGATCTCAAGCGGTGGCCGACGATCGCGGCCTATCACCAGAAGCACCTGCAGCGCCCCGCCGTCGCCCAGGCCATGAGCGTCGAGATGGCCGAGCGCAAGCGCCGGGCGGCGTAGACGTTCCGTCGGGCGGCAGTGCCATGGGGTCGGACCCGCAGGGTCCGACCCCGCTCCGACACCTATGCCAGGGCCGTTGCGGTAGTCAGGTGGCTGAGCCTCTCGCGCAGCTCCTTGTTCTGCGAGCGGAGCGCGGCGTTCTCGGCGCGCAGGCGGCGGCGACTGGCTGCCCACACGGCGCGCTCCAGCGCCAGCCAGCGGCGCGCCTGGCGCAGGTCGTCCCAGCCCTGCTGCAGCTGGTTCGGGTGGACGAAGCGAAACCACAGGCGCGTGGCGTAGCGCGCGAGGATGGCGCCGATCATCATCCAGACGATGGTCTTGAATGCGCCGAGCTGTAAGAAGTCGAGGACGAACTCCTTGACCCCGCTCGACACGAGCCAGTCCGCTATCCAACCGATCTCGGGCATGGCGCAGCCTCCTTCCGGTTCGCCCCTCCCGTCCTTCCCTCCGTCTCGGGGGCAGCCCTTCTGCCATGCCTCTCCAACGTGGCCATGACGGCCGGTTGACGGTAAGGTGTCAGACCCTCCGGGTCTGACACCTTGGTGCCAACGACGGTTGTGCAGGTGGTGTCAGACCCAGAGGGTCTGACACCTAGGAAACCGCCATGAACCTGTCGTCCAAGCTGAGGGAGCGCGCGGCGGCCGGGCGGCCGATCCGCATCGCGCAGGTGGGGGCCGGCAAGTTCGGCACCATGTTCCTGTCGCAGGTGCGGCTGACGCCGGGGATGCATCTCGCCGGGCTCGCGGACCTGATGCCGGGGCGGGCCAGGGAGCGGCTCGTGGGCGTGGGCTGGCCGAGGGAGCGGATCGAGGCGCGCTCGCTCGGGGAGGCGCTGAAGACCGGCGGGACCTCCGTCACCGACGACGCGCTGGCCCTGATCGGGAGCCCCGAGATCGACGTGGTGATCGAGGCGACGGGGGACCCGGCCACCGGCATCCGGCTGGCGCAGGCGGCGATAGCACACGGCAAGCACATCGTCATGGTCAACGTGGAGGCCGACGCGCTGGCGGGGCCGCTGCTGGCGCGGCGCGCGCGGGAGGCGGGCGTGGTCTACTCGCTGGCATGGGGCGACCAGCCGGCGCTGATCTGCGAGCAGGTGGACTGGGCGCGGGCGTGCGGGTTCAACGTGGTGGCGGCCGGCAAGGGCACACGCTACCTGCCGAGCTATCACCGCTCCAACCCCGATACGGTGTGGGACATCCTCCTGCAGTACCTGCCGATCCAGGACCGGAGCCACATCAATCCAAAAATGTTCAACTCGTTCCTCGACGGCACCAAGTCGGGCATCGAGATGACGGCGGTGTGCAACGCCGCCGGGCTGGTGCCGCAGTCGGGGGGCCTTGGCTTCCCTCCGGCGACCAGGTTCGAGCTGGCGGAGGTCTGCAAGCCCCGGGACGAGGGCGGCACGCTGGAGAGGAAGGGCGTGACCGAGGTGGTCTCCTCGCTCTATCGGGACGGGACGGACGTGCCACACCACCTCGCCATGGGCACGTACGTGGTGATCGAGAGCGATAGCCCGTACGCGGCGCAGTGCTTCAAGGAGTACCACTGCCTGCAGGACAAGAGCGGGCGCTACGCCGCGCTCTACCGGCCCACGCACATGATCGGGCTGGAGCTCGGCATCTCGGTGGCCTGCGTGGCGCTGCGCGGGGAGCCGACGGGCGCGCCGGTGTGCTTCAACTCGGATGTGGCGGCGGTTGCGAAGCGCCCATTGAAGAAGGGAGAGATCCTGGATGGCGAGGGCGGCTTTGCAGTCTGGGGCCGGCAGGTGCCGGCAGAGGTGTCGCTGGCCGAGGGCTATCTGCCGCTCGGCTTGGCGAGCGACGTGGCACTTACCCGAGACATCGCCGAGGGCGAGGCGCTCAGGTGGACGGACGTGGTCATCGATATGGCTGCCGACGCGGTGAAGGTGCGGCGAGAGATGGAGGCCGCGTTTGGTGTCAGACCCTCTGGGTCTGACACCATGGGTGCACCGTTGTCATAAGCGAGCAGCGTGCCGATAGGAACCATATGGCGACATCGGACAGGAACGACGGCAGGCGCGATGGTGTCAGACCCAGAGGGTCTGACACCGATGCGCTCAGGCGCATGATTGCCGATGCCGGCAACATCGTCGCCTTCACGGGGGCCGGCATCTCTACGGAATCGGGCATTCCCGACTTCCGTTCGCCGGGCGGCATCTGGACCCGGTACAAGCCGATCCCGTTCGAGGATTTCGTGGCCTCCGCCGAGGCGCGGCGCGAGACCTGGCGGCGCAAGTTCGCCACCCATCCCGCCATCGAGAGCGCGACGCCCAACGCCGGGCACCGTGCGCTGGCCCGGCTGGTCGAGCTGGGCCGTATGAGCGCCGTCATCACCCAGAACATCGATGGGCTGCACCAGGCCTCGGGCATTCCCGCCGAGACGGTGATCGAGCTGCACGGCAACACCACCTACGCCGCCTGCCTCGACTGCTGCCGGCGCTACGAGCTCGCTTGGGTGCGCGAGATCTTCGCCGAGGACGAGCAGCTCCCCGTCTGTACCGGGTGCGGCGGCCACATCAAGACGGCCACCGTCTCGTTCGGCCAGCCGATGCCGGAGGCCGAGATGGCGCGGGCGCGCGTGGCGACGCTGGCTGCGGATCTCTTCATCGTGCTCGGCAGCTCGCTGGTGGTCTATCCAGCCGCGGGCTTCCCTCTGCTCGCCAAGCGCAACGGCGCGCGGCTCGTCATCGTCAACCGCGAGCCGACGGACCAGGACGAGCTGGCGGACCTCGTCATCCATGCCGAGATCGGTGCTACGATGAGCCGGGCGGTGGGCGTGAACTGAGGCGTCGGGGCGTCGGTGTGAGACCCTCTGGGTCTGGCACCATAACCTACGCACCATCTCCTAAGCGGATGGCATATTGGCGGAGTCCATGACAATGTCGGACGAGAGTTCGCGCCAAGGTGTCAGACCCAGAGGGTCTGACACCCTCGCCAGGGTCGCTCTCATCACCGGCGGCGCATCGGGCATCGGCTTGGCCACGGCGGAGCACCTGCTCAACGCCGGCTGGAAGGTGGCGGTCGCCGACCGGGACGAGACGATGCTGCAGGCCTGGAGCGAGCGAGCCGTTGCCTCGCCCGGCGTCCTGCCGACGCCCTTCGACGTGACCGACGAGGCTGCAGCCGAGCAGGCGATTGCCAGGGCCGCGGAGGTGCTGGGCGGGCTCGACGGCGTGGTCAATGCCGCGGGCATCGCGGCGGATATCCCGGCGCTGGATACGCCGGTCGAGCTGTTCCGCAAAATTCTCGACGTGAACGTTACCGGCACGTTCATCGTCGCCCGGGCCGCAGCGCGCGTCATGAGGGAGCGGGGTGGCGGAGGCGCCATCGTGAACCTGTCGTCGGTGGCAGGCTTGCGCGGCAGCAAGGGGCGCAGCGCCTACGGGGCCTCGAAGGGTGCGGTGGCGGTGCTGACGCAGGTGCTGGCCAACGATCTGGCAGGGTACGGCATCCGCGTGAATGCCGTGGCGCCCGGGCCGGTCGATACGCCGATGGTGAAGGCCATGCATACGCCTGAGGACCGCGTGCTGTGGACGCGCCACATCCCCATGCGCCGCTACGGCACGCCGGAGGAGATTGCCGGCGTCATCGAGTTCCTGCTGGATGGCAACAGGTCCGGCTACGTCACTGGCGAGATCGTGGCCGTGGACGGCGGCTTCCGCGGGGCGGGGATCATTGCGGAGTAGGTTGTCAGCAGGTGTCAGGCCCGGAGGGTCTGGCACCATGGCTCCAACGCGGTTCGTGCTATGGTGTCAGACCCGGAGGGTCTGACACCTGGGAGATGCGCCATGGCGACCACGGTTGAGAAGAGAGCGGAGTTCCGGCGGCTGCATGGGAGCGGGTGCTTCGTCATCCCGAACCCTTGGGATGTGGGAAGCGCACGCTACCTGCAGAGCATGGGCTTCAAGGCGCTGGCAACGACCAGCGCGGGCTTTGCCTGGTCGCGCGGGATCTCGGACGGCGGCGTGAGCCGCGACGTGGCGCTGGCGCACTTCGCCGAGCTTGCGGCGGCCGTGGATGTGCCGCTGAACGCCGACTTCGAGGGCGGCTTCGCCGACGCGCCGGAGGACGTGGCCGAGAGCGTGCAGCTGTGCGTGGAGACGGGTGTGGCGGGGCTCTCCATCGAGGACTTCACCGGCGACCGGGCCAATCCGCTCTATCCCTTCGACCTCGCGGTGGCGCGCATTGGGGCAGCGCGGGCGGCCATCGACAAGACGGGCGGCGACGTGCTGCTCACCGGCCGCAGCGAGGGCTTCATCCGCGGCCGGCCCGACCTCGACGAGACCCTGCGCAGGCTCAAGGCGTTCGCCGAGGCCGGAGCGGACTGCCTCTATGCGCCAGGCATCTCGACGCGGGAGCAGATCGCGGCGGTGGTGCAGGCGGTGGCGCCCAAGCCAGTCAACCTGCTGATGGGCACGCCAAGCGAGCTCACGGTGAAGGACTGCGCCGACCTCGGCGTGCGCCGCATCAGCATTGGCGGCTCGCTGGCACGGGCGGCCTGGGGCGGCTTCATCCGGGCGGCGCGGCAGATCGTGGAGGCCGGCAGCTTCAACGGCTTCGCCGACGCGGCGTCGGGCGCGGAGCTGAACAAGGCGTTCTCGCGCTAGGTGTCAGACCCTCTGGGTCTGACACCAGTAAAACAAACGGCCGTTGGAGCTATGGTGTCAGACCCAGAGGGTCTGACACCGAGGGAGCATCGATGGAAATCACGAGATATCTCGCCCGCGATCTCTTCAGGGGCAAGACGGTGTTCGTCACCGGTGGCGGCAGCGGCATCAATCTGGGCGTGGCGAAGAGCTTCGCCGCGGTGGGCGCCAACGTTGCGATCTGCGGCCGCACCCAGGAGCGGCTCGACGGTGCGGCCAAGGAGCTGGAGGCGCTGGGCGCGGGCGTTCTCGCCCAGGTCGCAGACGTGCGCCAGATGCCGGCGCTGCAGGCGGCCATCGACGCCACGCGCGATGCGCTGGGCCCCATCGACGTGCTGGTGTGCGGCGCGGCAGGCAACTTCCTGTGCCGCGCCGAGGACATGAGCCCCAACGGCTTCAGGACGGTGGTGGACATCGACCTGATCGGCTCGTTCAACGCCGCGCGCGCCGCGTTCGCCCAGCTCAGGGAGACGAAGGGCACGATGCTCTTCATCTCGGCCGGCATGGCCTATATGCCCCACGCCTTCCAGGTGCACGTGGGCGCCGCCAAGGCCGGCATCGAGAGCATGATGAAGAACCTGGCGCTGGAGTGGGGCCAATACGGCATCCGCTCGTGCTCCATCGTGCCGGGGCCGATCGCCGGCACCGAGGGCATGAAGCGGTTGTCCGACCCGCAGGACCTGGCCGAGCGGCTGGGCCGCATCCCCTTGCAGCGCCTGGGCACGGTGGACGATATCGGCCTGGCCGCCGTGTTCCTCGCCTCGCCGCTGGCGAGCTACATCACCGGCGCGCAGCTCATCGTGGACGGCGGCAGCGGCCTGGCGGGGTCGGCGTTCTTCAACATCGGGGCGGAGAAGGTGTTGCGGTCGGGGTAGGGCAGTAGGGCAGTAAGGCAGTAGGGCAGTAGGGCAGTAGGGGAATGAGGATGTCGCACAGCCGACTGAAATAATGTATACTGCTATTTGTTGTCGATATTAGGGAGGCATAGCGTGAGCAAGATCAACTCCTATCGCGACCTATTGGTATGGGAGCAGGCGATGGACTTGACCGTCGCCATTTATCGCGTGACACGTACCTGGCCGAAGGACGAGCTTTACGGCCTCACATACCAGGTCCGCCGCGCGGCAGCCTCCGTGCCAGCCAACATCGCTGAGGGCTATGGCCGAGAGAGCCCAGCTTCCTACCTGCACTTCCTGAAGATCGCGCAAGGCTCATTGAAGGAGACGGAAACACACATCCTGATCGCGCAGCGTATCGAAATCGCCGACGCTCCGGTCGTTGGCTCTCTGCTGGCACAAAGGGAGAGTGTCGGGAAGCTCCTTCGGGCCCTCATGCGCAGACTTCCATCCGACTAGCCGCTGCCCTACTCCCCTATTGCCCTACTCCCTTATTGCCTTAGTCGCACCTACCGCCCCACCAGCCGATTCCGGATGTGGTCGAGCTGCTCGTAGTTGCCGTACTCGATGGTGAGATGGCCGGTCTCGCCGGGGCCGCGGCGGACCTCCACCTTGAGGCCGAGGGCGTCGGAGAGGTCCTTCTCGAAGGCCGCTGTGTCCGGGTCCTTCTGCGGAGGCTGGTGCGATGACGAGCTCCCTGCGCCACCACTGCCCAGGCCTCTCAGGCCCGCGACGCTGCCGTCCTCGCCCGACCGCGGGTTCTGCTGCATGTCGTTCACGAGGGCCTCAACCTCGCGCACGTTGAGGCCGCGCGCCACGATCTGCTCCGCCAGGACATCCACGTGCTTCTGGCCGATGATGGCGCGGGCGGCGCCGGCCGAGAGCTTGCCCTCGCGCACCAGGTTCTGGACGTCGCCCGGCAGCTTGAGAAGTCTCAGCGTGTTGCCGACGTGGCTGCGGCTCTTGCCGACCACCTCGGAGAGGCGCTCCTGGGTGTAGGTGTGCTTCTCGATCAGCTCGGTGTAGCCCAGCGCCTCCTCGATGGGGTTGAGGTCGGCCCGCTGCACGTTCTCGATGATGGCGAACTCGATGACCTCCTGGTCGCTCAGGTCGCGCACGATCGCCGGCACGTTGTGCAGGCAGGCCCGCTGCGCCGCACGCCAGCGGCGCTCGCCGGCCACGATCTCGAAGCCGCCGCGCTGCCGGTCGGGGCGGCAGACGATGGGCTGGACGAGGCCTCTTGCGCGGATGGAGTCTGCCAGCTCGGCCAGCTCCGCCTCGGCAAAGTCCTTGCGTGGGTTGAGGCCGCTGGGACGCAGGTCGGCGATGGGCACGAGGCGCTGCTCACCGTGCGCGGGCAGGCGAGCGTCGGCTTGGGGCTGGGGCTCGCCGATGAGCGACGCCAGGCCACGGCCTAGCCGGCCCTTGTGCAGGGGGATGGGGGCGGCGGGGATGTTGCGGAGGGTGTCGGACATTCGCATCTCCGAAATGGGCGAATGGCGAATGGCAAATCGCGAATGGTCAGTCCATTCGCCACTCACCATTCGCCATTCGCCGGATCAGGCGGCGCGCAGACGGCGCTCGCGCTCGATGATCTCGTGGGCGAGGCGGATGTAGGCCTGGCTGCCGGGGCTGTCGTAGTCGTACAGCATGATGGGCTTGCCGTGCGAGGGCGCCTCGGCGATGCGCACGTTGCGCGGGATCATGGTCTCGTAGACCTTGGCGCCGAAGAAGTTGCGCACCTCGGCCGCCACCTCCTTGGACAGCTGGGTGCGGGCGTCGTGCATGGTGAGCACCACGCCCTGGATTTGGAGCGCCGGGTTCAGGGTGGCGCGGATCTGGTCGATGGTGGCCTTGAGCTGGGAGATGCCTTCGAGCGCGAAGAACTCGCATTGGACCGGTACTAGCACTGCCTGCGCCGCCACCATCGCGTTCAAGGTGAGGAGGTTGAGCGAGGGCGGGCAGTCGATGAGCAGGTAGGTGTAGGGGACGGCCTTCGGGTTGGCGCGCTGGTCGGCGAGCAGGGCCGTGATGGCGTCGCGCAGGCGGAAGGGGCGATTCGATTCCTTCATCATCTCCGTTTCCAGGCCGACGAGGTCCGCGTTGGCCGGGACGACGGATAGGTTCGGCACCACGGTCTCGGCGCCGGCCTGGGCGATGCTGGCGCGGCCGGTGAGGATGTCGAAGGTGGTGATGTGGCGCTCGCTCTCGGACACGCCGACGCCCGTGGAGGCGTTGCCCTGCGGATCGATGTCGAGGATCAGGACTTTCTCGCCGATGGCGGCGAGCGCGGTGCCGAGGTTGATGGCGGTGGTGGTCTTGCCGACGCCGCCCTTCTGGTTGGCGACGGCCAGGACGCGGAGCGGGCTCGTTGCGGACATGTCAATCCTTCGCTTTGCGCTCAAGGTTCGTGATGACGGCGATGCGGCCGTCCGTATCCGTGACACTCGGGACCAACGCCACTTGAAATCGCCAGCGACTCTCGGCCACCTGCAGCTCCTGGGCGACCTCCCGGCCTTTCGGAAGCAGCAGGGTGGTGCCTGGCGGGGAAAAGGGCTCGGCCAGATCGAGCAGCCTGTCGAGCGGAGCCAGCGCACGCGCCGACACGATTCGCGGCAAGTCTTTGTTAACGGATGTTCTAGCTGATTCGGCCCTTCTCGACAGGATATCCACAGCCACCCCGGTCTGCCGCGCCACCTCGCGCAGGAAGGCGCACTTGCGGGTGTCGCTCTCGATGAGGGTGAAGTGGATTGCCACCGGCGTCTCATACGCGACGGGATTCCCCTCCCCCTTGTGGGGAGGGGTTAGGAGTGGGGGGAGCCCCGACATCTTATGCTGGGGATTCCCCCCCACCCTGTCCCTCCCCCACAAGGGGGGAGGGGACGCTGCGGCCCTCTGTTCGCTCAATCTCGACGACGCGCCCGCCAATATGATCGCGACGACTAGACCGGGAAATCCTGCGCCGGAGCCCAGGTCGATCCAGGAGCGGACGCCCGGCGGCGCGAGCGGCACCAGCTGGGCGCTGTCGGCGAAATGCCGGTGCCAGACCGCGTCGAGCGTGGCCGGCGCCACCAGGTTCACGGCCTTCTGCCATTGCCACAGCAGCTTCTCATAAATGACAAGCCGCTGCACCGCCTCGGGCGGCGCGCCGAAGGCGGCCGCGAAATCCTCGGGGGTACGGATCGTCTGCAACTGCGCCTCGTGTCGAAATCCGTCGCCGCCGAGGGATCGCCCTACGACGGCTGACGGGCATGATAGCAGGTCCTTCCGCCAAACTTGCGCAAGCAACTCTTAAGCTCAGGTTTATCGCCATCCACGGCTAGGGTTTGGCCCGAGTGTGAAACGGGCCGCGGTGTGCCATTCGTGGACAGGCAAGTTGGTGATCGGACGAAATCGGACCTGAGCCGGTTGCCGAGTCTCTTAAGGCAACCTGAGGCATCCACCCGATGGAGATGCGAATGCGCATGAGACTCCTTGTCGGACTGGGCAGTGTGCTGGCGCTGGTTGCGGTGAGCGCGACGGATGCGTCCGCCGGCTGCCGCCGGATCCGGGCCTGCGGCGCCTACGCGCCGGCCCCGGTGTACCAATACGCACCGCCGCCGCCGATATACTACGCTCCGCCGCCAGCCTATTACGCGCCCCCGCCCGCGGCGGTGGGCTATGTCTATGCGCCCCAGGCCTACGGCTACGCGCCGGCGACCGGCTACGGCTACCGCAACTGCGACCGCGGCTACGGCTATGGCTACCAGAATGGCTACGGCTACGGGAATGGCTACGGCTATGGCAATGGCAATGGCTACGGGTATGGCAATGGCAACGGGTATGCGCCGCCGGTCGCCTACGACGGATACCGGCCGGCTGCCGTCTGGGTGCCCGTCCGCTAGCGCAGGAGTGAGGCCCGGGGCGACCCCCTTGGCGAAGTTTGCCTGAAAGGAGTGGACATATGCGCAGCGGCACGTCGTTCTGGCTCGCCGCCATCGTGGCGGTGCCGGGGCTCGGCGCGGCCAGCCCCGAGGCGTCGGCCTGGTCTCGCTATTCGCCAGCGTACTACGGCTCGCCGGTCCATCTCTCCTCGCCGCCGGCGGTCGTCTACCCGGGGCCGCCGGTCTATGCCTATTCCTACCTGTCGCCGGATCGCGGCTCCTACGCCGGCCACTATGCCGCCAGGATCGACGTGTTCCGGGGGCCGCGGTGGGACTACAGCGCGGCCTACTACACCTCGCCGCCGGTCCGCAGGGTCGCCCACGGCCGCCAGACCCGGCGCAGCGGCGTGCGCCGGCTCTGCCCGCCCTCCCGGGCCTACATCCGCGGTCCGATCCTGACGACGTCGCGAATCCGGTAGGGCCGATCAGGCCTGCGGAGGGAGCGACTGTGGCAGCATTGCATCGGTTCCATCGCCGACGTGAGATTTCGGACAGGCGATGGGAACGGTTCGGACAATTCGGCGTTTGGCCGCTGCCGGGAGGGCGCGTTTGCCCGCACCGACACGCCAACTCGGCCGAGGGGCACCTGGGCGACCGCTCAGGCGCCCCTCCCGCTCTTATGCGCCCTCCCTGTCTTCCGTCCTGGGTGGCCGGCAAGCAACCCCGCCAAAGACCCCCAGCCGGATTTGCCTTTCCGCCCCGCTGACCGCTAGGAGACTGGCTAGGCCCAGATGGGGGCCCCAGATGGCGGGAAGCAGGCGATGGCAGGACCAGGACCGGCGACCATCTACGCCCTTTCCAGCGGGCACGGCCGTGCCGGCGTAGCCGTGATCCGCGTCTCCGGCCCTGGCGCCGGCACGGCGCTCGACCGTCTGGCGCTGCCGCGGCCGAAGCCGCGCTTCGCGGCGCTCAGGACCGTGCGCAGCGAGACCGGCGAGGTGCTCGACGGCGCACTCGTCCTCTGGTTCCCGGGCCCCAGGAGCGAGACCGGCGAGGACATGGCGGAATTCCATGTCCACGGCGGCCGCGCCGTAATCGCCGGGGTGCTGTCGGCGCTCTCGGCGCTCCCGGGGTTCCGTCTGGCGGAGCCAGGCGAGTTCGCCCGCCGCGCTTTCGAGAGCGGCAAGCTCGACCTGACCGCCGCCGAGGCCGTCGCCGACCTGGTGGACGCCGACACCGCCGCCCAGCGCCGCCAGGCCCAGCGCCAGGCCGGCGGAGTGCTGGCCCGGCTCTACGACGGCTGGCGGGCCGACCTGATCCGGGCGCAGGCCCTCACCGAGGCCGCCATCGACTTCTCCGACGAGGCCGACGTGGGCGCCGAGGCGCTGGCCAGAGCGCTGGCCGAGGCGCGGGCGCTGGCGGCCCGGCTGGCGCCGGCGATCCGCGCCCACCTGGACGACGGCCGCCGCGGCGAGATCCTGCGCCAGGGCTTTCGGGTCGCCATCGCTGGCCCGCCCAACGCCGGCAAGTCGAGCCTGCTCAACGCGCTGGCCCGGCGCGAGGCGGCCATCGTGTCGGAGGAGGCCGGCACCACCCGCGACATCATCGAGGTGACCCTGGACCTCGCCGGCGTGCCGGTGATCCTGAGCGACACGGCGGGCATCCGCGAGGCGGCCGGCCAGGTGGAGCGCGAGGGCATCCGCCGCGCCCTGGCCCACGCCCGCGCCGCCGACCTGGTGCTATGGCTCACCGATGCCACGGCGCCGACCCCCGAGCCCCCGCCTGAGGATTTGGGCGCCGACGCCGGGGAGGTGCTGCCGGTCCTCAGCAAGGTGGACCTCGTAAGGCCGGGGATGCTCAGCGCCGGCAGCGCGGCTCGAGACGGTGTCCTGCGCATCTCGGTCCTGACCGGCGAGGGCCTGACCGAGCTGGCCGAAGTAGTCGGCCGCAGGGCCGCCGAACGGGTAGGCGGGCCGGAGGCCCCGGTCATCACCCAGGCCCGCCACCGCCAGCAGCTCATCCTGTGCGCCGAGGCCCTGGAGGCCTATCTGGCTGGCCGGCCGGCCGACCTGGAGCTGCGGGCCGAGGACCTGCGCCGCGCCGCCACCGCGCTCGGCCGGATCACCGGCCGGGTGGATGTCGAGGACGTGCTGGGCGAGATCTTCGGCCGGTTCTGCATCGGCAAGTGAGAGCCCAGGTTTTCAGGTTTCGGGGATTAGGTTTCAGGGATTAGGTCGAAGGAATCCGAGGCGAGCCTCTGTGCCCCTTGCTGCGAATTGGCCTCCGCGTTGCTGCTGCACATGTTTCACGTGAAACATATGCAAGTACACCCCGGAACGACGGTTTGAGGTTTCTCAGGTCGGCGGCCCTGATCCTTTACAGCCCAGTCCCTGAACCTGTCCCTGGCGCCGGCGGGGACGAGCTGGCAATGCCAGGGATTGGAGTTGCGCCGCCGACACAGGGTCGGGGGATCGTCACTGCTCGCCCAATCTGTCGCATCGTCAGGGTGGAAGCGGGGGCCTCAGTGTGCCCCCCAGTGCGCGCTCAAATGGCGTGGGATGTTGGGGGGGAGACATGACGAGGGGGATAGCGCTGCCGCTGCTGGCGGCGGTAGCGGTCGTGATGCTGGACGGCTGTGGGTCGGCGCCGGATACCGAGTTCAAACGGCG
>JBIOWI010000220.1:0-26597 GCA_044868325.1 Hyphomicrobiaceae bacterium
TCTCGGGTGATTCGTCACGGAAACACCGTAGTCGGAGCCAGCGCCGATGCCTCGACTTTTCACCGCTTCAGCGGAAAATCACTCGCGCCGCCGCATTTTTGCAAGATCCTCCCAGAGGGTCTGACACGAAACTTGGAGCGCGAGGCAGCCTGCGCGCGGATTCCCCTCCCCCTTGTGGGGAGGGGCTAGTGTCCCGATTCAGAAGTTCCTATCCATCTGGTGCGTGAACGTCCAGCGTACGGCGGCAGAAGCGCTCGACCGAGGCCAGGATGTCGTCGGCCGACTTGGTCCAGCGCAGCGGCTTGGGATTCGCGTTCTGCCTGGCGATGAAGGCCTCGATGCTCTTGATCAGGGCCTTCACCGAGGTGTGGGCACCGCGCTTGATCTGCTTCTCCGCCAGCAGTGCGAAGAAACTCGTAAGGCAAGCGGCGTCCCCTCTCCCCGCCTGCGCCCGCCTGCGGGGAGAGGGGGGCCTCCGGCCCCGGCAAGCGCCGCCGCGCCAGCCGATGGCTGGCATGCGCGCCGCCCGGGCGACAAGGCGGCGGACGTGGGGCAATCTCCTTCAAACGACAAGAATCGCCGGGAGGATGGCGCGGTGAGCAGCAGGATCGACAGCCGGGAGGCTTGGGTCGTCGCGGCGATGGCGCTCGTCGTGGCGTCCACCTGCTTCGGCGCGCCCCTGATCGTGACCGTGGCCATGCAGCCCGTGGCGGCCGATCTCGGCGGCTACCGCTCCATCCCGTCGGCCGCCCTCTCGCTCGCCATGCTCGGCACCGGCATCGGCGGCCTCACCATGTCGTGGCTGGCCGAGCGCATCGGCTACCGTCAGGTCGTCATCCTCGGCGCCGTCATGGTGTGCGCGGGGCTTCTGCTGTCCACCGGCGGGCAGGCCTGGCAGCTCTACGTCGGGCACGGGCTGCTCGTGGGGCTGCTCGGCAACGGCGCCGTGCACGCCCCGCTCTACGTCTACATCACGCGCTGGTTCGAGGCGCGGCGCGGCAGCGCGCTCGCGCTCATCGCCAGCGGCCAGTACATCGCCGGCGCCGCCTGGCCGCCGCTGTTCGAGCGCGCCATCGCCCTGTTCGGCTGGCGCCAGACCATGGCCGGCTTCGGCCTCCTGGTGGTGGCCGTGACCATCCCCCTCGCGGCCATCTTCCTCCGCGCGGCGCCGGAGCAGCCGGAGGCGAAGCCGGGCTCCGCGGCCGCCGCAAGCCGGGGCACGGTGCTTGATCTCAGGCCCAACGCCGTGCTCGCCCTGCTCGCCGCCGCCGCGTTCCTGTGCTGCGTGCCGATGGCGATGCCGGCCTCGCATCTCATCGCCTTCTGCGGCGATGTGGGCCTCACCCCCGCCAAGGGCGCCGCCATGCTCTCCCTGCTGCTCGTGTGCGCCTTCCTCAGCCGGCAATTGTGGGGCTGGATCTCGGACCGCATCGGCGGCCTCATGACGCTGCTCGTTGGCTCGCTGGCGCAGGTCGCCGCAATGTCGGGTTTCCTGCTGACCCAGGACGAGGCGGGCCTGTTCGCCGTCGCGGCCGCGTTTGGCCTCGGCTTCTCGGGCCTCATTCCGGCCTACATGCTCACCATCCGCCAGCTGTTCCCGGCGCACGAGGCGGCCTGGCGAATCCCCACGGTCCTGCTCACCGCCATGGCCGGCATGGCAGCCGGCAGCTGGAGCGCCGGCGTCATCTACGACCATGCCGGGCACTACGCGCCTGCCTTCGCCGCCGGCATCGCCGCCAACCTTGCCAACCTCTCTATCGTCGTCGCCCTGGTGCTGCAGTGGCGGCGCACTTCGGCGCGCCCAGCCCTCGCCTGACGCGCGACGACCGGCGGACAGCATGAGCTGTGCCGCAGCGAGGGTCAGGGCTTGCCCTGAGCGGCGCGCCTGTCAGGCCGCCCGGTCCTCTGGCAATTCGGGTTTCGCCCGATATGGCGGCCCCGGCGGACGTGGCTAAGAGGAGTCGAGAACGCCGCAACCTGGGAGGTGTCTATGATCTCTGCGCCGGAGGCTGTGCCGGGGGGCGCAACGATCGAACGAGCCGCGGCCGCAGGCCTCATGCTCGCAACGCTCGCCCTGCTGCCGTGCGCCGTGGCCACCGCCAACCAGCCGATGACCGAGCTGGCGACCGGCGGCCTCACCCTCCCCATGAACTCCGACATCGAGTTGCGGTCGCAGGATATCTACATCTCGACCCGCCAGGTGCGCGTGAGCTACCGCTTCCACAACCCCGCGCCGGACGACGTGAAAACCGTGGTGGCGTTCGCGATGCCGGACATCAGGGTGACGGACGCCGCCGCCACCTTGCCGCTGCCCACGGACGATCCTGGCAACCCGCTCGGCTTCTCGGCGCGGGTGGACGGCGCCCCGGTCAAGGTGCGGGTGGTGCAGAAGGTGCACGCCCGCGGCGAGGACCGCACCGCTGAGCTGGAGCGCATGAAGGTGCCGCTGGCGCCGCACCTGCGCTCCACCGACCAGGCGCTCGGCCGGCTGCGGCCGGGAGACTGGGAGGAGGTGCGCCGCCTCGGCCTCGCCGACGTGGAGGAGTACAGCGTGGGCCGCGGCGCGCGCAAGCAGCTCTCCCCGCGCTGGACGCTGAAGACCACCCTGCTCTGGGAGCAGACGTTCCCGGCCGGCAAGGAGGTCTCCATCGAGCACATCTACAAGCCGAGCGTCGGCACGACGCCGCAGACCTCGCTGGCCGACCCGGCGGCCTTCGACCGGCCTTGGCTCAAGGAGTACATGCACAAATACTGCCTCGACCGGGACTTCATGGCCGCCGTCGATCAGGCCCGGCAGGCCGCCGGGTCGCAGTACGACGCGCCGTACGCCGAGGAGCGCATTGCCTATCTGCTTTCCGCCGATGCCGGCGCCGGCCGGGCGAAGCCGATCGGCGAGCTCCGCCTGGTGGTGGATAAGGGCGATCCGGCCAACCTCGTGAGCTTCTGCGCCGACGGTGCGACCAGGATCGGCCCAACCAGGTACGAGCTGCGCAAGACCGATTTTGTGCCGCAAGCCGATCTCAATATCCTGATCCTGAAGCGGCTGAAGAGCCGATGATGGGCACCGATGCGCCCTACGAGCCGCCCGCCTTGCCTGCCGCCGCGAGCCCCGCCAGCCGCGCCTTGAGGCTGGACGCCTGTGCGACCGCGGACGGCGCGAGCAGGTTGATCCAGGCATACGCCAGCATGGTGAGCGCGGCGGAGGCGATGAAGCACCACGCCCCCGGCTGCAGGCCGGCCTGCGCATCCCCCGAAGCGACGAGCGCGAACAGCATCAGGGCGAGGACCGCAGTGTCGGCGGTGGCGTGGCGGCCCAGCACCTCCGCCGCCAGGACCGCCTTGCCGCGCAGCGCCGGCGGCAGCGCCCGCGACAGCACCAGCGTCGCCAGATGCAGGAGCCGCATGGCGGGCAGGACGACGGCCAGCATCAGGATCGCGCCCCCCAGGAGGGCATCGCCCTGCCCCGCGAGCGCCCGGATCAAGCTGGCGAGCGAATGGAGGTCCGCGCCAGCATACGGCGCCGTGAGCTGGACCGCAGGCAGCGTCACGCCGAGCCCGAACGACACCGCGCCCAGCGCCAGCAGCGTCCCGAACGGCAGGCCGCGCAGCGCCGAGGCGTAGGCCGCCCGCATGGCCGGGGCGCGCATGCGCCGGGCGCTGGCGTCGCCGCGCAGCCAGACGTAGGCGAGCAGCATTGCCATCATCGCCGCGGCGAAGAAGCCGGCGCCGGCGCCGCTGCGCTGGGCCACCGCGTCATGGCCGAGCATGAGGGCCAGCGCCAGCCCCACGGCCAGGATGTCGTGCGGCGACCAGCGGCCGAGCCAGTCGACGGCCCTGAGCTGGGTTGCCGACCGCTCGAGGTCCTCGTGCGGTAGGGTCGCCAGCAGCACCAGGTACAGCAGCTTGATGAGCGGCAGGAAGATGGCGAGCACCAGCACCGCTGCGGCCAGCACAAAGTGGTCCGCCTCGGCGAGCGCGCTCACGCCTGAGACCAGCGAGTGGCCGTAAGCGAACAGCGCCGGCCGGGTGAGCCTGACGAAGGGGAGGCTGACGGCGAGCGCCAAGCACGCCGCCGCCGCAACAACGGCGCACCCCAACAGGAAGCGTCGGCCGCCCAGCCTCATCGATGCGTTGCCCGGAAAGGGGAAAGAGGGGGCAGAGCCTTGCCGCGATCCGATTTGTTCTTAGCTGCAACGTTCGAGGTCAGGGGTCCGACCCCTCTACGCGGTCATGCTGGCGCCGGCGTTGGCCACGCCCTTCTCGTTGAGCACCTCCTGCAGCTCGCCGGCCTGGAACATCTCGCGCACGATATCGCAGCCGCCGATGAACTCGCCCTTGACGTAGAGCTGCGGGATGGTGGGCCAGTTGCTGAAGCTCTTGATGCCCTCGCGGATGCTCATGTCGTCGAGGACGTTGATGTCCTTGTAGTCCACCCCCAGGTGCCCGAGGATGTGCGCCAACTGGGCGGAGAACCCGCACAGCGGAGCGGCCTTGCTCCCCTTCATGAACAAGACCACGTCGTTGCTGGCGACGGTCTTGCGAATCCAGTCGTGGACGGCCTGCTCGCTCATCTATCCCAGTCCTCTCGATGCCGGCACCCTTGCCCGGGCAGGGGCCCCAAAAAGGTCCCAGGGGCCCCAGGGAGCAACCTGCTACCCGCGTGCTTCACTGTGCAAGATGTGGTCAAGCGCGGGTGAAGTCAATGTTTGGGGACGGCGGTGGTGAGCGCCAGAGCGTGCAACGTGCCGCCCATGTGGCCCTGCAGGGCGTCGTAGACCATCTTGTGCTGCTGTACCCGGGTCTTGCCCGCAAACTCCTTGGCCACGACGCGGGCGGCGTAGTGATCGCCATCCCCGGCGAGGTCGGTGATGGTCACCTCGGCATCGGGGAAGCGGGCCTTGATGAGCCGCTCGATCTCTTGCGCGTCCATGGCCATGGGAACGGAACCTTGCCAGCCTTCGGCATGAAAGGGAAGGTCCTCTATAGCTGCCCGCGCCCGGCCTATCCAGCGCTGCGGAGCCCCATGGGCGCGCCACGAGCACCGTGGGGCCTGCCGATCACACCGGGCTCTCGGCTGCCGTGCTGCGGTACAGATGGCACAACGCCCGTTCTGGAACATTGCGCGAATCCCAGCGTCGGCGCGGAGGGGCGGCAGCGGGGGCGCGAGCGTCAGCGCAGCGCGGCCGGAATCCAGGAGGGGTTCATGTTGGTCATGACCCAGGCGCCGCCGAAAGCGATGAGCCCGGCCCACACGATCTGCGGCATCAGGCCGATCAGCGAGGTGGCCAACCCCACCATGGCGCCCACCACCGTCTGCACCGCCTTCAGCAGGTCCTTCGAGATCTTGTGGAACAGGTAGCCGAGCGCCGTGAGCACCGCCGCGAACAGCAGCTGCTTCCACAGCGGCAGGGTGTTGAGCGGCAGGCGGAACATCGCCACGATCTGGCCGAACGACCAGGTCCAGAAGAACTCGACGACGTGCGAGATGACCTCCGCGATGCGCCTGAAGACCTCGCCGACCTCGTTGGGGACACTTTGCATGACTCACAACCCGTACTCACAACCCATCCTGGCCGCGCGGGCTGTCCGCGGCGGCTCAATCGATGATGCATCGCTCAAGCAGGCAAAACCGTGCATACCGCGGCCGGGTAAAGGACCGGTGAATCGGCTCCCCGTGTCGCGCAGCCTCGGGAACGGTCGCGCTCATGGTCCGTACGCCACAAGACGAGGCATCCGGCGCATCGAATGGGTCGGGGAACAGAGGGCCTGCCGGCGTTGTTCTTCATCCAGACGGGCGGGCGCTGCTCACGATTAGGAGCTCGCCATGAGGACTCTCACGCGAATCCTGGGCTTGGCGGCACTCGGCGCCGCGATCGCTACCGCCGCCCCGGCTTGGGCCGAGACCCCGGCCGAGTGCCGGGCCATGTTCCGGTCGGCCGATCTGAACGACGACGGCCTCCTGTCGGCCACCGAGATCGCGGCATCAGACGAGATCGGCGGCGACCTCGCCGATTCGCTGGCGGATCGAGGCGGCGTCAGCATGCAGGAGTTCATGGCCGAGTGCACCGACTAGGGCCGGCAACCGGGCGTCGGCGGACCGAAGGCCGCCGGCAGCCCCCAATGGTCCAACAGCGATGACCCATGCAGCAGCCCCGTTCAGCGCCGTCTTCCTGGCGGAGTTCGTCTCGGCCATCGGGCTGTCGCTGCGCCGCATGTTCAGCCCAAAGGCCACCTTGAACTATCCGTTCGAGAAAGGTCCGCTCTCGCCGCGCTTCCGCGGCGAGCACGCGCTGCGCCGCCATCCCAACGGCGAGGAGCGCTGCATCGCCTGCAAGCTGTGCGAGGCGATCTGCCCGGCGCAATGCATCGTCATCGAGGTGGCGCCGCCGGGGCCGGGCGGCGTGCGGCGTGCGAGCCGCTACGACATCGACATGCACAAGTGCATCTATTGCGGCCTGTGCCAGGAGGCCTGTCCCGTGGATGCCATCGTGGAGGGGCCGAACTTCGAGTTCGCAACCGAGACCCGCGAGGAGCTCTACTACAACAAGGAGCGCCTGCTGGCCAACGGCGACCGCTGGGAGCGCGAGATCGCCCGCATGCTGGAGCTCGACGCGCCCTACCGGTGAGTGGCGATGCCGCGCGTCGTGCCGCAGGCGCAGCCAAGGCGTGCGCCTCGTCGATCTTACGTGGACTTGCAACCAGCCTTCCCAGGCAGTTGGCAAGTCTGCGGATTCTTCCCTCTGCCGCGCCAATTCCGCCCCAAACCGCGTCCAATCGGTATGCTCAATGTCGCCGGGTGTGCCATGCGCGGGCCGGAAAGCGGTCTCGTGCGCGCTGGAAGGCCGCCGAGCGCCGCCCGGGGCCACGGTGCGAGCCTCGCATCGGCCGTGGTCTGCCGTTCCGTGCAAGCGGGATGGCACCGATCGGCCAGCAGTCTGGTCGGCGCGCCCGGCATGCGCGATCGGTGGAGGCCGCAATGGAGCCCAAGAAGGATCTTCTCGCCGAGCTGGACCTTGCCGGTCTGTTCGAGAGCCGTGGGGAGGCTGCGGAGAAGCAGAAGGAGGCCGCACAGCAGCTGGTTCACGCCAGGGCTGCCCACTTCGTGCTCTTCTGGGGTGCCGGCTGCCTGACGATCCTTGCCGCCCTGTGGGTCAGGGAGGCGTTCCCCGCGAGCGACCCGGTCGGGACCTTCCTGCTCTCCGCCTGCGCCATCCTGTGGCTTGGGATGTGGGTCGTGGCCTGCCTGCCGAACGAGACTGTGCGGCGCCGCCAAGCCGCGGCGAACGCCGCATCGCTGCAGCTCAAGAGCATCGACGAGAAGATCGCTTTCTGCCACCTGGTCCTGGACGAGGCCAAGCGGGTCAAGGTGCGCAAGTACGCCGAGGCGTGGGTGGAGAAGGAGCTGTCTTAGGGCGCAAATGCTGCGAAAGGGCATTGCGCCGATGACATCTTCTTCCTTTTGTTGCGGAGCTCTGGCGATGTCGGCTCGGCGCAATCACACTCCGCACGATTGCGCCCTACAAGTCTCAGCCGCCGCACGGGCCTCGCTGTTGGTACCGCCTCCTGGGCTCGAACCAGGGACCTCTAGATCCACAATCTAGCGCTCTAACCAGCTGAGCTAAGGCGGCCCACCTATCGCGCAACCGGCCGTACGCAGCGGCGCGGGCAGCGATCTGGCTCGGATGCGCGCGCACCATAGTGGGATGTGGCGCGAAAGCCAAGAGGCTGCCGCCCCGCCGCACGCCCGCTCCCCCCTGCCCAGCCCTGTTGCCCGGACCCCGCTGTAAACAGGAAAATGCCGCCGCCACAGCCGCTTGCCTGGACCGTGCGGGGCGCGCGCAGCTAAGCAGGACAAGCGCGCCCACGCGCAGATTCGGTCTGGAACGATGACGCGGCTCCTACCCCGGCTGGTTCTTCTGGAGGAGGGCAAGGACGCCTCGCCCGTCCTGCCGGCCTTCGTGATCGACTGGGTGGCGGGCACCGTGATCGCGGCCAACGCCGCCGGCCGGCGGGCCTGGGGGCTCGATGCCAGGGGCCACGGCGGCGACAGCCGGACCGCAACGCCCATCGACCGGGCCATGCCGGCGCTCAGGCGCCTCCCCGCACTCGGCCGCAGCGGCGCCGCCACGACGCTCGCGTTCTGGACTGCGGGCGGGCTGCTCCAACTCCACTGCCGCGTGGAGCCGGTCGGCCCCGGCGGCGGCCGCTACCTGGTGCGCGGGCTTCCGGATACGAGCCGGGGGCAGGGCGAGCGCGGCGACGGCAAGCCAGCCCCGGCTTGTCGGCCGGGTCTCGACACCGCACCGATATCGGCGCTCGCCCGGCTGGGCCACGAGGTCAGGACTCCGCTCGGTGCCGCCATCGCCTACGCCGAGGTGCTCAGGGACGAGCACTTCGGCCCGCTCGGCAATTCCCGCTACCGCGAGTACGCGCGCATCGTCTACGACAGCGCCCGGCATGCGCTGGGCGTCATCGAGGGCATGCTGGCGGGCGACCGCGGCGGCACCGGCCTGCCCGACCTCGCCTTCAGGGATCTCGACCCCGCGGGCGTGATCGACAACTGCCTGGCGGTGGCTCGTCCGCTGGCGGAGCGGGCCGGCCTCGACCTGGTCGCCGACCTGGCCTCCGGAACGCCCCGCGTCATCGCCGACGAGGTGAGCCTCACGCAGATGCTGCTCAACCTCGTCACCAACGCCATCAAGTTCGCGCGGCCCGGCGACCGGGTGACGCTCGGCGCCGTGCACGGCGCCGACGGGTCGCTGCGCATCGAGGTGGCCGATACCGGGCCCGGCATGGAGCCGGGCATCGATGCGGGGGCGTTCGCCTGGCCGGAGGGCGCCGCCCCGCCCGAGCCGCCGCCCCGGCCCGACGGCGGCCTCGGCATCGGCTTGCCCCTCACCCGCGCACTGGCCGAGGCCAACGGCGCCGCCCTGCTCGTCGACAGCATCCCCGGCCACGGCACCCGTGTCACCATCGCCTTCGGGAAGGATCGGGTGGTGCCGGTGTAGGGAAGGGGTCAGACCCACAGACGCGGCGCTATTCGGCGGATGATCCCACCCCGCCGCTCTCGGCCACCACCCGCAGCACATCCGCGCCATAGCGCTCCAGCTTGGCCTGGCCCACGCCGCTGATCTCAGCCAGCGCGTCGACGGTGGCGGGGCGGCGGCGGGCGATGGCGGCCAGCGTGGTGTCGTGGAAGATCACGTAGGGCGGCAGCTTCTGCTCGGTGGCGCGCTCGCGGCGCCAGGCGCGGAGCGCCTCGAACAGGGACGCGTCGGCCGGCTCGACGCCCGGCGCCTCGCCGCGGCGCTCTCCCCGCTCCTTGGCGCGCTTGCGGCCCTTGGGCGCGGCGTCGGCCGCCCGCAGGCTCCGCACCGAGACGCGCCGGTCGCCGCGATAGACGGCGCGCACCTCCTCCATGTCGCCGAGGCCGATCAGCGGCCGGCCGTCGTTGGGGTTCTCGCGCAGCAGGCCCTCGAACAGCAGCTGCTCCAGCAGATCGCGCCAGCCGCCGACGCTCGTCTCGCGGCCGATGCCGAAGGTGGAGAGCCGCACCTCGGCCTCGAAGGCACCGTCGGCCTTGCCGCGCAGATGGTCCACCACGCGCCCGCGGCCGAAGCGCCCGCCCAGACGGTGCACGGCAGAGAGCGCCTTCTGCGCCATCTCGGTCACGTCGGTGGCTTGCGGCGGGCTGAGGCACAGGTCGCACGCCCCGCACGGGATCGCCTCGCCCTCGCCGAAGTAGCGACGCACCGCGGCCGGCCGGCAGCCGGTGCCGTCGAGCATGGCGTAGAGCTGGCGCAGCTTGCGCGCCTGCACGGTCTTCACCGCGGCGGCGACATCGCGGCCGTCGATGCGGCGCATGCCCCAGGCCATGTCGGAGGAGGAGTAGAGCGTGATGCCCTCGGCGCGGGCGCCGTCGCGCCCCGCCCGGCCGATCTCCTGCCAGTAAGCCTCGATGGAGGCCGGCGGGTCGGCGTGGATGACATAGCGCACGTCGGGCTTGTCCACGCCCATGCCGAAGGCGATGGTGGCCACCATCACCGCCGCGTCGGCCTCCAGGAAGTCGTGCAGCCGCTTGGCACGCCCCCCCTTGTCGAGCCCCGCATGGTAGGCGAGCGCCGGCACGCCTGCGGCGGCGAGCTTGGCGGCCAGCTCATCGACGCCGTCGCGTGTGCCGCCGTAGACGATGCCGGACCGGCCCGGGCGCTCCGCCACCAGCTCCATCACCCGGTCGTATCCCAGCCCGCGCTTGCGCTCGGCGGAGAGGGCCAGCTCTGGCCGCGCGAAGCTGGCGACCAGCTCGCGCGCACCGTCGAGCCGCAACTCGGCACGGATGTCCGCGCGCGTGCGGGCGTCGGCAGTGGCGGTGACGGCCAGCCGCGGCACGTGCGGGAAGATCTCAGCCAGCCGGCCCAGCATGCGGTACTCGGGCCGGAAGTCGTGCCCCCATTGCGAGACGCAGTGCGCCTCGTCGATGGCCACCAGCGCGAGCGAGAGACGCGACAACCGCTCCAGCATGGAGGGCTGCATCAGCCCCTCGGGAGACATATAGAGCAGGTCGAGCGTGCCGGCTTCGATCCGCACCCAGATCTCGCTGCGCTCCTGGGGGATGATGTTGGAATCGAGCCGCGCCGCAGCCACGCCCGACTGGCGCAGCGCCGCCACCTGGTCCGTCATGAGGGCGATGAGCGGCGAGACCACGAGCCCCAGGCCCGGCCGCAGCATGGCCGGGATCTGGTAGCACACGCTCTTGCCGCCGCCGGTGGGAAGCACGGCCATGGCGCTGCGCCCGGCCAGCACCTCGCCCATCACCTCCGCCTGCAGGCCCCGGAAATCGGCGTGGCCGAACGTGCGGCGCAGGATGTCGCGCGCCGCATCGAGCGTCGCCGCAGGGCGCGCACCGGCTTGCGGCGATGGAGGTTCGACGGCCACGGCGATGTTATGGCGCAGCTTGGTCGTGGCTGCAAAGGCTGTCCCGCCGGCGATCGGATGCAAAGCTGCAACAGTCGCAGCGGAATCGCACAAGACGATTTACACAAACCTTCCGACCACGCTCACAAAAGTGAAGCCGACGCTATAGTGCGAGGATGGCTGACGAAAACAACTACGCGTTCATTGACGCCCAGAACGTCTACTTGGGGACCAGGGGGGACGGCTGGACCGTCGACCTGTTTCGTCTGCGACGGTACCTGAAGGAGAGGTTCGGAGTCTCCAGGGCTTTCTGGTTTATTGGGTACCTGCCTGAGCAGCAGCCCTTCTATGCAATCCTGAGAAACGCGGGCTACATTGTGATCTTCAAGGAGGTCGCCCGCGATCGGGACGGCACCCCAAAAGGCAACGTCGATGTCGATCTCACCCTGCACACAGTCGATCTGAAGGACCAGTACGACGGAGCCGTGCTCCTCACGAGCGATGGCGATTTTGCAAGCCTCGTCAGCTACTTGCGTGAGCGCAACAAGCTGCGCGTGGTGCTGAGCCCCACGCGGCGGTACACCTCGAAACTCCTGCGCCGCGCGGCAGGAGGCGCACTCACCCTGCAGTATCTTGAGGACGCTCGGAAGAAGATCGAGCGCAGAGGGAGGCGCGAAAAAAGTTGAGGGTGGCTTCCGCGGGACGAAACCCTTTGGCAACCACCCTCGTATTGATTGAAATCCAATGTAGGCTATCCGCGCTGGAAATCAAGTGACGACACCTCAAACAAGTTACCAGAGGACAAAGCCGTAGCCGCGATGCAACGGCCGCGACGCCGGCACGCTTGCGGGGAAGGATGGCCGGCAGTACGCAGGGCCATGGTCGAGGCTCCATCCAGTCCGTCGCCGTTCGTTGCCGGCCTCAAGGCGCGCTGTCCGCGCTGCGGAGAGGGCGCCCTATTCAGGTCGGGACTGATCCTGCGGGAGAAGTGCGAGCGTTGCGGGCTCGACTATGCGTTCGCCGACTCGGGCGACGGCCCCGCGGTGTTCGCGATCTTCATCCTGGGATTCCTGGTGCTCGCCGGCGCGCTCATCGTGGAGTTCCGCATCGGACCTCCCGTCTGGGTGCACGTGGCGCTGTGGGGCGTGCTGACGCCGCTGTTGGCCTTCGGCCTCCTGCGCGTGCTGAAAGCGAGCCTCATCGCCCTCCAGTACAAGGTCAGGGACTAGGGATTAGGGATTAGGTTTCAGGGCAAAGGGCTCTCAGCTTTTCACCAAGAAACCTAATCCCTAGAACCTGACACCTGAGATGCACAGACTGCGCAAAGCCCGCCTGATCTGGCCGACGCTGGCGGCGCTGGCCGGGATTGCCGTGCTGATCGGGCTCGGCACGTGGCAGATGGAGCGCAGGCGTTGGAAGGAGGGGCTGATCGCGAAGATCGCCGAGCGGGCTCACGCCGAGCCGAATTCGCTGGCATCGCTCCTCGAAGAGGCAAGAGCGTCGCTCCGCGAGCACCTATCGGCAAGGACGGGGCTGACGGCGGCCGTCTTCGTCCTAGGGGATATCGAGTATCTTCACGTCTTCGCCCGCGGCCGCTTCCATCACGACAAGGAGCGCTACCTCTATGCCCCGACGACGGGTGGCCTGGGCTGGCATGTCTACACGCCCCTTGAATTGGGCTCGCAACATATTGTCTGGGTCAATCGCGGCCTTGTACCCGACGCCAGGAAGGCTCCCGACACACGCCCCGAAGGGCAGGTGCCAGGCGAGGTCGAGGTCCGAGGCCTAGTCAGGTTGCAGATGCGCCCCGGATGGTTCACCCCACAGAACGACTTAGCGCGCAACCTCTGGTACTGGCCTGACCTCGCCGGCATGACCGCGTCGGTCTTCCTGGATGGCCCGCAGAAGGCCTCAGGAGGCCTGCAAAGGCCCGACATCCTTCCTCTGGTCTTAGAGGCTGACCAGCAGCCGGAGCCGCCCGGCGGCCTTCCCAGGTGCGGCGTGACGCGACTGGAGTTGCCCAACCGGCATCTGGAGTATGCGCTCACCTGGTATGGCCTGGCCGCGACCCTCGCCGGCGTCTATTTAGCGTTTGCGATCAGCCGCTTACGGGCCGCCACCTAGCCCCGGTGGGCGACTTGCTGCGGCAAGGCTGCAAACCGCCTTGTTCCGTCCGGGCTTGGGCCGTAGGTTGCGTCGGTTCCATCCCCCCGACGCGAGAGTCCCACCCCCGTGCGGTACGTCAGCACCAGAGGCGAGGCGCCCCCCTTGGGCTTTGAGGATGCCTTGCTTGCGGGCCTCGCCCGCGACGGCGGCCTCTACGTGCCGGAGACCTGGCCTCGGCTCGCTCGCGCGACGATTGCAGGCTTCGCCGGCAAGCCCTTCGCCGAGGTCGCCACGACTGTCCTCGAGCAGTTCGTCGGCAGTAGCATCCCGCGCGGGGAGCTGCTGGCGCTCGCGCGCGACGCCTACGTCCGCTTCGGCCACCCGGCCGTGACGCCGCTCGTCCAGATCGACCGCAACCTCTGGGTGCTGGAGCTGTTCCACGGCCCCACGCTGGCCTTCAAGGACGTGGCCATGCAGCTGGTGGCGCGCCTGATGGACCGCGTGCTGACCGCCCGCGGACAGCGCGTCACCGTGGTAGGGGCCACCTCCGGCGATACCGGCGGGGCGGCCATCGAGGCGTTCCGCGGCTCGAAGCGCGTCGACGCCATCCTGCTCTTCCCGGACGGGCGCGTGTCCGACGTGCAGCGGCGCATGATGACGACGGCCACCGAGCCCAACGTCCACGCCGTCGCCATCGACGGCACCTTCGACGACTGCCAGGCGCTGGTGAAGGCCATGTTCAACGACCTGGCCTTCCGCGACCGGATCGGCCTTGCCGGCGTCAACTCCATCAACTGGGCGAGGGTGGCGGCGCAGATCACCTACTACTTCGTCGCTGCCGCAGCCCTGGGCGCGCCGCACCGCTCCGTCTCCTTCGCGGTGCCCACCGGCAACTTCGGCGACATCTTCGCGGGCTACGCCGCCAAGCGCATGGGCCTCCCCGTGGAGCGGCTCACCATCGCCACCAACGACAACGACATCCTGCGCCGCACCCACGCCACGGGCGTCTACGAGGTGCGCGGCGTCACCGCCACCACCTCACCGTCGATGGACATCCAGGTCTCCTCCAACTTCGAGCGCTACCTGTTCGAAGCGAGCAACCGCGATGCCGGCTGGGTGCGGGGCCGGGTGGGCGCGCTCGTCCAATCCGGGCGATTCGAGCTGTCGGGGGACGTCTTGAAGGCCCTGCGCGCCGATTTCGATGCAGCGACGGGGACCATGGACGAGGTGGCGGCCTGCATCCGGCGCGTGAAGGCCGAGAGCGGCTACCTCATCGATCCGCATACCGCCTGCGGCGTCGCCGCCGTCGAGAAGACGCGGGCAGCCGGCACGACACCCACAACGCCTCACGTCGTTCTCGCCACCGCCCATCCGGCGAAGTTCCCCGACGCCATCGAATCCATCGTCGGCGAGCGCCCCCCGCTGCCGCCTCGGCTCGCGGCCCTCATGACCGACCCGGAACGGATCGCCGTGCTGCCCAACGATCTCGCCGCCGTCCAGCGTTTCGTCGCCCAGCGCGCCGAGGCGCGCAAAGGAGCTGCCGCATGACCATCGAACAGACCACGCTCCCCAACGGCCTGCGTGTCGTCTCCTACCGCATGCCGCACCTGGAGACGGTGTCGATGGGCGTGTGGGTAGGCGTCGGCGCCCGCCACGAGACCGCCCCGGAGCAGGGCATCTCCCACCTCCTGGAGCACATGGCGTTCAAGGGCACCGAGCGGCGCTCCGCCCGCGACATCGCCGAGGAGATCGAGGCCGTCGGCGGGGAGCTCAACGCCGCCACCAGCCTGGAGACCACGGCCTACTTCGCCCGCATGCTGGCGGGGGACATCCGGCTGGCCCTCGACATCCTGGCCGACATCCTGCAGAGCCCGCGCCACTCCGAGGAGGAATTGGAGCGCGAGCGCGAGGTGATCCTGCAGGAGATAGCCGCCACCCGCGACAGCCCCGACGAGATCGCCTACGAGCTGCTCCAGGAGGTCGCCTTTCCCGACCAGGCCATCGGCCGGCCGATCCTCGGCACCGTGGCGAGCGTCAGGAGCTTCCAGCCGTCGGACCTGCGCCGGTTCCTCAAGGCCAACTACAGCGCCAACCGCATGGTGCTCTCGGCGGCGGGGAAGATCCACCACGGCGAGCTGGTCCGCCACGCTGAAGCCCTATTCGGCGGCATGAATGGCGGCGAGGGGGGAAGATTCGATCCGGCACGCTACGGCGGCGGCACGCGTACGTCCGCCAAGCCGTTCGAGCAGAGCCATCTCCTCCAGGCATTCGAAGGGCCGTCCTACACGCATCCGGACTATTACACGGCCCAGGTGTTCTCGGCGTTGTTCGGCGGCGGCATGTCGTCGAGGCTGTTCCAGGAGGTCAGAGAGCGGCGCGGGCTTTGCTATTCGATCTATTCCAGCTATTGGGCCCTGGCGGACTCGGGCCTGTTCACGATTCACGCGGCCACGGGGCCGGACATGATGGCCAAGCTTGTTGAGGTCGTTTCCGCCGAGTTGAAGCGCGCCGCGTCCGAGCCGCCCACGGAGCCGGAGGTGGCGCGGGCCAAGGCGCAGATCAAGGCAGGCATGCTGATGGGTCTGGAAAGCTCCTCGGCGCGCGCCGAGTACATGGCGCGGCAGCTGTTGCTGTTCGACAGGCTGATCGATACCAAGGAGGTGATCGCGCGCATCGAGGCGGTCACGCCCGAGGCTATCCGCACGCTGGCGGCCAGGCTGCTCACAGACTGCAAGCCCTCGATCACGGTGGTGGGCGCCGGCCGCAAGGGCGCCACCTATGCCGAGATGGCCGAGCGCATGACGATGAGCGCAGGCGCTTCCAACGGATGAGCCGATGGCGTTCCTGAGACCTTCGCCCAGCATCGATCCGGACACCGACATCCGCGGGGAGCGCGTCTACCTGCGCTTTCCTGCCATGAGCGATTACGCCGCCTGGGCGGAGCTGCGGGCGCTCAGCCGCCAGCATCTGACGCCCTGGGAGCCGCAGTGGACGCGCGACGAGCTTACCCGCTCCTCCTTCCGTCGCCGCCTGCGTCACGCCCAGCGCGAGGCGCGCGACGACCTGGGCTATACCTACCTGGTCTTTGCCGAGAGGCAGCTCACCCTGGTGGGCGGGCTCAACATCGGCAACGTGCGGCGCGGCATCGCCCAGACGGCGTCGATCGGCTACTGGATCGGCGCGCCCTATGCGGGGCGCGGCCTGATGACCGATGCCGTGCGCGCCGCCACGCAGTTCGCCTTCGCCACGCTGAAGCTCAATCGGCTGGAGGCGGCCTGCCTCCCGAGCAACGTAGCGTCGGCGCGGGTGCTCACCAAGGCGGCGTTCAGGCTGGAGGGGCGGGCGCGGCGATATCTCAAGATCGATGGGCGCTGGCAGGACCACGACCTCTACGCCCTGCTGCACGACGACCCCCGACCCGACCCGGCGAGGGCCTGATGCACAGGCGCCGCAGAGACGCAGCCGCACGCGGCATCGCGGGTCTTTGCCCGCAGGCACTCCGTTCGGCTTCGCCTCTCATCGCGGATGACATCGAAATAGAGCGAGACGAGCGCCGCAGCGTCCCCTCCCCCCTTGTGGGGGAGGGACAGGGTGGGGGGGAATCCCAAACCTCAAAGGTCGGGAGTCCCCCCACCCCTAACCCCTCCCCACAAGGGGGAGGGGAATCCCGGCGCGGCTGTGAGAAGGGGACGTTGCTTGGCCTGAGTCGCGGCTTAGGTGCCTTCCGCCTCGTCTGCGCGTTCATGGTGGTTATGGCGGGGCTCCTCGTGGGGCTTGCACCGGCCAGCGCGGAGCTCAAGGCCATCGACGTCACCGGCGAGGTCGAGCGCATCGACATCTTCCCGCTGGGCGAGTTCCATGCGCCGGGCGATCAGGTCACCATAGATACCGTCCCGGACACCGACGGCGTCTCGCAGAGCTGGAGCGCCACCGCCACCACGCCCGGCACCAAGCCCGGCTGGTTCGCCTTCGCGCTGCGCAACGCCACCGACAAGCAGATCGAGCGCTGGCTGGTGGTGGACCGCTACAATCCCGCCGCCTCCGGCCTGTTCATGCCGGACCTCGACGCGCGCCGCATCGAGAGGATCGCCTACTCCCGCGGCTACGCGCCGGAGCGCATCAAGAGCGACCGCGCCGACCTGTTCCGCCTCACCCTGGAGCCCGGTCGCACCGTCACGTACGTCGCCGAGCTGGCGTCGGACCGCATCACCGGCATCCATCTCTGGAACCCGATCGACTACGAGCAACGGGGCCGCGACCGCTACCTCCTCAGCGGCGTGATGCTCGGCATCACCGGCCTGCTCGCCATCTTCCTCACTGCGGTGTTCGCCGCCAACCACAAGGCGATCTTCCCCTCGGCGGCCGTGTTCGCCTGGTGCGTGCTGGCCTACCTGTGCGTGGATCTGGGCTTCTGGCACAAGCTGTTCAGCATCAGGCCCGAGGAGAACGCGCAATACCGCGCCGCCACCGAGGCGGCGGTGGCGGCAAGCCTCGTGGTTTTCGTCTACGTCTTCCTGCGGCTGAGTGCGTCGAGCGGGTTCATCCGCTCGCTGCTGGGCCTCTGGATGGCCGTGCAGACGCTGCTGGTGGCGGCGGCCTTCATCGACCCGCGGCTGGCCGCCACCTTCGTCCGTCTCTCCAGCCTTCTCATCGGCACCGTGGGTGCTTCGGTGACCTTGTTCCTGGCACTGCGCGGACAGGACCGGGCGCTGTCGCTGGTGCCCACCTGGATGCTGTTCCTGGTCTGGCTGTTCGGGGCCGGCGCTACGCTCTCCGGCCGGCTCGCCGGCGATTTCGTCACGCTCACCCTGATTGCGGGTCTCGTGCTGATCGTGGTGCTGATCGGCTTCACCGTCACGCAGTACGCCTTCCGCTCCATCGAGCCGGCCTACGGCACCCAGCCCGGCGAGCAGCAGCTGCGCGCGCTCGCCGTGGACGGCGCCGGCGCCGCGGTGTGGGAATGGAACGCGCGGCGCGACGAGGTCAAGGTGAGCCCCATCGTCGAGGCTATGCTGGGCCTCAAGGCCGGCCAGCTGTCGGCCAAGACCGACAGCTTCGTCGCCCACATGCATCCGGCCGATCGAGAGCGATTCAAGCTGCTCTTGTGGTCCATGAAGGAGCGAGCCGGTGGCGAGATGCGCATCGAGTTCCGCATGCGCCACGTCGACAACTCCTACCGCTGGTTCGACCTGGAGGCCGCTAGCCTGCCCACCGCCGACCGCCGCAACCTGCGCTGCGTGGGCCTGGTGCGCGAGACAACCGATGCCAAGCGCGCCCAGGAGCGGCTGCTCCACAACGCCGTTCACGACAGCCTCACGAGCCTGCCCAACCGCGAGCTCTTCCTCGATCGGCTGGCCACCGCCGCCAAGCGCGCCACCCTCGAGCCGCTGGTGCGCCCGTCGCTTCTGTTCATCGACATCGACCGGTTCAAGGCCGCCAATGCCGCGCTGGGCATGGTGGTGGCCGACAGCCTGCTCCTCACCATCGCGCGCCGCCTGGCCCGCAACCTCGGCCCCCAGGACACGCTGGGCCGCATCGGCCACGACCAGTTCGCGCTGCTCCTGCTCAGCCAGACCGAGCCGCGCGAGCTCGCCATGCTGGCCGAGCAGGTGCGCCGCTCGGTGCGCTCGCCCATCGCCATCGGCGGCAAGGAGATCGTGCTCACCGCGTCTGTCGGCATCGCCATCTACGACGGCCCCGACGAGGACCCGGCCGAGCTCCTGCGCGAGGCCGAGATCGCCATGTACCGCGCCAAGCGCGCCGGCTCCGACCGCGTCGAGATCTTCAATGCCGAGATGCGCTCCGACCCCGACGGGCGCATCGCCATGGAGCAGGAGCTGCGCGCCGCAATCGAGAGGAAGCAGCTCAGGGTCGTCTACAATCCGGTCTTCTATCTCCCGACCGAGTCGCTTGCCGGCTTCGAGGCGGAGCTGCGCTGGGAGCACCCGCGGCTCGGCACGCTCAACCCGGCGCACTTCGTTCCGGTGGCCGAGGAATCGGACCTCATCGCCAAGCTCGGCACCTACCTGCTCACACGGGCTGCCGCCAGCGCCCAGCGCTGGCAACGCGAGCTGCTGCGTCCCGACCAGCCGGTCTTCGTCAGCATGGCCATCGCCAGCCGCCGGCTGTTCCAGCCGGAGCTGGTGAACGAGGTCCGCCATGTGCTCGGCCGTGCCGTGATGCCCAAGGGCTCGCTGCGGCTCGAGATCGGCGAGGCCCTGGTGATGGGGAACCCCGAGCGGGCGCGCGGTGTGCTGGAGCAGCTCGCCGGCGCCGGCGCCGGCCTCGCTCTCGACGAGTTCGGCACCGGCTACTCGTCGCTCTCCTATCTCAACCAGCTGCCCTTCGACACCGTCAAGGTGGACCGCGCCTTCGTGCAGGCACGAGGGCAGAACGCCAGCGGCGGCGCGATGCTGCGCTCCATCGTGGCGCTCGCCAAGGAGCTGGGGCGGAAGGTGGGCGCCGAGGGGGTGGAGGCCGAGGACGACATCGCCTTCCTGCGCTCCATCGGCTGCGAGTACGCCCAGGGCGTCTACTACGGCGAGCTGATGGCCGACCGCGACGTGAGCCAGCTTCTAAAGGTGGTGCGCCGGGCCGAGCGGCGCCAGAGGAAGGCCGCCAGGCTGTTCCGCCAGGGCGGCAAGCCCCGCCCCGAGCCCGCCGAGGCTCCCGTCGCGGCGCTCCCCGCACCCGCTCCCGTTCCGGTGGCAGGCCGCGCCGCCACGGCGGCCCAGTCGCCCCTGCCCAATGGAGCTCGGCAGGTGCCGACCGCCCCACCGCCGGCGCGCACCCGCCCTGGGCCCGTCCTGCCGCCAGGTCCGCCGCCCGTCGCACCGCCAGCTGCGCTGCCGCAGCAGTCCCTGCCCCTGCGCGCCGGGCCCGGCGGACGGCCGACGCTGCTCGGCCCACCACCCCCGCTCAGCCCGCCGCCCCTGCCCGGCGGCGCACGCGCGACGACCCGGCCGGTGCCGTCTCCGCCGCCCGCAGCAGCGCCGCCATCCGGCCGGAACGCCGGCGCCGCATCGCGCGCGAGCGCACCGCCACCGCGGCCGGGCGCCGTGCCTCCGCCTCCTCCCGGCGCGCCGGCTCCCGCCGGCCCTGCTCCCACGGCTCATGCGGCACCAAAGACACCCGCCGGCGCCCCATCCCGCCCGCCCGCGCCGCCCACGGCCGGACAGCGTCCCGTCGGCCCCACTCCGGCCCCGCCGCCGTCCCAGGCACGCCGCCCGGCGCGGCCGTCTCCCGACCTCTCGAAGCTGCCGCCGGCCATACGCGAGAGTCTGGCCAAGCTGGCCGGCGAGCCGGCGGACGAGGACCAGGCCAAGCCTCCGCCCCCAGCGCCAGCGGGGAGCACAACGGGGGATCGTTGAACAGGTTTCAGGTTCTAGGTGTCAGGTTTCAGGAAGAAAGTCCGTCACCTGAAACCTGCCCCCTAGAACCTAAAACCTAAAACCTAGAACCTGATCAGGCGTGGCCGGCTTCGGCAACCAGGTGGGAGGGGTCGATGCCGATCTTGGCCAGAGCGCGCTCGTACTTATGGTCGAGGTCGCGGTCGAACAGCAGGTCGGGGTCGCACGGGCAGTGCAGCCAGCCGTTGGCCACCATCTCGTCCTCCAGCTGTCCCTCCCGCCAGCCGGCGTAGCCGAGCGCCAGCATGGCACGGCTCGGCCCTTTCCCGCTGGCGATGGCCTTCAGGATGTCCACGGTCGCGGTGAGCGACACGTCGGCATCGATCGCCAGGGTCGAATCGGCCGCGAAGTAGTCGGAGCTGTGCAGCACGAAGCCGCGCCCCGTCTCCACCGGCCCACCCACGTGCACATCCACGTCGATCAGGTCGAGCCGGCGGCCCCGCAGGCCCTCATCGCCCATAATGCTGAGCTGCCCGAGCAGCTCGGAGAAGGAGATGTGCGGCGCCCGCTGGTTGACGATCAGGCCCATAGCGCCTTCCGCCGAGTGGGCGCACATATAGATGACCGAGCGTGCAAAGCGCTTGTCGCTCATGGTCGGCATGGCGATCAGGAGCTGTCCATCGAGGTAGCCGCTCCTGCGGCTCTTGCGTGGCGCCGTCATACTTCTGAGACTAACGCCAGCGGCCGGCAGCGGGAAGGGGGCCGGCCGACAATGGTGACGGGAATATCGCGCAGTGTTGAATTGGCCGGCGCGGCGGACGCCCTATGTTCCCGTCAGCCACGAGGAAAGACCATGAGAACGCTTCGCCTTGCCGCCGTCGCCGCTACGGGCCTCGCCCTTGCCGCCGCCGCGCCGGCCCGCGCCGAACCCGCCAGGGATGCCGATCGAGCCTCGCCCTGGGTCGATCTGCACGCCTCGCGGGCACGGCTGGTCGCGGGCCAGGCCGGCGCGGATGGCGGCGTGCGCCTCGCAGGGCTGGAAATCGCGATGCAGGAGGGCTGGAAGACCTACTGGCGCATGCCGGGCGATGCCGGCGTGCCGCCGACCTTCGAGTGGACGGACTCGACCAATCTCGCGGCTGTCCGAGTCCTCTATCCTGCACCCAAGCGCATCCCGGAGGCTGGCGGCGAGGCGATCGGCTACAAGCACGCCGTGCTGTTCCCGATCGAGGTGACGCCGCAGGACCCGGCCAAGCCGGTGGTCCTCAAGCTGTCCGTGGAGCTCGGCATCTGCCGCGAGATCTGCGTCCCCGTCACCAGCGCGTTCGAGCTGCCGCTGCCGCCCGCCTCCCGCGAGGCCGCTGAGCCCGACGCCGTCGCCGCGGCTATGGAGCTGGTGCCGCGCCCGCAGGCCCAGCGGCGCCCTAAGGACCCCGAGCTGAAGCAGATCGCCCTCGGCGAAGGCAAGCCGGGCCGCCGCCTCACCATTGCCGCTGCCTTCCATGGCGCTAAGGGCGCCGACGTCTTCATCGAGGCCCCCGAAGGCCTCTATGTGCCGCTGCCGCGCCGGGAGGCGCAAGGCGCCGACGGCGCAGTCCGCTTCGGGGTGGCCCTGTCCGCCGACCTGGCGCGGGACCTCAGGGGAAAGACGCTGACCCTCACCCTGGTGAGCGAGGCGGGCGCATCCGAGGCGAAGTGGACGGTTCCGTAGAAGAGGTGTCCCAACTCCCGTTTGCGCAATGGTGTCAGACCCAGAGGGTCTGACACCTCCCTCCCTAACCCCTGATCTGCCCGCCGGTGGCCTTGACGACCTCGGCGACGATGCGCTGGGCCACCGCCTCGATCTCCGGGTCGGTGAGGGTCTTCTCTCGCGGCTGCAGCGTCACCTCCACGGCGAGCGACTTCTTGCCGGGGCCTAGAGCCTCACCCTCGAACAGGTCGAACACGTTGACGCCGGCGATCAGCTTCTTGTCGGCCCCCATGGCGGCGCGCACCACGTCGCCCGCCGGCACGCCCGCATCGAGGACGAAGGCAAAGTCGCGCCGCACGGGCAGCAGATCGGCGGCTTCCAGCGGCGGCCGCGCCAAAGTCTTGCGCTTCTGGGCAGGGATGGCCTCGACGAACACCTCGAAAGCCGCGACGGGGCCGACAACATCCATCATGGCGAGCGTCGCGGGGTGAACCTCGCCGAAGTGGGCGAGCGTGACCTTCGGCCCGAGCTTAAGAGCGGCGGAGCGGCCGGGGTGGAACCAGGCCGGCGCCTCCCGCACCACCTGCGCCTTCGATGCGTCGAAGCCGAGCGCCGCCAGCAGGGCCACCACGTCGGCCTTGGCTTCGAACAGGCCTGCCTCAGGGGCAGCGCCGCTCCAGTGCCGGCCGGCACCGCCGAGCGCGCTGGCGCCGGCACGCACGCCGGAAGCGGCGACGAGCTGGTCCTCGGGGGCGTCGCCGCGATAGGCCTGGCCCACCTCGAACAGCGCCACATCGGCCGCGCCACGGTTGCGGTTCTTCTGCACGGCAGCGAGCAGGCCCGGCAGCAGACTCGGGCGCATGGTGGTCATCTCGGAAGAGATGGGATTCTCCAGCTCCAAGCCCGGCTGGCCGCCGCCGAAAGCCTCGGCCTGGGCCCGCGGGATGAACGACCAGGTGATGGCCTCCACCAGGCCGCGGCCCGCCAGCACGCGGCGGGCGTGACGCACCCGCTTCTGCGTCTCCGTCAGCACCGGACGGGCGACGCCGCTGAGACGCGGCATGGACGCGGCCGGCACCTTGTCGAGCCCGGCGATGCGGACGATCTCCTCCACCAGGTCGGCCGACCCATGGATGTCGGGGCGCCAGCTCGGGGCCTTGACCTTCACGGTGGCACCCTTGCCCTCGATGCCGAAGCCCAGCGCCTCCAGGGTGCCGCGCATCTGCTTCTCGGGCAGCTTGATGCCGGCGAGCTTCTCCACGTGGGAGAAGGAGAAGCCGACCACGGTCTTGGAACTCGGCGGCGCGCCGGCCACCTTGGCCTTGGAGGGCTCACCGCCGGCAATCTCCAGCATCATGGCGGTGCCGAGGTCGAGGCCCGGCAGGATGAACCCTGGGTCAACGCCGCGCTCGAAGCGGTAGCGCGCGTCGCTGACGATGCCGGCCTTGCGGCCGGTGGCGGCGGTGCGCAGCGGGTCGAAATAGGCGCACTCGATGAGGACGTTGCGGGTCTCGGTGGTGGTGCCCGTCTCCTCGCCGCCCATGATGCCGCCGAAGCCGAGCACGGCGCGCTCGTCGGCGATCACGCACATGGTCTCGTCGACCTCGTAGGTCTTGCCGTCGAGCGCCAGGAAGCTCTCGCCCTTGCGGCCGAGGCGGGCGCGGATGGCGCCTTCGAGCTTGTCGGCGTCGTAGACGTGCAGCGGCCGGCCGCGGTCGAGGCTCATGTAGTTGGTCACGTCCACCAGGGCGTTGATGGGCCTCAGCCCCACCGCCTTGAGCCGCTGCTGCATCCAGGCCGGCGCCGGGCCGTTCTTTACGCCCCTGATGTAGCGGCCGGCGAAGCACGGGCAGGCGTCGGCCGCCTCCCTAGGGAACTCGAGCTTGATGTCGATGGGGCAGTCGTAGTCGCCCTCGACGCCGGCGACCTTCCTCTCCGGCTTCAGCTTGCCGAGGCCCGCCGCCGCCAGATCGCGGGCGATGCCGCGCACGCCCGTGCAGTCCGGCCGGTTGGGCGTGAGCTTCACGTCGAGGACGGGATCGGAGAGGCCCAACACGTCGGCGTAGCGCTGGCCAAGCCTGTCGCCGAACGTGGCGTCGAGCTCGATGATGCCCTCGTGGTTGTCGGACAGCTCCAGCTCGCGCTCCGACACCAGCATGCCGGCGGAGACCACGCCACGCACGGGCTTCGCCTCCAGTGTGATGCCGGTGCCGGGGATGTACGTGCCGATAGGCGCGAATACGCCGATCATGCCGGACCTGGCATTAGGTGCGCCGCACACCACCTCGGCGATGCCCTTGCCGGTATCGACCCGGCACACTCGCAGCCGGTCCGCATTCGGGTGCTGCTTCGCCTCCAGCACCTTGGCGATGGTGAAGGGCGCGAGCGTCTTGCCGGGATCGTCGATGCCCTCGACCTCAAGCCCCATGGACGAGAGCTTGTCGGCCAGTGTCTCCACCGGAACGTCGGTGTCGAGATGGTCCTTGAGCCAGGAGAGGGTGAATTTCATCGCGGGGCCCCATACGCCATTGGCAATCGCCCGCCACGGGCGCGACGGGATTCCCCTCCCCCTTGTGGGGAGGGGTTAGGGGTGGGGGGAACCACAAATCTCCGAGGTTGGGGTTCCCCCCCACCCTGTCCCTCCCCCACAAAGGGGAGGGGACGCTGCGGCGCGCTCCGTTTCGTCATCGAGGATCGCGCAGCCGGCGATCGGCTGACACGATTCGCCTGCCAGGTTGCGTTACGGGCCTTCGGCCCTAACGCAACCTACATTAGCCGCCGTACTCCGGGCGCTTCGGGGTGAACACGTCGAGCTCCAGCACCTCCTCGCCGCCCTGGACGTCGATGTAGTGCGTGACGTGGGGCGGGATCACCAAAAGGCAGCCGCCGGTCAGGCGGTGCACCTCGTCGCCGACGTGGAAATTGGCCGTGCCGCGCAGCATGTAGACGATCTGCTCGTAGTGGTGGGAATGCGGCAGGCGCTCGTGATTGGGCTGGATGCGGAACAGCGCCAGCGTGGCGCCCTCGCCCGCGAAGGTCTTGCGCTCCATGCCGGGGCGCACCGGCATCCACTCGATGGCATCCCAGTTCACGTTGTGGGCCGGCATTCCGCTGCTCCTCAAACCGCAAGTGGGTCAGACGAAGCGCAGACCCAACACATTGGCAAGCACATAGCCCTGAATGTGTTGGGTCTGCGCTGACGCTCGACCCAACCTACGTGTGAGGCGCCGTTGCGACAAGGCGGGCTATTGCGCTCTCACGAGGAGGGCGACAATCAAACAGGTCTCAGGTTCCCTCGCGTGCGTACCTTTTCCAGGAGCGCAACGCGGCGGAGCACAGCTCCAGCACCCGGGGATAGTGTTTTTCAGTTCATAATGTATGTAGACGGATAGTGACACCGGGATGGCTTTCTGCTACACGCCGCCCACCTCGGAGATGAGGCTCCGGCCAACCTGCAGGGCCGGGTCTCAGCGCAGGAGCCGGGGGCCGCAGTCCGATACCTTGCCCGGCATGGCGGACAGACCATCCGAGCGCCGGTGCCTCGGAATTCCAACCCCGGACTTGGCGGGGAAGGAGCCGGGGACTCCCTCGACGCACGCTCGAGGACAAGGGGGTGCGGATGCGGCGAAGTCGTTTCTCCGATACCCCGCAGGGCAAGGTGGACCGGGTCGTCCAAGCGCCAGGCGGCCGTCGGAGGCGGCCGAGCAGGGCGTCCTTCGCGCCCTACCGGTTAAGGTCATGGCCCCCGGGCGCGAGCCTGGACGCCCTGCTCCTCCTTTCGAGGAAGTAGCGAATAGCGAATAGGGCTCTTTTGGATGTATATACGTCTATGCGGCGTATGCTGCGCTTGCTCACGGCGTGTGATATGGACGAGCTCGAAACCCACCTCATCATCTCTCAGCAAGTCGGATTGCTCCGATCCAACCAGACGCAGCCGCTACTTCTGGCGAGCGACGAGATCGGTCGCATGCTACGGGCATTGATCAGGTCACTGGAGAAGCCAATGGCGAACAGGAGGCAAGCGAATAGCGAATGGCGAGTAGGGGACCCCCATTCGCTACTCCCTATTCGCTATTCGCTCTTGTCCCCGCCGTCTCCGGCGCCCTTACCATTCCCGCATGCGTGGTCCGGCCGCGGCGAGGATAGAGGTGCCAGAAACGGGGTCTGACCCTGGCCACGGCCGATGAGCAGAATCGCAAACGTCTCGGCCAGAGGTCTGACCCCGTCACACGCCTCAGTTCGGCAGCCGCGGCCAGTCGCCCGGGGTGCCGATCTTGTTGATGGCGATCACGGCCTGGGTGCGGCTGTCCACGCCCAGCTTCTGCAGGATGGCCGACACATGAGCCTTGATGGTGGCCTCGGAGACGCCGAGCTTGAAGGCGATCTGCTTGTTCAACAGACCCTCGCCCAGCATCATGAGAACGCGCACCTGCTGCGGCGTGAGGGTGGACATGCGCGATACCAGCTCTGCCATCTCGCCGCTCGGAACGCTGGAGAGGTCCAGATCGGCGGGTAGCCACACCTCTCCGTCCATAATC
>JBIOWI010000221.1:0-7388 GCA_044868325.1 Hyphomicrobiaceae bacterium
TTCTTTCGCGCGTTCCGTCGCCCACGGGACGATTGTGGCGAGGTTTTCCCTTGTGGATGGCCCGAGGGCGGCGGGGAGAGGGGGACCCGCAGGACTTACCTCCCTCGCGCAACGCTCAACGCAGCTGGTGCACACCGTTTCGTCGTCGAGGGTCGGCCGAGCCGGTGATCGGCTGACGCCTGCTTCCAGGCGGGTGGATCACCGCTCCGGCAGCGCCCCCGGCCGCAGCTTGCGCGCCAAGGCGTCGAGCACGCCGTTGACCACTCTGGGCTCGTCGCCGGCGAAGAAGGCGTGGGCAACATTGACGTACTCGTTGATGACGACGCGCACGGGCACGTCGGTCTCCTCCAGCAGTTCGAAGGCGCCGGCGCGCAGGATCGCCCGCAGGATGGCGTCCACGCGCGTCAGGCTCCAGCCGCTGGCGAGCTGGCCGTCGATGACGGGGTCGACCTCCTTCTGGCGCCGCACCACGCCGTGCAGGATGCGGGCGAAGTGCTCCGCGTCGGCGCCGGCGATGGTGCGGTCCTCGGCGGCCTCGCCCATGCGGTGGGTGTTGAACTCGTCGATCACCTCGGCGAGGTCGGTGCCGGCCATGTCCATCTGGTAGAGCGCCTGCACGGCGGCGAGCCGCGCTTGGCTGCGGGCCAAGGCGCCACTGGCGGGGCCGTTCGGTTTGGCGTCGTCGGCGCCGCTCATGGCTGGCTCCTGACCTCTCCTGTGCTCTGCTCTGTCGCTCTGGCGGCGCGCCGGAGGCCGAAGGTTCCGCCCCGATCCGCCCTACCTGGCCATCATGCAGGCCCGGCTGCGAACGCGCGCGCATGCCCGATCAGCGCCAGGCAGGCGCGCACCGCGTCCGCGCCCTTGCCACGCCGGCCGCCCTCGGCGCGGGCCATGGCCTGGGCCTCGCTGTCCACGGTGAGGATGGCGTTGCCCAGCGGGATGGCGTGACGCACCGCGATGTCCATCAGCCAGTGGTTGGCATTGGCGCACACCGTCCCGTAGTGGCTTGTCTCGCCGCGGATAACGCAGCCGAGCGCCACGCAGCCGTCGAAGCGGGCGTTGGCGGCGTCCGCGGGAATGAGCTCGGCCTTTACAGCCTGTGCCAGCGCCAGCGGGATCTCCAGCGCACCAGGCACGGCGACGCGCTCGAACGAGGCGCCGGCCGCCTCCAGCTCGGCGATGGCCCCGGCCGCCAGAGCCTCGGCGATGGCCCCGTAGTACGGCGACTCGATCAGGAGCACGCGCGCCCCCTGCGCTCCCGGCACCAGCGGAAGCTCGCCCGTGTGTTGAGCCCGCCCCGCCATCGCCCTCATCCGAGCTTGCGGTGGCCGACGATGCGCAGCCCGAAGGCCTCCAGGCCCACATAGCGCGACGGCGGCGTGTTCGACAGCAGAACCATGTCGGTGACGCCAAGGTCGCGCAGGATCTGCGAGCCGACGCCGATCTCCACCTGGCGGCGCTCGGCATCGGATTTCCTGCGGCCCTTGCGGTCGGCGCTGCGGGCGATCCATTCGGAGACCGACTTGGGCCTCAGGTCGCGGATCAGCACGATCACGCCGCGGCCCTCCTCGGCGATCGCCTGCATGGACTTCTCGATCAGCGAGCCCTCGGCCCCCCCGGTCCGGACGCCGAGCAGGTCGGCCATGGCGCTCACCGCGTGCACGCGCACCAGCACCGGCCCCGGCGCCTCCAGGTCGCCCTTGACGAGCGCCAGGTGCTCCACCGGCTCCACCGTGGTCTCGTAGACGTGCAGCTGGAAGGCGCCGCCGTGGAAGCTGTCCACGCTGGAGCCGGCGACGCGGCGCACGATGCGGTCGTGCTTTAGCCGGTAGGCGATCAGGTCCTCGATGGTGCCGATCTTGAGCCCGTGGCGCTGGGCGAAGGCGACGAGGTCCGGCATGCGCGCCATGGTGCCGTCGTCGTTCATGATCTCGCAGATCACGGCGGCCGGATAGAGCCCGGCCAGCCGCGCCAGGTCGATGCCCGCCTCCGTATGCCCGGCCCGCACCAGCACGCCGCCCTCGCGCGCGATCAGCGGGAACACGTGGCCCGGCGAGACGATGTCGTTGTGGTCCTTGGTGGGGTCGATGGCGGTGGCGATGGTGCGGGCGCGGTCGTGCGCGGAGATGCCGGTGGCCACCCCCTCGCGCGCCTCGATCGACACCGTGAAGGCGGTGCGCTTCCTGGCCTCGGGGTTGGGCGCCATGTACTCCAGGCGCAGCTGCTCGGCGCGCTGGCGCGTCAGCGACAGGCAGATGAGGCCGCGGCCGTGCTTGGCCATGAAGTTGATGGCGTCGGGCGTGGCCATCTGGGCGGGGATGACGAGGTCGCCCTCGTTCTCGCGGTCCTCGGCGTCGACCAGGATGATCATGCGGCCGTTGCGCAGGTCCTCGATGATCTCCTCGATGGGAGAGAGGAAACCCTTGCCCTCGGCGTAGACCACCCGATTGGGGCTGCTGGTCACGGCTGCAACTCCCGATCAAGCTCCATGCGCCCGCTCCATCAACCGCGCCACGTAGCGTGCGACCAGGTCCACCTCCAGGTTGACCCGGTCGCCCGGCTTTCTCGCGCCCAACGTGGTGTGGGTCAAGGTGTGCGGGATGACATTGATGCCGAACCGGCTCCCCGCCACCTCGTTCACCGTGAGCGAGATCCCGTCGAGCGCCACCGAGCCCTTGGGCGCGATATAGCGCGCCAGCTCCGCCGGCGCCTCCACCGTGAACCGCCGCGAGTCGCCGTCGTCACGCATATCTAGAATGCGCCCCACGCCGTCCACGTGTCCCGCCACCAGGTGCCCGCCCAGCTCCTCGCCGGCCTTCAGCGCCCGCTCCAGGTTGACGCGCCGCCCCGGCTGCCATTCGTCCAGCGTCGTCCTCGCGAGCGTCTCGTTGGAGACGTCGACCGCGAAGATGCTGCCCCCTGTCTCGGCCGCCACCTGGATGGCTGTCAGACAGGCCCCATCGCAGGCAATGGACGCGCCCGTCGCGATGCTCTCCGCGGGGTAGCCGCAACGGATGGCGAACCGCCCGCCGTCCCGCGCCGCCACAGTGCCGAGGTCGCTGATGATGCCGGTGAACATGGGCAACACCGTATCACGCGCGCCTGCTCCCCTCCAACGCAACCCCATCTCGCGCGGCGACAGGCGCCGCCCTATCGTCGCTCGCGCCAGGCCTGCAGGCGGCGGGCGAGCGCGATCATGGCGGCGGCCGCGAGGCCGAGGGCGGCCAAAAGCAGGGCCATGAACACCAGCACCGGGGCGAACGCCCACACCGCAATCGCGGCGAGCGCGACCGCCGTCGCCGCCAGCCAGAGGCGCAGCAGCGTCACGGCGCCCGCCGTGCGAGCCGGTAGCCCGCGTAGGCCCAGACGAGCCCGAGCACGCACTGGGCGATGAAGATGCCGGCGGCGGCGCGGCCCGTCCGCGCCAGACCCGCAAGACCCAACCGGGCGGCCACATAGACCGCCGCCATCCCGGCCAGCGAGGCCGCGAACGCCGCCAGCGGCAGCTTCTGCCACTGGTCCGCGCTGCGTCCCATGAAGAACGCGACCACCGCCACCACCGGGTTCAGGAGCGCGGTGAGAAGCACGACGTGGAGGTCGACCGGTTCCGGCACTGCCATTCTCCGTACGAAGGCAGTAGGCAATCGGCAGTAGGCAATAGGCGGCCGTACCTGCTACTGCCTACTGCCTATTGCCTCGATCGCCCTTCGCTTCCAGCCGGTCGCGCAGCTTCTCCTCCTCGTACTGGATGAACCAGCCGATCATCTGCCGCCACAGCGCCTCGATGAGATCGGGCGGCACGCCCGCATCGGCGGCCCGCGCCCGCACCTTGTCGATCACCTGCTGGTTGCGCCAGGGCACGTTGGCCTCCTGCCCCGCCTCCAGCTTGATCTGCCAGGCGCGCTCCACATAGCCCAGGCGCTCGGCGATCAGGACGACCAGGGCGGCATCGATCCGGTCGATCTCCTGGCGCACCTGGGCGAGATCGGCGCAGTCGGCGGGCTTGCGAACGGGTGCTGTCATGCTCGGCTCGTCGGATGGAGTTGCCGGTGGACTTAACGCGCCGGCCTTGCGATTGGCAACAGCAACAGAGTCATAGGAATTTGGCCGTGCCTCACGCCTTTCCCGACGGGGTGCGAATCGCTTACCAAGCGGAGCCGTGCGCGCGTAACCCCTCCGCGGAGGACCGTTGCCATGGGCACATTCCTGGAGCTGCCGCGCGAGATCGCCACCGCCCTGTTCTTTGCGGCTGCTATCGGTGTCGGCGCCGGTGCACTGGTTGCCGGACGCACCCAGCGCCTGCTGCCCGCCTTCCACGTGGCCGTCGGCGCCTTCGCCGTCGCCGTTGCCAGCTTCGGCTACGCCATCTGGCGCAACCGCCGCTGGCGCTCGCGGCGCATGTTCGGCCGCAGGCGGTCGCTGACGACCGGCGCAGGTCGCTAGGGCCTGTACTCGATCAGGATCATTTCCGCGCTCGGCGGGCGGTGGCTGGCCGGCTCTCAGCCGCGACCCCGAGGGCGGCCTCGATCTGGGACATCATCGGGTGCGTGAGACCCGCGGCGCGCATGCTGCGGAAGTCGCTCTCGAGCACGGTCGCCAAGGGGTCGCCCAGCGTCGACTTGCCCTTGTGGGCCAGGATCAGCGCCCTGGCCTCGCGGGGGCGGCCAAGAAGCATGAGCGCGCTCGCCCGATTGATGTCCAGCCAGATGACGTCGGGCGCCAGCGTGTGCGCCCGCTCAGCAGCGGCTAGCGCCTTGCGGAAGTCGCGGGCGTAGATGGCGTAATAGGCAAAGCTTCCCAGAGCCTCCGCCGTCTTTTTGCCGGGCTTGCCTCCGCCCTTGGTCTCCTCCTGCTCGACAGCCACGGCCGCCGCCTCTGCATTGGCGAGCGCTGTGCGCCAGCCGGCCAGCGCGCCGGCCCGGTCGCCTTTGGCGTAGACGACGGCGGCCACATTGTGGGTCGACGACGCGAGGTTCCACTGCCAGCCGGTGTTGGCGGGGTTGGCCTTCGCGAAGCGCTCGGCAATGCCGAGCGCCGTCCGGTGGCTCGACAATGCGTCGGCGAGATTGCGCTGCCGCAACCGGACGCCGCCCACCTTGCCGTGCCAGAAAAGCAGGTTGCCTTGCCAGTCGGCATTGGCCGGATCCACCTTGGCCAGACGGTCATTGATTTCCAGCGCCGCTTGATAGCCCGCAAGCGCGCCGGCAAGATCGTTCCGCAATTCCAGAACGGCCGCGACATTGCCGTGCGCTACGCCCAGTTGCACCTGCCGCGGATTGTTGGCCGTCTCGGCATTGGCCAGACGCTCGTTGATGTCCAGAGCTGCCCGGTAGCTCGAAAGGGCACCCGCGAGATTGCCCTGCGTCCGCAGCACGCCGCCAACCTGGGTATGCGTAAGCGCGAGTTTCTGCTGCCAGTTCACCCTCGCGGGGTCGGCCTTGAGGAGTTCTTCGTTCGTGGCCAGCGCAGCCTGGTAGCTCGCGAGCGCGCCGGCCAGCTCCCCCCGAGCCTGCAGTTGACTGCCAATCTCGAAGTGCATCCCGCGGATAAGGTCACGCGTGAGGGCTAGTCTCTCCTGCCAGCGAGTGTCGCCGGGCTCGGAGTCAATCAGCCGCTCGTAAATGCCCAGCTGCGTCTGGAAGCGCGCGAGCGCGCCGGCCAGGTCGCCCTGGGCGCGCAGCAGGATACCGATCCTGCCATGAGAAAGAGCGAGGTTGTCCTGCCAGACCAAGCCTTGGGAAAGCGCGACAACGTCCTCCCAGGTCGTGTTGCTTGGATCGGTCTTCGTCTGCCGCTCGGCGACAGCCAGCGCGGCCTGATAGCTCGCTAGCGCGCCCGCGCGATCCCCCTGCTTCTCCAGAAGGACGCCGAGCCTGCCATGCGTGACCCAGAGACCGCGCGACGAGCCGCTCTTGCCGAGGTCCGTCTTGTCATAGGCGGTGACGGCCGCTCGGTAGCTCGCAACCGCCTCGGCAACGCTGCCCTGCGTCTCCAGCACGTCTCCAGTATACTGATGCACTTCGGCCAGGTTCTCGTGCAACGCGGCATTGTCGGGGTACGACGTGAGCTGGCGCTCGTTGATGTCCCGCGACACCCGGTAGCTCCTAAGTGCAGCGGAGAGATTGCCCTGTTGCTTTAGCACGTTGCCGATCAGGCGGTGCGTAATCGCGAGGTCGTGTTGGGCGCCGACGTTCCGCGAATCGTGCTTGGCTAGACGTTCTTCGATGGCTTGCGCTGCCTGGTAGCTCAGAAGCGCACCAGCGAGATCGTCCTGCCGCATCAGCTGGCTACCCATCGAGGTATGCTCAGCGGCGAGGATCAGTTGCCAGGTTGCGCTGCTGGGGTCGCTCTTGGCAAGGCGCTCGGCGATGGCCAGCGACTCCCTGGTGCTGGCGAGCGCCTCGGAGAGATTGCCTTGCAGCCTCTGCACTCTGCCGATCTGGTGACGCGAGTTCCAGATGACGCGCAGCCAGTCGGTGTCGTCGGGGTTGGCCTTGCTATGACGCTCGGCGATGGTCAGCGCTTCCTGATAGCTCGCGAGCGCGCCGGGGAAATTGCCCTGAGCCTGCAGCACATCTCCGATCGCGCCATGTGCCCCGGAAAGGTTCCGCTGCCATTCGCTGTTGCCAGGATCCGCGTTGGCCAAGCGCTCGGCAACGGCGAGGCTTTCCTTCTCGCTCGCCAGCGCGGCTGCCAGCTTGCCCTGCCGGCGAAGGAAGCCGCCGATCCTGCCGTGGGCAACCGACAGCGCGCGCTGCCAGACGGTGCTCGAAGGATCGCCCGCGGCGGCCTTCTGCGCGAGGGCCAGCGCCGCCCGGTAGTGCCGCTCCTCGGTCTCGCTGCTGGTCAGGGGGGAGGCGATGTCTCCGAGCCCCTCCGCCGCCCGGTATTGCACCAGAATGTCGCCGCTCTCGCGCGCCTTCACGTCCGCCTGCTCGAAGGCGGCCTTGGCCTCGTCCGTGCGGCCGGCCGCGCGGGCGGCCCGGGCATAGTCGATCCAGGTCTGCGCATCGGCCGGATCGAGGCGCGTGGCTTCCGCATAGTGATCGGCAGCCTCCGCTACATTCCTTGGGCGCACAATGGCCGCCAGGTGGCGCAGGGCCTTGGCCGCCTCGCGGTTCTCCTCGGCGGCGCGGGCCTCGGCCGTCCGCGCGGCCTCCTTGCGGGCGGCAGCCGCCTCGGCAAACAGGCGCCTGGCCTCGCTCTCATCGCCGGCCTTCAGCCGCTCCAGGGCGCGCTCGGCGCGGGTGTCGTTGAGGGCAAGCAGGGCGCGGCCAGCCTCCATGAGCCTGGCGAGCTCCTGTGTCCCCTCTTCCCTCGAGAGGGGACGGCCCTGCCCCTTCTCGGCCTCGACGATATAGTCGCGCACCTCCTTGAGCCTCTGCAGC
>JBIOWI010000222.1:0-13458 GCA_044868325.1 Hyphomicrobiaceae bacterium
ATTGGAGTCATGGTGTCAGACCCAGAGGGTCTGACACCTCAAACAAAGAGGAGGAAACGGAAATGCGCCTTGCTGCACTCACGCGCCGCTGCGCCATGGTCGCCGCTGCGGCCTTCATGCTGACGCCCGGGCTCGCCCCCATCTTGGGCTCGGGCGCCGCCCTGGCCGAGGACTGGCCCAAGGACAAGCCGATCAAGGCGATCGTGCCGTTCGGGGCCGGCAGCTCGACCGACATCATCGCCCGCGTCGTGCTCGACCAGGTGTCGAAGCAGATCGGACAGGCCATCGTGGTGGAGAACCGGCCCGGCGCAAGCGGCACCATCGGCAGCGCCGCCGTCGCCAAGTCCGATCCGGACGGATACACCATTTTGGTGCACTCCTCCTCGCACACGGTAACGCCGTCCACCTACTCCACGCTGCCCTACGACACGGAGAAGGACTTCGCGCCCGTCATCCCGCTGGCGACCGTCCCCAACGTGGTGCTGGTCAACAGCAGCCGCGGCTACAAGACCCTGAAGGATATGATCGACGCCGCCAAGGCCAAGCCCGGCAGCTTCAACTTCGCCTCGGCCGGCGCCGGTAGCGCCACGCATCTCACGGCCGAGCGCCTCAAGCTCAGCGCCAAGATCGAGGCCGCGCACGTGGCGTTCAAGGGCTCGTCCGAGGCGCTCACCGAGATCCTGGCCGACCGGCTCGACTTCTACTGCTCGCCCGTGAACGCCGCGATCGGGTTCATCAAGGAGGGCAAGATGACGGCGCTGGCGGTGAGCAGCGCCAAGCGCTCCTCGGCGCTGCCCACTGTGCCCACCACCGTCGAGGCGGGCTACCCGGATTCCGGCTACGAGTTCTGGATCGGCGCTTTCCTGCCGCGCCAGACCCCGGCCGCCATCCGCACCCGGCTGCATGCGGAATTCGTGAAGGCCATCGACGAGCCGGCGGTCGCCAAGAAGCTCGCCGACCTCGGCGCCGATCCGCTCAAGATCTCGCCCGAGGCGTTCGAGGCCATGGTCAAGCGCGAGATCGCCGCCAACGCCGTGGTGGTCAAGGCCGCCGGCATCAAGGTGAACTGAGCGACCGTGTCGGCCCGGCCCGTGCAGGTCCCCTCTCCCCGCAAAGCGGGGAGAGGGTTTGGCTACGCCGGCGACCAGCCGCCGGAGGTGAGGCGCTCCTGGGGCTGGAAGCGCTCCTTGTAGCTCATCTTGGCCGAGCCCTTGATCCAGTAGCCCAGATAGACGTAGGGCAGGCCGAGGCGCTTGGCGTGCGCGATGTGATCGAGGATCATGTAGGTGCCGAGCCCGCGCCTGGCCGCTTCCGGATCGTAGAAGCTGTAGACCATCGAGATCCCGTCCGAGAGCCGGTCGCACAGCGCCGCCCCCACCAAGGGAGGCCGCGTCTTGCCACCGGCCGCAGAGGGCGCGAGGCGGTACTCGGTCATGAAGGTGTCGACGATGCTGTCCTCCACCATCATGGCGTAGTCCAGCACCGACATGTCGGCCATGCCGCCGTCGGCGTGGCGCTCGTCGATGTAGGCCCGGAACAGCGAGTACTGCTCGGAAGTGGGCGTCGCCTGGATGCGCTGGGCGACGAGGTCGCGGTTGGTATCCAGCACGCGCCGCATGGAGCGGGTGGGCACGAAGTCGTTAACCAGGACCCGCACCGAGACGCAGCCGTGGCAGCCCTCGCAGTAGGGCATGTAGGCGATGTTCTGGCTCCGCCGGAAGCCGCCCCGCAGCAGATTGTCGACCAGCACCGGCGACTTCTCGTGGGTAAGATGGGTGAACAGCTTCCGTTCGAGACGCCCCGCCAGATACGGGCAGGGTTGCGGGGCCGTAACGTAGAACTCGGGGAAATGCTTCCTCTGCTCGGTCATCGACACCTACACACGCACTTGAGCGGCCCACGGCGCGATGATAGGTGACGGGCGAGCGCTCGATCAAGTGGGGGCCGCAAAATCAACGACATCTTGGCTTGGCCAGGCAACAAGGTGCTGTTTGAATGGCTCCAGCCAAGCCGCGGTGCGAGCGCATGCACATATTGCCGGGGCAACCCGGGCCGGGCAGACGTGGCGTCCACCGGGCGCCACAAGCCGGCCGGCAGGTTTGAGGGAGCATCCATTGCGGCGGGCCTTGGAGGAGATGCGCAACCACGAGCGCGCGGTGGTCTGGCTGGCAGCTGCCGGTCTCATCCTGCTGGCGGCAGCGATCTTCGTGGAGCGGCACTTCATCGGCGATACCGTTCCGCTGTTCTGGGACCTGCCGGTGTACGATGCCGCCGTCAGGGCGCTGGCCGAAGGTATCGACCCCTACGATTCAGCCGCGCTGCACCGTTTCGAGTCGCCGGAGTACCTGCCGGAATATCTGCATTTTACCTCGCCGCCGGCGGTCGCGTGGCTCCTGATGGCGATTGCGAAAGCCGGGCTTGCGCCGCTGCTCAAGCCGACGCTTCTGATCTTGCATCTCGCCGCGATGGTCGGCATTCCGTTGGTGCTCGGTCGCGTCTTCTTCGGCGGGGAGCCGGAACGGCTGGCGCTGGCCACGGCGGCGTTCCTGATGCTGTTCGGCTTTGCCGGCGTCGGCACGCTCGCTGCGGCAAACAATGGCACAATTCTGTACTGGTGGATTGCAGCAACAGCCGTTGCGGGCTTCGAGCGCGACCGGTGGACGGCCTTTCACATTGCCGTCGTCGTGGCCGCCGTATTCAAGCCGTTCTACATCTTCTTCTGGATACTGCCCGTGCTGGCGCAGGGCTTCTCCATCAGGCAAGCGGCGATTGCCTTCGCGGGGATGCTCGCTGCGGCAAGCTTCTACGTGCTCCCTCTCCTGGTCGATCCGGTCACGTCCTGGCGCTGGGCCGCCAACGTGACGCAGCAGACGCTCGGCCAGGGCGATCTAGGAAGCAACGTATTCGCCGCGGCGGCCAGGCTGGTGGCATCGGGGCGTGCCGGCTGGTTGCCCTACGTCGCGCAGTTCTCGTTCAACGGCGTGCTGGCGGCGCTGCTGTGGGCCACGCCGGTGAAGGGACGAGCGCGCTGGGCGATGCTGATCGCCGCGGCCGTCTTCATGAACCCGCGCGCACAAGGTTACGACATGGCCATAGCCGCCATTCCGCTCGCCTTTGCGGCGGCCCTGCTGCTGCCGGCTGCCCTCTCAACCGGTCTTGCGCTGGCGGTCAGCGTGTACGGACTGGCTCTCCCGATGCTGGTTTTGTCCTATAGACTGATCAACCTGATCCCCAGTCCAATCCTCTTCCCGCTCATCGTAGCGGGGGTCCTGCTCTGGACGGATTTGGGCGCGCGCCGGAAAATATGGGACTCACGTTAGGCCGCGACGGGCGGCCTATTCACGGGAAGCCTTGGGATAGGGGTATGGTGCATCCGGGTCGCGGCAAGCCTACGGCCGGGCGAGTAGCCGCGCAGCGCGCGGGGCGAAGTAGGTCAGGATGCCGTCGGCCCCGGCGCGCTTGAAGGCGAGCAGGCTCTCCAGCATCGCCTTGTCGCCGTCGAGCCAGCCGTTCTGGGCGGCGGCCATCAGCATCGCGTACTCGCCCGAGACCTGGTAGGCGAAAGTGGGCATGCCGAAGGCGTCCTTCACCCGGCGCACGATGTCGAGATAGGGCATGCCGGGCTTGACCATGACCATGTCGGCGCCCTCGGCGATGTCGAGCGCCACCTCGCGCAGCGCCTCGTCGGAGTTGGCCGGGTCCATCTGGTAGGTGCGCTTGTCGCCGACGAGGGTGGCGGACGAGCCCACGGCGTCGCGGAAGGGGCCGTAGAAGGCCGAGGCATACTTGGCGGCGTAGGCCATGATCTGCACGCTTGCGTGGCCGTCGGCCTCCAGGGCGGCGCGGATGGCGCCGACGCGGCCGTCCATCATGTCGGAGGGAGCAATGATGTCGCAGCCAGCCTCGGCCTGCACCAGGGCCTGGCGCACCAGCACCTCCAGGGTGGCATCGTTGACGATCTCGCCGTCGCGCATCAGGCCGTCGTGGCCGTGGCTGGTGTAGGGGTCGAGCGCCACATCCAGCAGCACGCCGATGTCGAGCTTGGCCTCGCGGATGGCGCGCGTGGCGCGGCAGACGAGGTTCTCGGGGTTCAGCGCCTCGCGCCCGTCGTCGGTACGCAGCTTGGGGTCGGTGTATGGGAACAGCGCTATCACCGGGATGCCGAGGCCGACGGCTTCCCGGGCCGCCTCCACGGCCAAGTCGACGCTCAGCCGGCTCACCCCGGGCATGGAGGGAACCGCCTGGCGCACCCCGCGGCCCTCCACCACGAAGATCGGCCATATGAAATCGGCGGGCGTCAGAACGTTCTCGGCGACCATCCGCCGCGCCCAGCCCGTGCGCCGGTTGCGCCGCATGCGCACGGCCGGGAAGCGGCTCATGCCGACCCGCTCGGTCTTCTCAGCGCCCTCGCCGGGAGCGGGGGCGGGATGGCGTTGCGCAGGCGGTTTCATCGCAGTCATGGCACACCTTGCTGGTTGGTCGATCGGCCCATCGCGCCCGCTGCCGCGACGTTTTCGCGCCCGCAGGCCGGGAATGCAAGGGGGAATGGAGGCCCTTTGCTGTCTCGCCTGAGCGCCGCTATTGTCATGATATTGCAGTTGGTGAATGAGGAAGGTCTGGGGCAATGCGAGGATTCTTGTTTTGTGCGTTGCTGGCATCGTTTCTGATCCCGGCACAGGATGCCGGTGCACAGCAGGTCACGCTCAAGGCCAATCTGCAGTTCCCGCTATCCAATCCCCTCTTCGGCGGGAGCTTGGCGCGCTTCAAGGCCGAGGTGGAGCGGCAGTCGGAGAACGGCGTCGTCGTCGAGATCTTCGACAAGGCGCAGCTGTTCACGGACAATCAAGTCGTCGACGCCGTGTCGTTCGGCGCCGTCGACATCGCCATGACGGCCGCCCACCAGTTCTCCTACAAGGTCCCGCTCGTCGCCATCCTCGATCAGCCGTTCCTGTTCAACTTCAACGCCCTGATGAAGGCGGCGGCAAGCCCGGAAGGTGAGATCAGAAAGCTGATCGACGAGGCCATTCTGGCCCACGTTGGCGCACGCGTTCTCTGGTGGCATCCGCTTGGCAACAACGTGTTCCTCTCCAAGGGGAGGGACGTCGCCGATCCCGAGCGCATGAAGGACCAGAGGGTGGGATCGCCCGGCAAGCTTCCGGGGGAGTTCGTTGCGGCGTGCGGGGGCAGGCCGGCTGTCATGACCATCGAGAAGTTTCGCGACGCCTATAAGGACGGCGAGATCGATATGTCCGTGGCCGGCTTCGGCGCTGTCGGAGCCTACGGTCTTGAGACGTTCGTCGATACGGTCACCTTTACGCATCACACGCCGATCGCGTTCTTGCTCGTCATCAACGAGAAGAGGTGGCAGGCGCTGTCGCCCGCCCATCGCGCCGTCGTCGCGCGGGCGGCGACCAAAGTGGAGGTCGAGATCGGTGGCTTCCTGACGGCATCCGAGAGCAGGACCCGTGCCTTTGCCGAGAAGCACAACATGAAGCTCAGGGAGCTAACACCGGACCAGGTGGCCGACTGGCGCGCCTGCAGCGCGGGCATGCTCGCCGACTACATGGACAAGAACAGCGAGGGCGCGCGCAAGCTCATGGCGGCCTACGGCAGGCTGCGCATGGACCCGTGCTGCTCGGCGGTGCCCGGCGATTTCACGCGGCGTTGAGCGCGGACTGCCGATGCCGCCTCGATTGCGTGCGTTTGTTGGGGGACAATGTGATGAAAGGCCGGCTGATCTGCTCGATACTGGTCTGGCTCCTGCTCCCGGCCCCGGATGCCTGGGCGCAGCAGGTCAAGCTCAGGGCCAATCTCCAGTTCCCGCTATCCAATCCCGTCTTCGGCGGAAGCTTGGCGCGCTTCAAGGCGGAGGTGGAGCGGCAGTCGGAGAACGGCGTCGTCATCGAGATCTTCGACAAGGCGCAGCTGTTCACGGACTATCAGGTCGTTGACGCCGTCTCGTCCGGCGCCGTTGACATCGGCATGACGGCCGCCCAGCAGTTCTCGTACAAGGCCCCCGTCGTCGGCATCCTCGACCAGCCCTTCTTGTTCAATTTCGAGGCCCTGATGAACGCGGCGGCGATGCCCGGCAGCGAGATCAGAAAGCTGATCGACGAGGCCATCCTGACCCAGATCCGCGTCCGCGTTCTCTGGTGGCATTCGCTCGGCAACAACGTGTTCTTCTCCAAGGGTCGGGACGTCGCGGATCCGGCGCAGCTCAAGGATCGGCGCGTGGCGGCGCCCGGCAAGCTCCCAGGGGAGTTTGTCGCGTGGTGCGACGGCAGGCCGTCCGCGATCACCATCGAGAAGTTCGAGGACGCCTTCAAGGGCGGCGCTGTCGATATGGCCGTGGTCAGCTTCGGCGCTCTGCAATCCCGCGGCCTCTGGAGGTTCACCGATACCGTGACCTTCACCGTGCATTCTCCGGTCGAATTCTTCCTCATCATCAACGAGAAGACTTGGCAGGCGATGTCCCCCGCCCATCGCGCCGCTATCGCACAGGCAGCGAGCACGGTGGAGAGCGAAATCCGCAGCCGCCAGCCCGAATCGGAGGCCAGCGCCCGCACCTTTGCAAAAATCAAGAACGTGACGCTCAAGGAGCTGACCCCCGACCAGGTGGCCGACTGGCGCGCCTGCAGTGCGGGGATGCTCGCCGACTACATGGACAAGAACGGCGAGGGCGCGCGCAAGCTCATGGCGGCCTACGGCAGGCTGCGTATGGACCCGTGCTGCTCGGTGGTGCCCGGCGATTTCACGCGACGTTGAAAATGCGGCAGTCGGGTGTCGGCAGTCGGGAATACCATGCTTCTCTTTCTGTGACAGCCAAAGCCCGACGCCCGACTGCCGTCACTCGCAGATGTTGCCGTTCTTGCGCTCGGCCATGTCGAGGTGGAAGTGGTTCTTGTGGGCCTTGTTCGCCTCAGGTCCGAGCACGGTGGCGAAGATGCTGCAGGCCGCCTTGTGGATGCCGTGCAGGAAGGCGGCCTTGCCGGTCTGGGGGCCTGGCGCAGTCGCATCGGTCTCTTTCGGTCCGCCCAGCCGGCTCGGCGGCGTCCAGCCGAGGCCGTTCGAGAGGTCGTCCGCAGCGTCCGGGGCGCGGATGCCGAAGGTGACGCGGGGCATGCCGAGGGGGATGGAGGTGCCAGCCTGGTAGGATTTGACGGTCGATTCGATGGTCTCGGGCGTTGCCACCCGCGGCGCCTCGGCGGGGGCCTTCTTGCGTGCCGCGGCTGCCGCCTCGGCCTGCCGCTTCACGGCCTCGGCCTTTGCGTCGGCGGCGACCTCACGGGCGACCGGCCCCCAGTCGGCCAGCACCAGGGCCTTTTCGCCCCGCTCGGTCACGAAGGTACCGATGTCGATGGCGTTCACCCGCCCGTGCTCGCTCAGCTTGCTCTTGGCCCGGCCGTAGGCGTTGCGGCAGGAGAACGAACTCATGGTCGCGATCTCGACGACGGCGCCGCCGAGGTGCTGGCGGGCCAGCGGCTGCACGTCCCGCGTGAGCCACTTGTGGAGCGATGCGATCATGTCGCAGGTGAGTATGGCGGGCGGGGAGAAGATGACATTCGGGCTCGAGCCGATGCTGACGAGTTGCATGGGCGCGGGGGCGCCGCAGCTCGCGCCCTCGCGAATCGGCTCGGCAGGCTCGGCGACCAGGTCGAGGTCCTTGAGGAGAGCGGCACAGCGGGCGCGGCCGTCCGCGATGTCCTTGGCGGACCATTCTTGCGGCTGCACTTGCAGTTGCACGGCCGGATCGCCGGGCGTGCTCGGCGTCAGCACCACCGGCCAGGCGCCCGGAGGCTGGGCGTCCAACGCAGGGGTGCCGGCGCCAATCGGCGTGAGCTGTTGTGCAGACGCAACGGGGGAAAGGACTGACATGGCGGCAAGCGCACATAAGACTGCCGCCCGGCGTGTCATCGGCATCAGGAATACCTATCCTTGAGATCGGACGACCCAACGCGAATCACAACGACATACTGCTTAGACAACTATCATAGCCGGGCCTCTTTTGTGGCATTTCCGCGAAGCGGGCCCACGGTTGGGGACAACCTGTGAAAGGACAGAGCGTGACAGGGCGAAAGTTGGCCATGGCAGCGGGGCGGCCCGCATTTGCACCGGAGAGCGACATTGCGGTCCACATCGAAGGGGCAGCCGGCATCGTCACCCTCGACCGGCCGGGCGCCCTCAATGCGCTGACCGCGGCCATGCGTGCCGCCATTGCGGACGCCTTTGCCGCGTGGGCGCGCGACCCACAGGTCTATGCCGTCGTGGTCGTGTCGGCGACCGACCGCGCTTTCTGCGCCGGCGGCGACGTGCGCGAGATGGTGGAGTGCGGCCGGCGCGACCCGGAGGCGGCGCGCCGCATGCTGGCCGCCGAGTATGCCCTCAATTGGCAGCTCGACTGCTTTACCAAGCCGACGGTGTCGCTGATCGACGGCGTCGTGATGGGCTCGGGCGTGGGCGTCTCGCTCTACGGCACGCATCGCGTGGCGGGCGAGCGCTACCGTTTCGCCATGCCGGAGACGGGCATCGGCCTGTTCCCGGACGACGGCGTGGCCTGGGCGTTCGCGCGGCTCCCAGACGAGATCGGCATGTATCTGGCGCTCACCGGCCGCTCGCTGGGACGCGCCGATGGCTACCGGCTGGGGCTCGTTACGCATTGCCTGCCGGCGGGGCAGTTTGCCGAGGTCATCGGCGCGCTCAAGGAAGCGGACCCCGTGGACCCGCTGCTCGATCAGCGCCACGTCGATCCGGGTCACGCCGAGCTTGACGCCCTACGGCCGGCCATCGCCCGCTGCTTCGGCGGCGACAGCATGGAGGCGATCCTCACCGCGCTGGAGGCGGAGCGCGGTGCGGAGCGGGTGTGGGCGGAAGGCGTGCTGAAAGACCTGGCGCAGCGCTCGCCCACCTCGCTGAAGGTGACGCACCGGCACGTCCGGGAGGCCCGCGGGCTCGATCTCAGGGCCACCCTGGTGCAGGACTATCGCCTCGCCTGCCGGTTCATTGTCGGCCACGACTTCTACGAGGGCGTGCGCGCCACACTGATTGATCGCGACCATGCGCCGAGGTGGGAGCCCTCCCGCTTGGCCGATGTCAGCGACCTGAGGATCGAGGCCTACTTCGCATCCCTCGGCGCGGCAGAGCTGCAGCTGGCGCCGCGGTCAGAGATGCAGGCCGTGCGCTAGCTGGTGGCGACTTCGGCGGACCCTATGCACGCGGGCTGCAGCGTTCCTGCATCCTCGGCCGCAAGATTGCCGGCGACGGAAGCCGGCTTGCGCTGCCGTTGGGAGGTCGCGAGGCATGCGCTGGCATGGCGCATGCAACAATTTCCGGGCCACCCCATCGCCTATGGCGCTTGCTGGCCCTAGACTGCTCAAGTTCGAGGTCGGGAGGCTCGTGCGTCCCGGCGCCGGCAGGCAGCAGGTGCCCAGGGGTGCGGGTGGCTATGACGAAGAGTGGATCAAGGTCGCGCATGGGCTTCGTGGCGCCTGCCGTGAGCGTGACGCTGTCGGCCGCCGCGATCATTGCCGGTGCGGCCTATTTCTTTTGGACCGCGCCAAACCACGGCCCGGCCCCGGTCGAACCGACGAAGGCGGCCAGCAAGCCGAGCGGCAAGGGAGAGGGCAAGGTGCGCGGCGGCATGGCCGCGCCGGTCACCGCAGCCACGGTCGTCGAAGCGGATATGCCCGTCGTTCTTGCAGCGCCGGGCACCGTGGAGCCGCTGGCCTCGGTTGCGGTGAGGCCGCGGGTCGACGGCCAGATCGTGGAGGTGGCGTTCCGCGAGGGCGATCTCGTCAGGGAGGGCAGTGTGCTGTTCCGCCTGGACGAGCGCATGGTCAAGGCGCAGATCGCGCAGGTGGAAGCCGGCATCGCCAAGGACGAGGCCAGCCTGCGCGATGCGCAGGCCACGCTGTCGCGGCGCCAGCAGCTCATCGACAAGCAGGTGGTCACCGAGGCGGCGCTCGACCAGGCGCGCTTTGCAGTGGAGGGGCTGAAGGCCACCATCGCCTCCGGCCGTGCCCAGCTCGACTCGCAGAGGACCGCGCTCGACTACCTCACCATCCGGGCGCCGATCACGGGCAGAACGGGCGGGCTCGCCACCAAGCTCGGTGCGCAGGTGCGGTCGCAGGATGCGACGCCGATGGTCACCATCAACCAGACCCGGCCCATCCTGGCGACCTTCTCGCTGCCGCAGCGCGAGCTTCCCGCCGTGAGGCGCGCGCTCGCGGCCAAGGCTTCCGCTGAGGTAGTGGTGCCTGCGGCCCAACGCACGGTGGTGCCCGCCACCATCGCCTTCATAGACAACCAGGTGGACAAGCAGACAGGCGCCATCGCGCTCAAGGTCCAGGCCGAGAACGCCGAGGAGGTGCTGTGGCCCGGCCAGGCGGTGGAGGTGAGGCTCACCGTCGAGGTCAAGTCGCGCATGCTGTCGGCGCCGACCAGCGCGGTGCTGCCGGCCCAGCAGGGGATGATCACGTGGGTCATCGGGCCCGACAACAAGGTGACGCCGAAGGTCGTGACGGTGGAGCGCATCGTGGGGCCAACGGTGTTCCTCAGCAGCGGCGTGGCCGCCGGCGACCGCGTAGTGACGGACGGCCAACTGCGGCTCGCACCGGGGACGACGGTGACGATCGAGGAGCCGCGGCGCCAGCCGGCCAAGGCGCCGCCGGGCGAGGATCGCCGGGCGGACGGCCGCGGCTAGCCGGGAAGGGGACCCATGCGCATTTCCGAGGTCTGCATCCGCCGCCCGGTGATGACGACGCTCCTGATGGCGTCGCTCCTGCTCGCCGGCTTCTTCGGCTACCGCCAGCTGCCGATCGCGGCCATCCCCCGCATCGAGGTGCCGACCATCAGCGTCACCACCCTGTTTCCCGGGGCCAGCGCCGACACCATGGCCGTCTCCGTGGCTGCGCCACTGGAACGGCAATTCGCCACGATCGCGGGCATCACGTCGATCACCTCGCTCAACACCGAGGGCAGCAGCCAGATCACCCTGGAGTTCGACCTCAACCGCAATATCGACGCCGCCGCGCTCGACGTCCAGTCGGCGATCTCGGTGGCCGCCCGGTCGTTGCCCGAGGACCTGCCGACGCCGCCATCCTATCGCCGCGTCAATCCCGCCGATGCGCCCATCATCTTCCTGGCGCTCACCTCCGACACGGCGCCGTCCCAGGAAATGAACGAGTTTGCCGAGAAGGTGATGAGCCCGCGGCTCTCGACCATCAACGGCGTGGCGCAGATCAACATCCAGGGCGCGCAGAAGCGCGCGGTGCGCATCAAGTACGACCTCGACGCGCTGGCCTCGCGCGGCATCTCGGTGGAGGAGATCCGGAGCGCGGTGGCGCGGGAGGCCAGGATCGACCCCGTCGGCAGCATCCGCACGCAGCAACAGATCTACATCATCGAGGTCAAAGGGGCGGCGCCGACCGCCGCCTTCTTCAAGCCGCTGATCGTGGCCTGGCGCAACGACGCCCCGGTGCGGCTGGAGGACATCGCCTCGGTCGAGGACTCCGTGGAGAACGACCAGGCGCGCGCCGAGTACAACGGCACCCGCTCCATCATCCTCTCGGTCAACCGCCAACCCGATGCCAACACAGTGGCGGTGACCGACGCCATCAACGCGGCCATCCCGGAGTTCCAGCGGCTGCTCCCGCCCACCGTCAATCTCAGCGTGTTGAGCGACCGATCGATATCGATCCGCGACTCGGTGCACGATGTGCAGATCACCCTGATCCTCACTGCAGTGATGGTGATCCTGGTGATCCTGGCCTTCCTGCGCACGTGGCGCGCAACGTTCATACCCGCCCTGGCACTGCCGCTCTCCATCATCGGCACCTTCGCCGGCATGGCCATGTTCGGCTTCTCGCTCGACAACGTCACCCTGCTCGCCCTGACGCTGGCGCTGGGCTTCGTGGTGGACGACGCCATTGTGGTGCTGGAGAACATCGTCCGCTACGTCGAGCAGGGCATGAAGCCGTTCGACGCCGCCATCAAAGGAGCGAGCGAGATCGGCTTCACGGTGCTGTCCATCACCCTGTCGCTGGTGGCGGTGTTCATTCCCGTCCTGTTCATGGGCGGCGTAGTGGGTCGGTTCTTCTTCTCGTTCGCCATGACCATCTCTTTCGCGATCCTGCTGTCGGGGTTCATCTCGCTGACGCTCACCCCGATGCTGGCCTCGCGCATGCTCAAGACGCATCACGCGGGCGAGCCGCGGCCGGGCCTGCTCTCGCGCGGCTTCGAGGCGGGCTACGATCTGATGGCGCGCCTCTATCGAGTGACGCTCGATGCCTCCCTGCGCGTGCCCGCGCTGATGATCGTCGTCACGATCGGCACCATGGTGGCCACCGTGTGGGCGTTCGGGGTGGTCAAGAAGGGCTTCATGCCGGTCGAGGACACCAGCATCATCATCGTGCGCACCGAGGCGGCCCCCGACATCTCCTTCCAGGCCATGCTGGACCGCCAGCGCACCGTGTCCGAGCGCATCCGCCAGGACCCGGATGTGCTGTACGTCAACTCCAACGTCCAGCAGACCTTCTTCAACCCGACCCTCAACCGGGGCTCGATCTTCGTGCAGCTCAAGGGCCGCGGCGAGCGGGCGGGCCGCGGCACCATCAGCGACGTGCAGAACCGGCTGCGGCGGTCGCTGGCCGATATCCCCGGCATTCGGGCCTTCCCGGTGCCGCTGCAGAACCTGCGCATCGGCAGCCGCGGCGGCGCCGCCGCCTACCAGTACACGCTCACCAGCGTCGACCAGGCCGAGCTCTACGACAACGCGCAGCGGCTGATCGAGCGGGTGAAGGCGGCGCCGGGCTTCGCCGACGTGACGAGCGACCTGACGCTGGGGGCACGGCAGCTGAGGCTGGAGATCGACCGCGACGCCCTGGCCCGCTTCGGCCTGACCATGGACGTGGTGCGCTCGACGCTCTACTCGGCGTTCGGCTCGCGCAAGATCGCCACCGTCTATACGCCCTCCAACGACTACGCCGTCATCCTGGAGACCGACAAAGCGACAACGCTCGACCCGGGCGTCCTCTCCAAGATCAATATCCAGAGCAGCACCGGCCAGCAGGTCCGCCTGGATTCGATCGCGTCCGTGACGCTGGCTCCGGGCCCGGTCTCGGTCGCCCGCCAGAGCCAGCTGCCGGCCGTCACCATCACCTTCAACCTTGCCCCAGGCTTCACCCTGGGCGAGGCGGTCACGGCCATGCGCGAATTGGAGCGCGAGGTGAAAATGCCGGCTTCCATCACGGGGCAGTTCGCCGGCACCGCCCAGGTGTTCGAGAGCTCGTTCCGCGACCAGCCGCTGCTGATCCTGGCCGCGATCCTCACCATCTACATCGTGCTCGGCATCCTCTACGAGAGCTTCATCCACCCGATCACCATCCTGTCGGGCCTGCCGTCGGCGAGCCTCGGGGCGCTCCTGATCCTGTGGTACTTCGATGTCGAGCTCACCATCATCGC